>FR878266.1:22923-78987 GCA_000434335.1 Clostridium sp. CAG:492
CCCCATTGACAACCCATTGACCTCCATTGACACAAATTGAAAAAAAAGAGAAAATTTGAGTTGATTCAAATTTTCCCTTTTGCATTTTTTCTTTTTCAGTTAATTCACTCTTTAAATTCTTTCGCCAGTTTTCCTATCGCTTTTGTTTCTATTCTTGAGACATATGAACGAGATATTCCTAGCATTTTTGCTATTTGTTCTTGAGTTCGTGGCTTTTTTCCATCTAATCCAAATCGCATTGTTATTATTCCGAATTCTCTATCTTTTAAAACTGTTTTCATTTTTGCATATAATTTTTTTATTTTAAATTTTAAATCTACTTCTTCATCAACACTTCTTTCATTATTTTCTAAAACTTCTTGTAAACTTACAGTATTATCATCTTTATCTTTTCCTACAGTGTCTTCTAAATATACTTCTGCATTTAATTTTTTTGCACTTCTAAAATGCATTAATATTTCATTATCTATACATCTAGAAACATATGTTGCAAGTCTTACACCTTTTTTATAATTAAAACTATCTATTCCCTTTATTAAGCCTATTGTTCCTATTGATATTAAGTCATCTAAGTCTGTATTGTTATTGCTATATTTTTTGCATACATGAGCTACAAGTCTTAAATTTCGCTCTATTAATATAGTTCTTGCCTCTTTATCTCCGTTTTCTAACATTTGTAAATACATCTTTTCTTCTTCTGCATTTAATGGCTCTGGAAATAAACTATTTTTAGATATGTATCCAATCACAAAAAGTGAGGTTTGTAAAAATGTTAAAAATCCCGAGATAGAAAATACTAACATACATTTACCTCCATATTTCTTTCCTATATTTTAAATATATGTTAATATTTTTGTTTGTGTGCCTGGACTTTTGAATTTTATTCTGTCTTGCTCATTATTACCAAACAATGCAATATTATTGCAAATACTCCGCCGACTATAGACCCAATCATTAAACCTGCCAAAAACATATTTTCACCTTCTCTTTATTTATTATTATCCTTTTTATTTTTTGTATTCTTTTTTCTTAATATTTGTGTATTTAAAATTGTTCCAGCTATTGAAATCCCTAATAAATAATTGCTTGTGTCTGTTTGACCTGTTCTTGGTAATGTTTCTTTTTTGTCTTGCTCAATTTTTTTGTTCTTAAATGTAATTGTTTTTATTTCATTTTCTTCTAGCTCTATTGTTATAGGATCTTCTGACAATATATAATCTTTTGCTGTTTCAACTTCTTTTATTATATATTTTGTGTCTATTGGTAAATTTTCAATTTTTGCCTCGCCGTTTTCATCTGTTATTAATGAAGATATTAATTCTTTTTGCTCATTGTATATTTCGAACTTTACACCTTTTAATTTTATTTCATTGTTTTTCGAGTCAACCTTTATTATTTTTATTGAACCTTTTTTCTTTTCGTTTTCTATTTTTACATTTTTTATTTCGTCATATTCTAATTTTATATTTGTTTCATTTGGTGATAATATATAATTTTTATTTGTTTCTATTTCTTTAATTGATATATTCCCTGGTTTTAAATTAGATATATTTATTTTTCCATTTTCATCTGTTTCATATATTCCTATTTCTTCTCCGCTTTCATATTTAATTAAAAACTTTACACCCTTTATAGGATATTTAGTGTCTTTATCTATTTTTTCTATTTGAATTCCACATTTATTGGCATTAATATTTATATTAGAGCTTGCTTGTACATCATCGCTATACATATCACAACATAGCATATAGTTTTGATAGTTTCCAACATTACATTCAGCATAATATATTGGGTAATTTTTGCACTTTCCTACAATTTTTATATTTCCATCTATACTATTTGTTATTTTATCTTTTGGAATCATTAATTTAAAACTTTCATTTCCATTAAATTCTGTTTTACTAGTACCAGTTTTATCTGCTATATATGTTCCTTCTGGGAACCCTGTAATTTCAGAAACATTATATTGACTGCATTCTACTTTTGAATTTACTTTAAAAATTGCAGAATAATAACCATCTTTATTTAAATCTTTTGATAACTCACTTTGTTTTGATATTTGTAATATATTATTATTTTTTATTGTTTCGCTTCCATTGTAGCCAATATCAATTAATTTACATATTGCATCAATTACTTTTGTACCTCTTCTTTGTATATCTTCTAAACTTTCATTTTCGACTTTTGTTGTTCCAGCTCTATATTGTTGTCTTATTTCTTCAATTGAATTACCTCTAAGAATTGCATATGACGCCATTTTTGTTGCCAGGTATGCATCATCTTCTGTTTCAACTCCCATTTGACTTGGTGTTTTATATGGATATCCATTTGTATATACACGCCATAATTTTTCATTTGATAATAGCTCTTTTAATTTTACATCATATCCTGCATACTCACCTTTAATCCAACCTATTCCTTTTAAATCTGGATCTATACAATATGCTATTCTTTTTACTCCATTGCTATCTGTATAATATGTTATACTATATGTAACATATATCCATTCAGACCCATTCCATTTTTGTATTGAATAAAAACCTTTGTTATCTCTTTGTAAATACTGTATTTCGCCTGCTGTTGCAGCTTCTGTTTTTTTCATTTGTGTAGATATTTGAAATATAGCCAATACCAATAATACTATACTAAACAACATTTTTCTTACTTTTTTCATAAATAAACTCATTCCTTCTTTCTTCTATTTATATATTTGGATTTCGTAAACTTCTATTTACGACATTACTTTTTTATAATTTTTTTCAAAAATTCTTTTGTAATTAAAATGCTCTTTGGTATATTATTTTAATAAAAATTAAACTTTTTCTGATGCTTGTACACATAATCTTAAATTTTTCTTATCTTTTACACAGGTTATTAATGTTAAAATATTTTTATTTGATTTTTCTAAAACAGACAAATCATTTTCAGATATTTGATTTATTTCAGTTACAATATAAACTCTTGTTCCTAATTTAGTTTGATAAATGATTTCATCATTAATTTGTAATTTATTTATCTTTTCAAAATAATGTGCATATGTACCCCTGTTATGAGAAGCAAGAGCAACATTTCCATTCCAATAACTACTATCACAAAAATGTCCAACAGATTCTTTTAATACATCTTGTGTTACGCCTTCTTTAATTGGTGCTTCAACATTTATTACTGGAATTTTTATTTTTCCTAAAACATTATTATCACTAGATATTTTTTCAATTGAAAAAGCCTCACACTCCTCAATTTGTTTTTGCTCGTCACTTTTATTAATAGCATCACTATTAATAATATTTTCGTTTACAATACTATCTGCCTCTTTTATTAGATTTGATTGAATAATGGAATTTTTATTTTTTAGATATAAAAAAATGAATAAACAGCATACTACAATAACACTAATAATAACACTGAACAAAGACTTCAATGTTTTTCGTTTCAATAATTCACCTCCTATTACACTTTTTTAAATTTCTTTGGAAATTTTTTAGAATTAAATTTTTTGAATAAAATTTTATTATGTACTAATTTTAATATCAAATTCATACAAAGTCAATCTTTTTTCATCTGCAAATTTCTACATAATTCGACAAATACATATTTGAAATGAAAATAGTTTGTAATTGTAAAAAATTACCAGTTTATTTTTTTTAAATATGCACATTATAATGTTAGAAAAAGCGATATAGTTTTTTCTGAAATAATTAATTGTTTATTATAAACAACAGGAGGTGAACAAGGTAATGGCAAATACAAATAACTATAAGAAAGTTGTTCCTGCTGCTAAAGATGCTTTAAACAAATTTAAATATGAAGTAGCTAGCGAAGTAGGTGTTAACTTAAAAGACGGATATAATGGTGATATATCAGCTAAAGATGCTGGTAAAATCGGTGGTCAAATGGTTAGAAAAATGATACAACAAGCTGAAGACAATATGACTAAATAAGTTTATTATTAGTGTAATTTAATAAATTTATTCACTTAAAAGACAGGGATATTTTTCTTGGTTTTATGTGTTTGCTATTATTAAATGGTAGATGCAAAAAGGCAGGGATTGTGTCCCTGCCTTTTTATTCAATTTTATAATTATTAATTTTATTATTCTACAAATTACATTTTATAAAAAATAATTATTATTTTTTTCTATATTTTATAAAATATATTATTGATATTAATGCTACAAAAATTGGTATTACTGACGTAGAGCTAATTTTAGCAAGACTTACTTGTTGATATTGTACCATCTTTTCCACTATTTCAAAAAGCACTATAAACATAATGTTTACAGTGCTTTTTTATTTTAATTTCATTATTTTACAGACTTCATTTGTTTTACCATTAAGTCACCAAATATAGCATATCCAGTAGTTGGGTCTGATACTAATACATTTGTTATTGCTCCTACAAACTTGCCATTTTGTATAATTGGAGATCCACTCATTCCTTGTATTATTCCCCCCGTTTTTTGTAATAATCTTTCATCTGTTATTTTTATCATCATACTTTTATTGTCATAGTTATTGCTTGTATAAATTTTTGATATTTCGATTTTATATTGCACTTTTTTTCCATTTTCAAGTTCACAAATTATCTCTGCTTCTCCTGCTTGTATTTCACTTCTTAAAGCAACTTCATATTCTTTAGTTCCATTCAAATTTAAATTATTTTTATTTGATACTAATCCAAATACACCAAAATTTGTATTTTTTGAAATATTACCTATTGTTACTCCTGAATCTATAGAACCTTTTATTTCACCTGGAGCTCCTTTTTCTCCTTTTTGAATTGCAATTAAACTACTAGTTACAAGCTCTCCATTAGCAATATTTATTATATCTCCAGTATCAACATCTACTATTCCATGTCCAAGTGCAGCAAACTTTCCTGTAGATGGCTCATAAAAAGTTAAAGTACCAACTCCAGCTGCTGCATCTCTTACCCATAAACCTAATTTATATTCATTATCTTCACTTTTTACTGGTTGTATACTTGTTGTTATTGTTTCATCATTTCGTACATATTTAATTTGTATTTCTTCGCCATTTGAATTATTTACAGTTTCTACTAATTCATCTGTATTAGAAATTTTTTTGCTATTCATTTCAACAATCATATCGCCTTCTTCAATTCCTGAATCAGCATATGGTTTATGTTTTTGAAAGTCTTTTCCTTGTATTTCAGACATACCAACAACTAATACACCAGAAGTATATAATTTTGCACCAATTAAATTTCCCATTGGAATTACTTCCGTTTTTGGAATTACATTTACATCAATTTCTTTTACAGGTATAGTACCAAATAAATTAAGATTAAGTTCAAATGTTCCCGCAGTTTCATATTTACTACTTTGTTCAGACTCACCTAAACTCGAAGCCTGAATTACTGGCATATTTGTACCATTTGCTCTTTTAACTTTTAATCCAACAACAGTTTTTAAATTAAGCTCTTCACCTTCAAATATTATTATACTATTTGGTAATAAAGTTATATTACACACATATACATATATTACTATTAAAATAGCTATACAAAAAAATTGTTTTAATTTATTCATATTCTTCACCTGAATATATAATATCCATTTTTTTTCATTTTTAAACTTCTATTTCATAATAATTTATTTGGTTTTGCATAAAAAATAAATGTCATCACATATCATAGAAAATAAAATTATAAAATTAAACAAATCTATTTTACAAATTTTTTTTATATGTTATAATTTATAAAAAAATACGACAAAAGAAGAGGTAATTATGAATTCAATTTTAAAGTATGAAATAAAAAGTGATATTCGTGATATTATTGCAGAAATAGACTATGAAGAATATATGTTTAACAAAATATTTAAAACACATGTCACATTTAAAAATTCTTATAAAAAATTTAATTTAATATACGATATTTATGGTCCTCAAGCATATAGAAAATTTGTACCATCTTCATATCAAAAACAAGACTTAGTAAATTTAATAAATACTCAAAACTATCTTATTTTATATGATAGACATGGTAAAAAAATTTTTAAGAACTTGGCTTATACTGTAAATTTATATAATTTTAATAAATATTATAGTAAATTTAGGGCTTTTTTTTATAAACTATCTCATTTATTTACAAGAAAAAAATTAAAATTAAAAAGTGAAATTCCACTTATGCTACCTGAATCTATACCATCTATAGATGATTTAAAAAATCTGAGTAAAAAATAAAGCTTCAATCATGTTGAAGCTTTATTTTTATATATCATAATCATCTAATATTGTACCATTATATTCATAATTATGATTTCTGTAATATGATTTAGTTTCATTATAATAATTATTTATTTCTGTATTATATTTTTTTATTTCATCTACAGCAGTTGTCGCAAATATAAATATAATTATATATACAATAGTATATATAATATTTACAACAATTCCAACAGATCCACAAGATATTCCAGTTACAGAAAGTCCTTTCCCTTTGTTTATAATTCTTGAATTTTTTAATCCTTTAATTGATAAAATTAATGCTACTATGCCTAACACCAATCCAATAACAGGAACCCAACATAATATAACAGATAATATACCTAAAATCATACCAACAATAGCATTTGTATCAGTTATATTTTCATTTATTTTATTTTCCTCCATACAAACCTCCTAAATTTTCTTTCATTAATTTTACAATATAATTAATTAAAAAGCAACCAAAACATTTTAACCATTAATTTACATATTTTTTGCATATTTTATAATTATTAGTAAATACTACAATTACTAATTTTATTTTACGAAAGGATTATATATGAATAAGTTTAATAATTTTATAAAAAATCTTTTCACTTATAAACCTAGTGAATCGTATAATTTCACTATTGATAATGAAAGCCGGGCATGTTCAAAATGAAGATGGTAGTAATTACAATTTGAACAATAACACAACTAAAGATGTTGAACCGCAAAAGATTTTTACCGAAATAGATAAAAATCTTGATTTTTTGAAATATAAGTATAATGCTTTAATTTGCAATGATGTAATAATTAGAGAGTTTTCTTTACTAGCACAAAATATAGAATACAAAGCTTTTGTTATGTACATTGATGGAATGGTTGATTCTCCTGTTATAAATGAATTTATTTTATCTCCTTTAATGATGAGAAACAGGGCAAATATTTTTGATGATAAACAAAAAAAATTTGTTTCTGAGGAAAAGATAGATAATGTTACTTTAAAAAATTTTAAGAAATCTAAAGAAAAAAATTTAGTAGATTTTATTTATAATAGCCTAATTCCTCAAAATAGTGTAGATAAAGTTACAGATTTTTCTGATGTATATTCTGCAATAAATATGGGAAATTGTATGCTTTTTGTTGATTCATTAGATACAGCATTTAATTTAGATGTAAAAGGATTTAAGCAAAGAAATATTGACTCGCCAAGCAATGAAGTAGTTGTTCGTGGCTCACAAGAAGCCTTTGTTGAAAATATTAGAACTAATACATCTATGATTAGACGTCTTGTTAATAATGAAAATCTTGTAATGGAAACTTTAACAGTTGGACAAATTACTAAAACTCAAGTTTCTATTGGTTATATAAAATCATTAGCAAATGAAGATTTAGTTGCTGAGGTTCGCTATAGAATTAATAACTTATCTGTAGATTATTTAATTTCTTCTGGTCAATTAGAGCAATTAATACAAGATTCACCTGAA
This sequence comes from Clostridium sp. CAG:492, assembly GCA_000434335.1. Classification (GTDB taxonomy): domain Bacteria; phylum Bacillota; class Clostridia; order TANB77; family CAG-508; genus CAG-492. The sequence continues at coordinate 30,624 of FR878266.1, forward strand.
AGCTTATTTCCTCAAATGGTTGCAACAGAAAGACCTGATAAAGTTTCAAATTTTTTACTTGAAGGAAGAGTTATAATTATTGTTAATGGTAGCCCATATGTTTTAGTTGCACCTGGTGTTTTTGTTGATTTTATAACATCTCCCGAAGATTTAAATTTAAAATACCAATTTTCAAATATGCAAAAATTAATAAGACTTCTCGCAATATTTCTCTCTTTATTATTACCTGGAATGTATATTGCAATAACCAACTATCATCAAGAGCTTATTCCTACAGAACTATTATTCACAATAGCAGCAGCTCGTGAATCTGTTCCTTTTCCTACATTTGTAGAAATATTACTTATGGAAATTTCTTTTGAATTAATTCGAGAAGCTGGTCTGAGAGTTCCTACTCCTCTTGGTTCTACTATAGGTATTGTTGGTGCTTTAATTTTAGGTGAAGCAGCAGTTTCAGCATCACTTGTTAGTCCAGTTTTAATAATTATTATAGCAATAACTGGTATATGTTCTTTTAGTATACCTGATTTTTCACTTAATTTTACATTTAGAATTTATAGATTTATTTATATTATACTTGGATATGTTGCTGGATTTTTAGGAATTAGTGTTGTTTTATTTATTCAGTTAGTAATAATGTGTAAACTAAAATCATTTGGTTCGCCATATATTAACCCATACATTTTAAACAAAAATAAACGTAGCATTTCATCTTACTTTATTCCTCCTATTTGGAAAAGAGAACGTACATCTGTATTTTTGCATGCTCAAAAGAAATTTTCTCAAAAGAAAATAAGTATGGTTTGGAGGAAAAAATAATATGAATTCATCAAAATTAGAAACACTTGAAGCAATTGGACTTGTTTCGGTTGTTATGATTAATAAAATAATTTTAAATTATCCTAAAATTATAATGAAAACATCTGGTTCATCAGCATGGATATCCACAATTATAATATCTTTAATTGCTATATTTTTTGCATATTTAATATCAATGCTTTTTAAGAGATTTCCAGGAAGTGATATTTTAGATGTTTCCAATTATTTGGGAAAACGCTGGTTAAAAATACCTGTTGGTATAATTCATATATTATGTTTAATTACTGTATCTGCACTTATTATAAGGAATTTTTCTGAATCACTTAAAATAATATATTTTAACTCTTCACCAATTATTTATTTAATTTTATTTTTTATTATTTCGGCTTATGTGGCAAATAAATACGGAATTAAGGTTATATCAAAGGTTAATTTGATGATTGCACCTATTATATTTGTGAGTATTTTAGTTATCGTTATTTCTACTTCAGAGAACTTTGTTATTCAGCGATTATTGCCAATTTTCGGTTATGGAATTAATGAAACTTTTTTTGGCAGTATTACAAATGTTTTCGGATTTACTGGTTTAGCTTATTTATTATATTTGCAACCATTATTAAAAAATGAGAAAGATTTAAAAAAAATTTCTATATTATCGATGATTATATCTGGCATATATTTACTATTAAGCGTTATTAGTTTACTTTTTGTTTTTTCATTTATAACAGATAGTAATGAAAGCATTACCATCTACTTATTAGCCAAAACAATTCGATATGGTGAATTTATACAAAGAGCGAATGCACTATTTATTTTTATATGGATTTTATCTATGCTTTCATATATTAGTATAGTAACATTTTTTATACTATATATAACAAAAAAACTAACTAATTTATCAAATACAACATCAATTAATTATTGTTACTGCTCTTTAATATTTGGATGTGCCTTATTATATGAAAATGTTGCTCAATATATAAATTTTATTGAAGGATTTTTAAAATATGTAATTTTAGTATTTTTATTTATAATTAACGTTGGAATACTTATATTAGCCAATATAAAATATAGTAGATTATTAATCTAATAAAAATTATAGCTATATTTTTTATTAACAGATGAAAGGATTTTTATATGAAAAAGTTATTAAAAAGTTGCTTTGTTGTATGCACTTTACTAATTATTTTATTTAATTTCACAGGTTGTTATGATGCACATGGTATTGAAGAGCTTGCTTATGCAGTTGCAGTTGGATTAGATATAACAGATAGTAATGAATTAGAGCTTACTCTTCAATTTGCCAAAAATGGTAGTAGTAGCTCAGAAGAGTCGGTAGGTTCGTCACAATCTGAAGGTTCCATCATTTCATCTGTAGTTTGTTCATCTATTGATTCTGGAATTGCACTAATTAATAGTCATATTTCAAAAAAGATCAATTTGTCACATTGTCAAGAAATAATTTTTTCGGAAAAAATAGCCACAATTGGGATTTCTGAATATTTGGACACTTTTGCTAATAATGTGGAAATTAGAACTGATTGTGCAATTGTAATTTCTAAAGCAAATGCAAAAGATTATTTAAAAAATGTAAAACCTTCATTAGAAACATTAACTGCACGTTATTATGAATCGACTTTAACAACAAATGAATATACTGGATATACGGCTAATATAAAATTAGCAGAATTTTATTCAGCTGTAAAAGATGATTATTCTGAAGCATATGCTATCTTAGGTGGGATAAATTCTAAACATTATACAAATACAGCTAAAATAAATGCTGATTATACTGCTGGTGAAAATCCTGTATCTGATAGCGATGTTATTGAAACACTAGGTATTGCCGTATTTTCTGGTGATAAACTTGTTGGTGAACTTACTGGATTAGATAGTATTTGTCATTTAATTATTAATAATGACCTTGATCAGTGTACACTTTCAGTACCTAATCCTTTTGAAAATAATAGATATATAGATTTATTAATAACCTCAACCAAAAATACAAAATGTTCCGTAAATATTATAAATAATTCACCTCTTGTAAATATTAATGTTCATTTAATTGGTTATGGTTTATCTTTAGATTCTAAAACATATTACAATACAGAAGAGTCTTTGAACAAAATTCAAAAATATGCCCAAAAATACATTCAACGTAAACTAGAAAATTATTTATATAATACTTCTTTAAAATACAATTCGGATATTTCTGGTTTTGGTAAATATGCAGTAAAGAATTATTTAACTCTTGATGAATGGCAAAACGCTAATTGGCTTGGAAATTATAAAAATTGTTTTTTTAATGTAAATGTTGAGTTTACATTGAAATCTGGATCTTTATTTGGAGAATCTTAGTGAGGTGATTGTTTATGATTAAATTTATTATTTGTATTGTTACGGTTTATATTTTAATTAATTCAATTAGTTATGGTATTTATGAATTAAAAGAGCAAAAAAATAAAGTTGGTGGAATTACTTCTGTTGCTCTTGGAATTTTTCAGTGTGTGTTTACTAATACTATTCTGTTTATGCTTAACAGATAAATTGTTATTATAAGGTGAAACTGGGAAAAGAGAACCGTCCCCTTTTCCCATTTTCCTTATTTTAGTTTTTTTAGTAACCATTTTCCTTGTTGTGAGAAGTCGCTTTCTTGGAAATCTGTTGTTTTGTTGCAGTTGCTGTTTAGTATTGCTGAGGTTTCATTTTTGTTTGATAGGTTCCAGCATACCCAGCTTATGTTGTAGCTGTTTAATAGTTCTATCCATTTGTCTCCTTCTTCTTGGCTTATTGTTCCATTTCCGCTGGCGTCACTTATTCCGAATTCTGTTACAAATATTGGTAATCCTTTTTCGTGTGCTATTTTTAATTTTTTTCTTAATTCGTCTTTGTGTGTCGCTGCATAAAAGTGTAGTGTGTACATTATATTTTCATAATCTGTTATTGGGTTGTTTGCTACAATGTCTATATCTTGTGACCATTTTGGTGTTCCTACTATTATTATTGCATTTGTATCTATTGCTCTTATTTTTGAAATTACTTCTTCTGCATATGGTTTTATATCTTTATCCCATGTAACATCTCCGTTTGGTTCATTACAAATTTCATATAATACATTTTTGTTATTTTTGAATTCATTTGCCATTTCTTCGAAAAAGCTTATTGCTTCATTTTTATATGTATTTGGATTATTGTCTTGTAGTATATGCCAATCTATTATTACATATAACCCTAAATCTGTTGCATAATTTACCGCTTCTTTTACTTTACTATGTAGCTCTTTTGTATATCCATCATTTGGATTACTATACATTGCAATTCTTATTACATTTATATTCCAGTTATCTCTCATTTCTTTAAATGTTTCTTCATTTATGTATTGTGAATATATTGCTATGCTATGTGTACTTACACCTTTTAATTGAAATTCTTGTTTATTTTTATCTACAATTTTAGTTCCTTCAACTGATAATTTTCCGTGTTTTCCTACTGGTGTTGAATTAATTTCTTTTATCACTTCGGTTGCTCCTTTTTTCATTATTTTTATTAAAATATTGTTTTCAATTTTACTTGTCTTATCATTACTTTTATTTTCATTTTTTTGAGGTACATTACTTTGAGTTTGACCTGTTGTCTTATTAGTTAAAATATCGTTTTTTTCCTTATTTTCTTTTATTTCATTGTTGTTATTATTATTTGTGTTAACATTTTGCTCTCCTGAGTATGTTTTTATATTTTCAAGTTTTTGCTTAAAATCTGATTTAGCAATAAACCCTAATTCAATTTTCTGTTGTTGCTGTACTTCATTATTATAGCTTTCTGGGATTAACTTTAATATGCTTCCATTTATTTCATATTTTGCATTCCAAACTTGTGTTATTTCTATATCAGTAATATCAATTAATACCTTCCAATTTTTTATTGTTTCACTGCTATTATTGCTTAAATTTACCGTATATTGAGCATATTCTTTTATTCCATCACTCCATGTATTTGCAATAGATAATTTTATATCTAATTTATTTTCTTGTGTTACAACTTCATTATTTTCTGTTATAGAATTTTTATCATTATTTATAATTTCATTACCTTTAACTTCATTACTTTTAATTTCATTATTTGATAATTTATTATTATTGTTTTTTACAAAAATAAATCCTATAATAGCAATAGTTATAATGAAAATAAGCACTAATATCATAATAATTTTCTTTTTCATACGTAAATATCTCCTTTATTTTAATATTTATTTTGTATATTCATGTTCTTTTATAGTATCTTCGGAGCCACCTTAATTAAAAATGCAAATTGTAGTTATAGATTATGTATATTTTCCACATCTTGTACTATCTTTTGTCTTATTCCTTTGTCTGAAAATTTATAATAATATGTTTGTATATCTGGTAATAAACTATCAAAATATACTATTTTTCCATCATTATCTTGTAATTTTAAGTTTGGAAGAGTTTTTATCATTTTTTCGTCTCCCCAATATTTGTAAATAAAGTCAGATTTCTTTTTATTTCCATACATTTTATCATATTCTTTATCTATCATTTCTACATTTCCAATATTAATATTATGTAATTTTACCATTCTTATATAAAAAGCTTTTAACGCATATGCTGTTAATAGACAATCAACAATTAAAAATACCGCAGTTATCATTTCTATTATTTTTAAAGCCTTATCTGATATTTTTCTTTTTATAAAGTTTATTAATTTATCAATTTTAGGATTTATATATGATACTAAATAAATTCCAAGTAATCCCCAAAAAATTGAAAAATATACACAAACTCTACCATTTATATTTAGTGGCATGTCCGAATAATCCCACCAAATAACATGAAATATTAATTCACCTATTAGGCTAACTAAATATTCTATTATAGAGCCAGCAACAAATCCGCCCCAAAATAATGTATTATTATTCTTTTTAAATGGTTGCAAACACAGTATCATAACAACTGCACCTAAACCATATATTGCGCAAAAAGGACCATATAAAAAGCTTTTTCTACTTTCTATTACTCCTTTTGTTACTGCACCAAATGCAGTTTCTATTACAAATCCTAAAACACTATATATAATAAAATATGCTATTAATCTCCATATTGAAAAACCAAATATAGTCTTATTTTTTTTTGCTTTATTCTCTTCATTGTTTTTCTCTAAATTTTTTTGTACAATATTTTCATTTGTTTTTTCCATTTTAATTCTCCTTATTACTACTTATTTTTCTTTTTTTTTCGTTTTTCTAATTTATTTTGTTTCATTAATAAATCCTCTAATTTTGTTTGTTCTATTTCTTGTGCAGTTTTTCTTTTTGGAATAAACCATTCTGCAAATTTATATCCATCTCTGCCTTTAATATAACAATAACCTATAAGTGAATACACTATTGCACCTACAAAATTAACTAGTAAATCTTTCATAGTGTCTTTTATACCTAAATCTAAATATCCACCATCTATTACTTGTTCTTTTTGCATTCCATTTTGATCAGTGTAATATATTACTGTTTTATTTATATTATTTATTACAATTGCATTGTTCTTTTTATCTGGATTAAGCTCCACTGATGATATTGTCTGCACAATTCTATCTTTTTGCATATCTGTTTTAAATACTGTATCCATCCCGAACTCAAAAAATTCCCATAGCACTCCAATTGTCATTGAAAAACAAAATGCTACTAAAGCTACAAAAATTGGCTCCATTTTAGCATGGAATTTTTCTGACCTGTTTAAAATATCAATCATTGAAAAACCTATTGCAGCACATAAAAAACCATTTATCGTATGAAGCATTGTATCCCAATTTTTAAATATCCCATAAAAATTTTGAACCTCTCCTAAAATTTCTGCAGAAAAAATAAATAATAATATTATTTTTTCAAGTGTATCTGGTAATTTTATCTTTAATTTTCTATCAATAAATATTGGAATTAAAAATAAAATTAATGTAAGTACACACATAAAAACATTCTCGAAATTTCCCCTTAATAATTGAATTATCATTGTTGCAATTACTAAAACTCTTAATATTATATATATTGTAATATCTTTTTTCTTATACTCACCAATTTCAATTTTTTTCATTAATCAACTTCCTTATAAAATATTTTCTTTTATTTTATTATATGCTAATTATAATAAGATTATTTTTTTGTATTGTATCATATTGTATTAAGAAAAGCGACTAAATAAAAAAATTTTAGTCGCTTTTTTTATATGCAGTCTCCTGCATTTTTCTTTTTTGATTTTTTATATTTATCTCCATCTTTTTTTGATAATTTTATATTTTGTATACCTAATTTAGTACATATCTTAAATTCAGTATATCCTTTATTAATTATTGGATGTCTTAATATTCTATTATCTGCTATATTTACAGTTTGTTTTGAAAATGCTATATATGAAAATTTTTCATCTTCATATGATAGTTGACCATCTTTAAAAAGTTTATGTATTTTGCTTCTTTGCACTCTTGCTGTAAATTGACACCAATCATCTTGTGGTAATTTACATTCATTTTCATGTGGACATGGTGCAATTATATGCGCATTTTCTTGTAATAATTGAGAGCGTATTTGTTTTATATTTGAAAATCCTCGTGGTGTTCCTGGCTCTATCACAAGTAGAATTTTATTTGTTGCTTTCCACAGTTTTGAAATTATTTTATTTACTTCATTTTTTGGTAATTCATTTATCATATATGATACCATTATAAAATCTGCTGTTTGATTAATTTCATCTTTTACAATGTCAAACTTTTTCCATTCTGTGTTTTTCAATTTTTCAGAATATGACATTAATTTTTTACCAACTTTTATCATTGAATCTTCTCTTTCAAAACATGTTATATTAGGTGAGTTATCTACTAATTCTGTAATTGCCCATGTTGCAGATCCTGTTCCAGCTCCTATATCAAATACTGTATTTATATTAAAATTGTTATTTTCTAAAGTTTTGTTTATTGCACTATAATCAGCCTCATATGTTGCAGGCATTCTTGAAAGAGCATATGCTACTGCTTCATCTGATTCAGTTAGTAATCTTTTACCATCATTATCATTTTTTCTGTATCTTTCACTTATTGATTTTGCTTTTTTATTTATATTTTGCATATTTATAATTTGATTTAATTGATTTTCTAAAGCTCTGTTTAAATCTATTGGAATTGCCATTTTATCTCCTTATTATTTCTTGTTATAATTATATTTTCTATATAAAAAATGAACGCTTTAACATAATGTTAATAATACGCTCATTTTATTAATATTAACTTATTAGAATTTATACCAATCTGGTACCATTAGTAAATCAAGCTCCATTACACCTAAAACAATGTATAAGAATATTGTAACCGAAATACTTGCTATACCTATAATTAGTCCTGCTGTTCCTATACCCTTCTTTTCAATAATACAACTTACTATACCAAGAACTATTGATAAAACACCAAATATTACAGATACAACTATGTAGCACATTGTTACTACAGATAATATTCCTAATACTAGTGATGCAATACCCAATCCGTAATTTTTCTTCTCTTTAATAACTTTTTGATTTTCTTCCATAAAATTTCCTCCTTTATGAAGTTTCTACTGCTTTATTTTAATATATATTGTTATTTTTTTCAAGTTTCAAATTTAAGAATTTGCTATTTCTATATTTACATTTTTTCCTTTTATTGGCTTATCTTTCATACCAGTTAAAACTTCATCTACATAATTTACTGGTACATCCACAAAAGAAAATTTGTCTAATATATTTACTTTTCCTATTTCTTTACCTGATATTGCTGTGTTTGCTGACATACTTCCTATTATGTCTTTTACCATTATTTTGTCTTTTTTACCTAAACTAAAGAATAATCTTACATATCCATTTTCATCTGGTTCATAGCTATTTTTTGAAGTATTGTTTTGCTCTTGCTTTCCATTTATTATTGTAAACATTGCTTTTGCTAAATCTTTTAAATCTATATTTTGATTTGATATTAGTTCATCAAAAATATCTGATTTAATAAATTCTTTTTTACTCATTATATCTGTAACAGATTTAACAAATTCTGTATCTTTTGCTTTATTTATTTCAGATACTGTTGGTATTTTTCCATAAGATATTTTTGTTTTTGCATAATGCTCTATTTCTTGTAATTTATTTTTTTCTTTACCAACAACGTATGTTATTGCTTTTCCTACATTTTTATTTCTACCTGTTCTTCCAATTCTATGTACATAATACTCATTTTCTTGTGGAATATCATAATTAATAACTAAATCTAAATTTGCAATATCAATTCCCCTTGCAGCAACATCTGTTGCTATAAGAATTTTTACATCACCTTTTTTAAACTTTTTAATTGTTCTATCTCTTTGATCTTGTTTTATATCACCATGTATAACATCGACATTATATTTTTTAGATTTTAAGTAATCATGTAATTGGTCAACTTTTTTCTTTGTGTTACAAAATACTATCAATTTTTCTGGTTTGTATAAATCAATAACTCTTGTTGTAATTTCGTCTTTCATATTATTTTTTGTTTGAAAAGCTATTTGGTCAATATTTTCTACAGTTAGCTCTTTTGCTTTTATTTTTATTTTTTTAGGATTTTTTAAATATTTTTTTGTGATTGCCATTATCTTTTCATTCATTGTTGCAGAAAATAACAATGTTTGTCTTTCTTCTGGAACTTCTTGCAAAATTGTTTCAATATCTTCCCTAAATCCCATATTTAGCATTTCATCTGCTTCATCTAATATAACCATTTTTACATTTGATAATTTTATAGTCTTTTTTCTCATGTGATCCATTATTCTACCAGGCGTTCCAACTACTACTTGAACTCCTTTTCTTAATGGTATTATTTGTTTTTCTATTGGTTGACCACCATATACAGTAAGCAATTTTAAATTTTCAGTATATTTTGTAAATTTTCTTAATTCATCTGTAATTTGGCAAGCTAGCTCTCTTGTTGGTGCTAATATTAATATTTGTGTTTTTTTATTTTTTACATCAACATTTTCAATTGCTGGAATACCAAAAGCAGCAGTTTTTCCTGTACCTGTTTGTGATAATCCTATTATATCATTTCCATTCATAATTTCTGGTATTGATTTTTCTTGTATTTCTGTTGTCTCATCATATCCTATATCCTGTAATGCTTTTAATAATTTTTCTGATAAATTTAATTCATTAAATTTCATATTTTCTCCCCTACTCTATTTTTTTATTATGGTTATTGGCTAAAAAAACAGACTTAAAACAAATTTCAAAATATGTTTTAAGTCAAATTTTTTTCTTTTTTCATTTATATGATATATTTTTACATCAACTAATAAACATAAATTTCACATTTATTAGTATACCATATTTTTACATTTATGTAAAGTACTAATTCAACTCATTGACATTTTGCGTTTTTATAGTATAATTGAAATAATTTTATGTCAAAATTTGAAAGGACGCGATGTTTATGGATTATAACTTTAAAGAAGTTGAAAAAAAATGGAAAAAATATTGGAAAGATAATGAAACATTTAAAACTGATGTATGGGATTTTTCTAAACCTAAATATTACGCATTAGATATGTTTCCATATCCTTCTGGTGTAGGTCTTCATGCTGGTCATGTTGAAGGTTATACTGCTACAGATATAATTGCTAGATTTAAAAGAATGCAAGGATATAATGTTCTACACCCTATGGGATGGGATGCATTTGGTTTACCTGCTGAACAATATGCTATTACTACAGGAAATCATCCAGATGGTTTTACAGAAAAAAATATAGCTACATTTAAAAATCAATTGGAAAATTTAGGTCTTTCTTATGACTGGAGCAAAGAGCTATCTACAACAGACCCTAATTTTTATAAATGGACTCAATGGATTTTTAAACAATTATATTTAGATGGTTATGCCAAATTAGTTAATATGCCAGTTAACTGGTGTGAAGGTTTAGGTACTGTTTTAGCTAATGACGAGGTAATTGATGGAAAAAGTGAAAGAGGTGGATTTCCTGTTGTTCGTAAAAATATGAAACAATGGATTATCGAAACTCCAAAATTTGCAGAAAAATTACTTGAAAATCTTGAAAACCTTGATTGGCCTGAATCAACAAAAGAAATTCAAATAAATTGGATTGGAAAATCTGTTGGTGCACATGTAAACTTTAAAGTTGCTGGTCATGATGGTTTATCATTTACAGTTTTTACAACAAGATGTGATACTCTTTTTGGTGCGACATATTGTGTTCTTGCTCCAGAAAGTGATTTAGTAAAACAAATAACAACACTAGATCAAAAGAGCGCAGTTGACAAATATATAAAAATTTGTAGCACAAAATCAGACTTAGAAAGAACAGAATTAAATAAAGAAAAAACAGGTGTATTTACAGGTGCATATGCTATAAATCCTGTAAATGGAAAAGAAATTCCAATTTGGATCTCTGACTATGTTTTAGCATCATACGGAACTGGTGCAATTATGGCTGTTCCAGCTCATGATACAAGAGATTATGAATTTGCAACAAAATTCAATATAGATATAATTCCTGTATTAGAAGGTGGAGATATTTCTAAAGAAGCCTTCACAGGTGATGGATTACATATCAATTCTGAATTTTTAAATGGTCTTAATAAAGAAGATGCTATTTCAAAAATGTTAAATTGGTTAGAAGAAAATAATGTAGGACATAAACAAGTTAATTATAAAATTCGTGATTGGATTTTTGCTAGACAACGTTATTGGGGTGAACCTATTCCAATTGTTAATTTTGAAGATGGAACAAGTACTGCTTTAGATGACTCAGAATTACCACTTGTATTACCTAAATTACAAGATTATGCTCCAAGTAAAAATGGAGATAGTCCTCTTGAAAAAGCTACTGATTGGGTAAATGTAACTGTAAATGGTAAAAAAGGGAAAAGAGAAACAAGTACTATGCCAGGAAGTGCAGGTTCAAGCTGGTATTTCTTAAGATATATTGACCCACATAATGATAAACAAATTGCAGACCCTGAATTATTAAAACATTGGCTACCAGTAGACTTATACATTGGTGGACCAGAACATGCAGTTGGACATTTAATTTATTCAAGAGTATGGAACAATTATTTACATGATAAAAATATAGTACCAGTTGCTGAACCATTCAAAAAGTTAGTTCATCAAGGAATGATATTAGGTGCAAATGGTATTAAAATGGGTAAAAGATATCCTGAATTTGCAGTTAATCCAAATGATATCGTTGATCAATATGGTGCAGATACATTAAGATTATACGAAATGTTTATGGGACCACTTGAAGCTAATAAACCTTGGAACGAAAATGGTGTTGAGGGTGCAAGAAGATTTATTGAGCGTGTATATAGAATGTTTGAAGAAAAAAATCTTACTGATTCAATAAATCCTAACTTGGAAAAAGTTTATAATACAACAGTAAAAAAGGTTACTGAAGATTATGATAAATTATCTTTCAATACTGCCATTAGCCAATTAATGATATTTGTTAATACTGTATATAAAGAAAATGATTTACCAAAAGAATATGCTGAAGGATTTATTCAATTATTAAACCCTATTGCCCCATTTATTACTGAAGAAATTTGGAATACATTTTTAGGACATACAGAATCAATTACATATTCAAAATGGCCTACATATGATGAATCAAAAACTATTGATGATGAAATTGAATTACCTATTCAATTAAATGGAAAATTAAAAACAACATTAAAAATTCAAAAAGATTCTGATGAATCAACAGTAAAGGAAATTGTTCATAATAATGATACAGTAAAATCTTTAACAGAAGGAAAAACAATAGTAAAAGAAATTTATGTAAAAAATAAAATTTATAATATTGTTGTAAAATAAATCTTTCAAAGAAAAAAATAAAAATCCACTTAATGTGGATTTTTATTTTATTCTTCTATTTTTTGCTCTTTTACTGTATCTGTATCGTTGTTTTTAGATTCAGTATTATTCTTTTCCGTATTTTCATTAGTTTTATTATTATCATTTGTTCCATTTTCTATTTTATTCTGAACTGTATTTTCCTTTTTTATAGTGTTTTCCTTTTTTTCGTCATCATCTTTTTCATTTTTTACAGATTGATTTTTGGTTTCATTTTTACTTTTTACTGTATTTTTTATAGTATTATTCGTAGTATTTTTTGTTTGATTTACAACTGTATTTTTCTTGTTTACTGTTTCGTTTTTCGTTGTAGTATTTTTGCTTTTTGTTGTTTTTGTTTTTTTTACATTTGTCTTTATATACTTTGCTTTTTCTTTGTCATCAAGGCCTAATTTCTGTATATATCCATTGATTAATTCGCTTGTTTCTGATGAATCAGCTTTATAAAACCATAATTCATTTATTTTTTCAGGTGTTCCTGGTAATTGGTCCATTTCTAAATTATTTACATCAAAACTTGTAGCATATGGTACATATCCTAATATTTTTGATAAGGTAATATCTGTTTTTAAATTTTTAAAAATAGCATTTGTAATTTCTTTTACTTTATCTATGTTATTCCATTGAACAACCTGTGTAGCTATTGCTTTTAGAAATTCTCTTTGGGTTTTCATTCTTCCTTCATCATTATCCCCATATTCTGCACTATATGTTGTTCCATTATTATTGTGTCTAAATCTAACTAATTGCTCTGCTTTTTCACCATTTATTTTTTGTTGACCTGCTTTTAAATGAATGTGTAAATCTTGTGTGTCATCATCATAATCCATATTTATAGGGACATCGAAGTCAACACCTCCAATAGCATCAACAATTTCTATTAAAGCACTTGTTTTTACAGTAATATAATAATCTATATTTATACCAGTTAAATTTTCAACTGCCTCGACCGTTTTTTGTGGACTTTTTTGATATAATGCATTGATTTTATCAAAGCCTCCTGCTGTTGCTTCATTTGAACCAACAAATGTGTCTCTTGGTATCGATAATATAAAAGCTTGATTTGTTTCAGGATTAAATCCTGCTAACATTATTGTATCTGTCAATTCTGCAGATATATCTTCACTAACCCCCATTATCAATACAAAAATTGGATCTTTATCAGCAATGGTATCTTTCATAAGATTCATAACAGCTCCTGTAAAACTACCTCCTGCTTTATATAAATATGTTCCGAAGACAGTTCCCATTATCAAAAATAAAATTAATAATATTGAAAGAACTATTTTTAATGCTTTTTTAGGTTTCTTTTCTTTTTCCTGATTTTGATATTTTCCAGCCATTCCAAATTCATTAAAATTATTTTTTGATTTACTGTCATTTTTGTCTTTTTTATTACTTTTTTTATTTATATTTTTCTTTTCCAATTTGCTATTCTTAGTATCTTGTACCTTCGAATGTCTTCCGACCTTTTCCATCTGGTCCATTATTATCTCTTCTACTCATTTTCTCTCCAATAAAAAAACTTATTTAAAATTGATATATATTAAAATTATATTTGTAAATATGTATTTTACATTTATAATTATTATTTCCAATTTTTTTCAAAATATTATATTTCACAATATTTTAATTGATTTTACTATTGAATAAATTCAATGTCAACATTAAACCTATTTAAATTGTAAAATTCACACTTTCTTCACAAAGTATTACTTATTAGTAAAATTTCTGTTTTATGATACAAAAAAAGCCCAGCAAAATGCTGAGCTTTCGCCAATTCACCACAGCCACCTTTATTAAGGTAACCCATCTGTAAGCAGACGTGTGTTTTGGCATGTCGCCATCTAAGTTGCATAACTTGATGTCATATATATAAACCGATGATATCATCGGACTACTTATATATTAACATAATTATTTGTCTAAATCAATAATTTTTCCTTTTTTTTACTTTTTTTTATACGATTAAAGTTCACATGTACTCACATATTGATTTAATATATCGCTTAATTTTATTATTTTTCAAATTCTGAATATCTTTCAATTACCAATTTTAAATCACACCAAAACTCAATCTTTTTATTTTCATCTCTTAATAAAGCAGCCGGATGCCAAGTTGGCATATAATAAATTCCCTTTTTTTCAATCCATCTTCCCCTACTTGCAGTAATTGAATACTCTTTTCCCAAAATATTTTTTAATGCTGTACTTCCTAATAATACAATTATTTTAGGTTTTACAAGAATCACTTGATTACGCAAATAATCAAGACAAGCCTCTGCCTCATCCGCTTCTGGTACTCTATTTGCAGGAGGTCTACATTTTACAATATTTGCAATATATAATTCATCTCTTTTAATTTCAAGTCCTTCAAAAGCTGAATTCATCAATTTACCAGCCTTTCCAACAAATGGTTGACCAAGTCTATCCTCGTCTGCCCCAGGGCCTTCTCCAATTAACATTATATCAGCATTTTTATTACCTTGACCAAAAACTATATTATTTCTATTTGTACATAACTTACATTTTTTGCAATTAATTATTGATTTTTCTAAATCTTCCCAATTACTATACATTATATCATTTCCTTGCTTTCATTTTACACTTTTATTACCACATATCATTATATATATCAAATTTTATAATAAATTGCAATTAGATTAAACACATAATTGCTGCATTTCTACCAGCATTTTGCTTTTCAGTTCTGTATGAATGCAATATATCACTATTGCAAACTGTACATATACCTGAATCTATTATATTTTCTTCTTTCAAACCACAGCTCTTCATCATGTTTATATTTGCTTTAACTGCATCTATATAATATTTTTGTTTTCCATCTACAACTTCTCCCACTTTTATAATTGATTCATCATTAAAAGCTTGCATAAACAAATCTTTTACATCTTCCTCAACTTGAAAGTGACATTGCCTTATTGTTGGACCTATACAACAAATTATATCTTCAGGATTACAATTATATTCTTCCTGCATTTTTTGAACTGCAACCATACCAATTTTTTGCACAGTCCCCCTCCATCCAGAATGAATATCACCTATTACATTTTTTATAGGATCATACAAAAACAATGCTGTACAATCAGCAAAATATAAAGATAGAGCTTTATTTTTTTTATCTGTTATTAATCCATCAACCTCATCAAAATTAGAGCTCTCATCATCTTCATTTACAATTCTTACAATTTTAGTATGTGTCTGTTTTGGATGTACTATATTCTCATTATTTATATTAATCTCCTTACATATTTTTTTGTAATCATCACTATCCTTAGTGCTATTTTTAAAATCTAATGGTTTTAATGTATAGCAATGTTTTAACTTGTTTTGATATTGTAATAATCTTTTAAATTGTAGATATTGTATATTATTATTTTTAATATGGATAATATTTTCATTTGATAAATCTTTCATAAAATCAACCCTTCCTATAAAAAAATTTAATTCTCTACTTGTTCTTTTATCATCTCTAAAACAGCATTTTTTTCAGCTTCATTTATATAATTATATTGATTATTGCTATTAGCAGTATCAAAACCACAAATTGCTTTATATTTACAATAATCACACGGTGTTTTTTTCTTTTTATAATATGGGTGTATGTCTATATTTCCAGACATTATTTCCTCTGAAATTTGTTTTATTATTTTATTCATATATTTTTGTAAATATTCAAATTGTTTTCGCGATACACCACTTGTTTTTGTTTGACTTAAGTCTCCATCTTTTCCAATATATGCTGGCACTATTGTTGAAGCTCCCTTTTCTAATTTATTGTCCATCATTTTTACAATATTTATATCTGCTAATATTAATCCCTGCATTTTGAATTTTTTTCTTATTTCATTTTCAATATCTTCTTCAGACATATTTTTAGATGATTTTATAATTGGATCAATTAAATTAAAATATAGTACACCAGCAGGAAGCACATCTTCTTCTTTGCAGGCAGCATCCAAATATGTTAATAATTGTAACTGTAATCCTGCATAAACAGAATTTAGCTCTATATTTTTTACAGATGATTTATAATCTATAATTCTTATGTATTTATCTTCCGCAGTTTTTGCAATATCTATTCTGTCTATCTTTCCTGTAATTTCAACTTTTTTACCATTTTCCAAATCTATAATTATTGGACTGTATTCTTTTCCCTCTTTAAACTCAACCTCGTTTCCAAGCACTTCAAAATCACTATATTTTAAACTTTCTAATATATATTTCATAGATTTTTTTACAACTCTTTTTAATCTAGCTGCTAAAACCTTATACTTCGGAGCACTTGAAAAAATAAAATTCTTATTTAATCCTAATTTTTCATTTATAATTTCTTCAATAATGTCATTTGTTTCTTCTTCAGTTAAAAATTTTATTTTAATGTTTCGTTCCCTTACAATATTAAAAAAAGTATCTATTGTATCATGCATAAAAGAACCAGTATCTAACGAGTCAACTTTAAAGCTATCCTTTTCAGATATGTTTAATCCATATTTTAAATAATAAGAAAATGGACATGATTTATATTGTTCCAACCTTGATACACTCGTTTTTAATGTTTTTCCATATAATTTTTCTATATTTTCTTTATTTATTCGCTCTGGCATATTTGTATAACTAATTGCCTTTAAACTGTTAACTAATTTATATTTCCAATTTTCATTACTCATATAATAATTATATGCTGTAATCCATTTATCATCTAAATCTTTATCTTCATCTTTATAATCTCTTAATTGATTTAAAAGTTCCTCAAATGTGTTATTTTCAATTAAAATTTCAGACTCTTTTTTTATTATATCGCTATCTTCTTTAATTGTAGGGAATAACTTTTTAATTTTAGATACTAGCATTGACGCTCTTAAGGTTTTTCCATCAGCTCCTGATGACGAATATGATAAATATATACTTTCACTTGCAGCAGTAAATGCTTTGTATATATTAAAATTATCTTCATATAATCTTTCAATCGTTCCTTTAGCAAGTTCAATTCCATTTTCTTTCAAAATAGCTCTATCATTATCATTAAAATATCCCTCATTTTTATTAACACTTGGAAACATTCCATCATTTAAACCAATTATAAAAACAGTTCTAATTTTATGACTTCTTGATCTATCTATATCCCCTAATATTACTTGATCCTGTGTTCCTGGTATTTTACCTAAATTACTATTTCCAAGACCTGTTTTTAAAATCTGCATATATCTTTCAAAAGTAATTTTTTCATCACCAAATACCAATACAATTTCATCTAACACTTGCATTATTATTTTCCAGCTTGTTTCATATTCTGTTGCGATTTCCACCTTATTTAAATTTAAAAGCTCTTCTCTTTTTTCTTCTAACTTTCTATCAATTTCATTCTCGATTAAAAACTCATACAATCTTTTTGTTATTTCTTTTGCGGAATTCGTTCCTAATAAATTTTCTTTAAACTTAATTAATGGATTTACAATTATTTTTCTTATTTCTCTAAATCTTTCTATTTGTGCTCTATTTGTATCATCTTCATCATGAAAATTCCACTCACCTTTATACCATTTACTATATTTTATTCCCCATTTTAAACAATAATTTTCTAATGCATATATTTCTTCTGGTTCAATATCTAAAAATCCAGTCTTTATATAATTAAAAACTGATTCATATGACCAATTTTTTGCAAATATTTCTAGAATAGATAACAAATATTTTACTATTATATTTTGACTTAAATCTTTCTTTTCATCTATAAAAACTGGAATTTGATATTTGTTAAATATAACCTTACATAAATTTGAATATATATCCAAATTTTTAGTAATTATAGAAATGTCACGATATCTATATCCTTCATTTTTGACTAATTTAACAATTTTTATTGCAATATTTTCTATTTCAGAATATTGGTTATTTGCTAAAAACAAATGTATATTTTTTAAATTTTCATTTTCATATTTTTTATATGGTACAGAATACAAATTTTTCTCAATGTGTTTTAATTCATCATTTTTAAATCTCCATACTTTTTCCATAAATACAGGTTTGTCCATTTTTACATTTGCTTCTTTAGCAACATCTTTTATTTTTTGAACAGTTTGTTTATTAGCATAAAAAATATCTGTATCAGGAGAATTACTTTCTTCTAGGGAATCTGTACAAACATTAATTGTTACTTGGCTTGCCATATTTAATAAAATTTTAATTATATCATACTCTTGCTTTGTAAATCCAACAAACTCATCTATGTAAATAAGTGTGTTTTCAAAAATATTTGTTTCAGGCAATTGATTAGCAAGTATTGTTAATACATCATTTTCATCAATATATTTATTTTGTATAGTTTCTTCAAACTTGCTAAACACAATTTTCATATCATTCATTTTAGATTTTAAATATTTATCTTTTGAACTTTCAATCATTTCATCCAAATTTTCTAAACTGACACCATGTTTTTTAAACTCAGTTATTTGAGTTGATATTAGCTCTATATTTTCATCAGACTTGCCTAAAAAATTTAAATTAGATTTTTCATTTAATAAAATATTATAAATAAGCATAGCCTTTCCACATGGAGATAATGCTGTTTTAGTTGCTCCACCAACTTCATTCATTACTCTATATGCCATACGATTAAATGTTAAAACTTCAGCATTTAAGGCTGCTCCTGTACCAACAGCATTTATTAACTCACGCTCTGCAGTAAAAGAAAATTGCTCTGGAGTTATTATATAAATTTTTTTATCACCAGATATTTTTTCTTTTATTTCATTAAATAAAAATGTACTTTTTCCTGTTCCAGATTTTCCATATACTAATCGTAATCCCATACTCAATTTCCTTTCAATTTTTTTATTTTTTTCCTATGTCAGTGGGTTGTTAATGAAGGGCAATGGGGAGCAATGGGAGGTTGTCAATGGTTGTCAATGGGGACGGTTCTTCTTGACAACTTTAGGCATACATTTGGGATGTAGCTTCAAAGTTGTCAAGAAGAACCGTCCCCATTGACAACCATTGACAACCTCCCATTGCTCCCCATTGACAACCTCCATTGACATCACACTGACACATCCCACATTCACACCCACACCAACACTTACTGACATTTTACAAATTTAATTTTCTCTTTTCCAATAAAATAAATATTGCTGTGCTATTCCAGCTAAGTTTCCAAACTTTTCAAATGCTATATCATTTATTAATTTTTTGCTTACTTTGTTTTCGTCTGGATTTTTTATGTATAAATCATTCATAACTCTTCTAACCCATACATCTATTGGAAAAATATCAAATCTTTTTAATGTTGAAAATAACAAAATACAATCTGCTACTTTTGGTCCAACTCCTGATAAATTTAACAGTTCTGCTCTTGCAGATGTTGTATCTAATAGATGTAATTTTGATAAGTCGATTTCATTGTTCAAAACCATATGTGTTGTTTCAAATAATCTGATATCCCTAAAGCCTAACCCTAGTTTTCTAAACTCTTCTACAGTTACATTTTTTAATTGATTTGGTGTTGGAAACAAATAATATTCTTCATTGTTCCAATTAATTTTTGTTCCATATTTTTTAGATAATCTTTCAATAATCCCTTTTATTCTTGGTATATTATTATTAGCAGATATAATAAATGATATAATTGTTTCCCACAAATCTTGATTTAAAATTCTAATTCCACTTCCATATTCAATACTTTCTTTCATATAAATATCAATTTTAGCTAATGATTTTTTTATACTTGAATAATCCCTATTTAAATCAAAATAATCTGTTACAATATCTTTTATATTTTTATTCAAAATTCCTTTGAAAATAATATTTTCTCCATTTATTTTAACATTTAATACACCGTTTTTTATTACTCCTGTATAGGAATCATCATCATTTTTATTCCATCTAAAACATTGTCCACATTCAAAAATATCTTTTAATTCAAAATCATTGTTCTTTTTTATTATTATTTCTTGTTCTTCCATTATTTGCACTACCTCTATCTTCATGTTCAATATTTTTTATAGTAATATCATAATTACTTTTTATTTGAGCAACAATTTCTTCATCTGAAAATACAGTTTTTTCAATCATGTTATTGCCTCCGTTCTGCATTTTTTTATATTCTATCAAAAAAAAATGTATTAGTAAATCAATTTGCACATTTACTAAAATTAAATTTTTATATAATAAAACACCGTTGCATTTAAACGGTGTTTTTACTATTTTATTTTTTGCATTCTTCTTTTAAATTTTCTAAATCTTCTTTATTAAAATCATATTTCTTCTTGCAAAAACTACATTTTATTTCAGCTTTTCCATCTGTATTTATTATATTTTCTAGCTCCTGTTTTCCTAATGAAATTAATCCTTTTTCAATTCGATTTCTACTACAATCACATTTATATTTTGGTGTTTTTTGCTCCTCTAATAATTTTACATTTTTATCACCTGTTACGATTCTAGCAATTTCGATCAAATCTTTTTGTTCATCTAATAATGCACTTATAGGTTTTATATTTTTTAAGTTTTCTTCTAATTTAGATATGTCTTCATCTGTTGCATCTGGCATTGGTGTAATCATGTATCCTCCTGCACTTTTTACGCCATTCTTATTTACAAGGACCCCTAATGCTATTGCAGATGGAGTTTGTTCAGATTTTGCAAAATATTCAGCAAAATCTTCAGCAATTTCTCCTGAAACTAATGGTGTTAATCCTACATATGGCTCTTTTAAGCCAATATCTTTTATAATATATAACATTCCATATTTTCCAACAGCTGTACCTACATCTAATTTTCCATTATCCTTCAATGGTAAATCTACATTTGGATTTTGTACATATCCTTTTATTTCCATATTACTATTTACAACAGCATTTAGTGACCCAAGTGGTCCGTCTGCTTTTATTTGAAGAGTTATTGTATCATCATCATCCTTTAATCCACTTCCCATTATACATCCCATTGTTAATAATCTTCCCAATGCAGCAGTTGCAACTGGGCTTAAATCGTGTATTTTTCTTGCCTCTTCAACAAGTTCTGTTGTATCTATACATTTTACATTTACTTTTCCATTGTATGCTAATCCTCTAACTATTTTGTCTGACATTTTTTTGCACTCCTTATTATTTTTTGCATATTTTATCACACTTTATTAGATAATTCAATTCTAACTACTTATTAACCCAATCCTGTATTAAATAAGATTCTATTTTTAAATTGCCTTTTCCAACAGCCATTTCTATTCCAACTTTGTTCTTTCCATGATAATCACTTCCACCACTTCTATAGAAATTATTCTTTTGAGTATACTCTAATAAGTAATCGATATCATCTTGTGAAAATTCACTATGCATGCATTCAATTCCATCAATATCATATTCTGCAACTATATTATCTAATAATTTTTTCTTATCTTCTGCCCATTTATATATAAAAATATGTGGAAGAAATACTAATCCACCTGCATCTTTTACTAATTTGATAGCCTCATCTAATTGTAAATAATCTTCACTTTTATCTATGTATAATGGATAATTTACATCTCCGCAATATTTTTTAGAAAATATATTAAATTCACTCCAAAAATCGTCTGGAACTTTTAATTTATTTTCTTCATGTGCCTTTATATCATTATAAATTTTAATACTAGCCCAATCTGTTTTAGGATTAAATTCTATATCTTCTTTTTTAGACATAACTAATCCCATATCCTTACATCTTTCATGTAATATATCAAAATATTTTTGTTGCAATATTTCCTTTGATTTCGTTTTATGAAATTCTTCCATAAAATTATTAATCACTTTTGGATCTACCTTATAACCTAAAATTTCAATTAATCTTTTTTTATAAGCACATTTAATTTCAACACCATTTATAATTTGTCCTGAAAAATATTTTTTTACATCCAATTTTGCAAGTTCTTTATATCCCTCACATGTATCATGATCTGTAATTGATATATATTCCAATTTCAAACTTTCTGCCTTTTTTAAAACTTCAATTAAACTATCTGCACCATCTGAATATGTTGTATGCATATGCATATCTATCATATTATTCACCTCTTCCTTCAATTTTACTCTTTTCAATATCTTTAATAAACTCTTTTTCAATTGCATCTATTTTATCTAATAAAACATCACTATTAGGGAAGTCACCATCACGAGATATCTTACTTTTTATTTTCTTTCTCAATATTGCAATTCTATCCAAATATGCTTCTGAATTAGACATTAATTCCATTTTATTTTTTTCACGTTCACATCTAACAGCCTCTGCGGTACTTCTATATTTTGTATCCCCACTTTTATAAACAAGCTCTGGTTTACTTTTTACATATCCTCTTTTAAATACTCTCATTTTATTAGCAATTTTTCTTTTTTCAACTTCTTCAATATTTTCAAGCATTTTTTCATATGAATAATCATGATTTTTTGCAGTTACAGCTCTGGCTGGTAAATCTTGCTCAACTAATTCAAATTCTCTCTCATACGCAGATAATAAACTTTCATATCTATGTACTGCTAAGATATTTATTTCAATATCATAATTTCCCTCAACATTAACTTCTGCTCTATTACCATTTAAATCGCGTTTTCCAATTTTAGCTCTTCCACCATTCTTTTGAAAATCCATAATTTCAATATATCCAGGAGATGCAAAAGTTCCCTCTTGAAATAAATGTACTTTATGAAAGACTGCTTTTTGTCTTAAATATCCATCTAACGCAGGTCTTACAAATTCTTGCAATAATCTATATGAATCATCTGAAAATTTTTCTATAATTGTATCATAATATTTATGAAACATTGCAACTTGATCTGGATCAATAGCCACATGATTTGAACATTCATTTTGATTATAAAATTCTGTTTCAGCAAACATTCTTAATCCTGTTTTTCCAGCTCCTGGTTGTGCAAAAATATATATTGATTTTGGATTAGGTGTATGTACTGCTTCTAAAAAAGTTACAAGCTCTAATTTATCTAAACATTCTTCAAACTCATCTTTTGTTAATCTCACATCATCTTCTGATAAAACTTCCCCATTATTTTTTAATTGATTTTCAAAAAAAATTCCTCCTATTTATTCTTATTATTTTTCACTTCTTTACCATATACATCAATAACTCTGTTAATTATAGCTTCATTGTTTTGATATATTGCTCTTTTTTCATCTTCAAGTACTTTTATTTTTTTTGCAAATTCAGAATATTTCTTCTCTGTATTTTCTTTTACCTCTTTAGCGATTTTTAAATTAATTATTTCTAATGCTAGGTCAATTTTATCCAACAGCCTATCACTCCTTTAGTTTATTACAATTATAGTAATGATTATAATAAATTTTTACATACATTGTCAATTATTTGTACTAAATGAAAAAATTATTTAAAAGTATTAAAAAAACTTTCGCATAAGTATTGACAAAAGTTGCCATACTATGTAAAATAACTATATTATGTATATAATTGCAATGAAAATGACGAGCAATCAAAAGAGCTAAAAGAGATTAAAGGTGTTACGCTGAAAGCCTTTATTAGAAAACCTGATTGAAAAACACATTGGAGCAATATTTTAATTAAGGAAAAACTACAAAATAGTTTTTTAAAGCCGGGTGGCACCACGAAGAAATTATTCGTCCCTGCATTATGCAGTGGGCGTTTTTTGTTTTTTATAAGTTATTAAAGAAAAAACGTCTCACATTTATTAAAAATAAAAATTATTTTGTTAGTCACCAAAATAGGTATTTAATTTGGTACTAGAAAGGAAGACTGTCCCTTTTCCCAAAAATGGAAAAGAGAACCGTCCCATTTTCCCATAATTTGAAAGGAGATTTTAAAATGAATGAATACAGAACTCATAACTGTGGCGAACTTCGTATATCTGATGTTGGAAAAGAAGTTAAAGTTGCAGGATTTGTTGAAACAATACGTGATTTGGGAGGATTAGTTTTTTTAGACATTCGTGATATGTATGGTATTACACAAGTTGTAACATCTGGAGAAACTGAAATGGTAGATTTCGCATCACATATTCCAATTGAATCAACAGTAACAATTTCAGGAACAGTAAGAAAAAGAGATGAAGAAACTTACAACCCTAAAATTCCAACAGGTGAAGTTGAAGTTGTTATAAAAGATATAAAAATTTTAGGAAAAAGAACAAAGAATTTACCTTTTGAAGTAAATGTAAATCAAGATGTTAGAGAAGATTTACGTCTTCAATATAGATTTTTAGATTTAAGAGGAAAAAAATTACAAGATAACTTAAAATTAAGAGCTCAAGTTTTACAATACCTACGCTCTCAAATGATTGAACAAGGATTTTTGGAGGTTCAAACACCAATATTAACAAGTTCATCTCCAGAAGGTGCAAGAGATTATTTAGTACCAAGTAGAGTTCATCCTGGAAAATTTTATGCATTACCACAAGCGCCTCAACAATTTAAACAATTATTAATGGTATCTGGTATTGATAAATATTTCCAAATAGCACCATGTTTTAGAGATGAAGACGCAAG
Organism: Clostridium sp. CAG:492; assembly: GCA_000434335.1. GTDB lineage: Bacteria > Bacillota > Clostridia > TANB77 > CAG-508 > CAG-492. The sequence goes on from FR878266.1 coordinate 55,902, forward strand.
AGCTGATCGTGCTCCTGGTGAATTTTATCAATTAGATATGGAAATGGCATATGCTACACAAGAAGATGTATTTAGTGTAATGGAACCCGTTGTTTACAACACATTTACAAAATTTTCAGATAAAAAAGTAGCAGAATACCCATTTCCTAGAATTCCTTACAAAGAAGCAATGGTTAAATATGGATGTGATAAACCAGATTTAAGAAATCCATTAATTATAATTGATGTTACAGATTTCTTCCAAAGATGTACATTTAAACCATTCCATGACAGAACAGTTCGTGCTATAAAAATAAAAGGACATCAATCAAAGGGATTCCATGAAAAAATGTTAGCATATGCTCAAAGTATTGGTATGGGTGGACTTGGATACTTAGAAGTTCAAGAAGATATGTCATACAAAGGACCTATTGATAAATTTATTCCAGACGATATGAAATCTGAATTAAAAGATTTAGCTGGATTAGAAGTTGAAGATACAATATTCTTTATAGCTGATAATGAAACAAATGCAAATAACTTTGCTTGTCAAATTAGAAATGAATTAGGAAAAAGATTAGATTTAATAGATGATAGTTTATTCCAATTCTGTTGGATAGTAGACTTCCCTATGTATGAATTAGATGATAATGGAGATTTAGCATTTTGTCATAACCCATTCTCAATGCCAAAAGGTGGATTAGAAGCTTTAAATACAATGAATCCATTAGATATAACTGCTGACCAATATGATATAGTATGTAATGGTATAGAATTATCTTCAGGTGCAGTTCGTAACCACGATCCAGAAATAATGGAAAAAGCTTTTGAAATTGTTGGATATGGAAAAGATGTTATTGAAGAAAAATTCTCAGCATTATACAATGCATTCCAATTTGGTGCTCCACCTCATGCTGGAATAGCACCTGGTGTTGACAGAATGATAATGCTTTTAACAGGATCAGAAACAATTCGTGATGTTATAGCATTTCCTATGAATAGCAAAGCTCAAGATTTATTAATGGGTGCTCCAGGAAATGTTACTAAAGCTCAATTAGAAGATGTTCATATAAAATTAGATTTACCTAGAGAGTAGCATTAATTTAATAATTTATTGATTATAAATAAAAAATTCCAGTCTGTATTCGAACTTAATATTTAATACAGACTGGAATTTTTTTACAATTGTAAAAGATTTCAGTTATATTTTTCATTTTTTTTATAAAATCTATTGACTTTTTATTTACATAATGTTACAATAATGATTCATACGATATAAGTCCATTTTAGCCCTTAAGGAGGGATATTATGAGTCAACGAAATTATAAATATGATTTGTACGACCCTTACGTTTTTTCCAGTTTTACTGGATACGTAATTACCCAATCACAACTTCTTTTTGTTGAGAAAAATCGTGTTATAGACCAATGGGATCTCAATCCCACTGGTAATGACACGAATGCTTTAATAAAAGCTGCACGAGAAGAAGCTGATCTCCCCCGTAATGCAAAAATCTATATTGACGATTCTGAATCGATTGATTTGGATTTTGTATCCGATTATGGATATATTGCAGGGGATTTCAGTGATGATGACGAAGATGAAGATGGATGGAACGATTTAGCAGAACACTTTGCTGATCTCTAATCTTCCAAACGAAGACCGCTCTTGTATTTCAAGAGCGGTCTTTTTACATTTTTATAACTTTTTTTATATAATACATTTTCACTTTACTATTCAAATTTATTTACAAAATTTTCTCTTATACACCTCCACCCAATTTCAATTTTTTTTCAAAATTTTTAAAACCATTTTTGTAATATAAATTCATCGCCTCCATATTTCCCTCTAATACATTTATATATAAATTTTTAATGTTTTTATCTTTTACCCATTTTTTAGCATGTGCTATTAAGTTACTTGCTATACCTCTTCTTCTGTATTCATTTTTTACATATAATCCATCAATTAACGCCTCCTGATGCAACATTGGACCATTGCAATCAGAATCAAATCTGCAGTAAATGTATCCTACTATTACCTTGTCAATCTTTGCACAGAAAATTACATTATTATCATTATTGTATATTTTCTCAAAGAAACCCTTAACAATATAATTAGATTTAATATTTTTATTAAATTTTCGTTCACTTTGAATTAATTTTGTAAGTAATTCATCACAAATTTTTGCATCTTCAATACAATTTACTTTTTTGATATTAATCATGTAAATTCTCCTTTCATTTTTTATGTTTTGAATCTCTCCTACCTTCCTTTCAATAATTAACTTAATTTCTCTCTCTTCATTCCAAGAACGACCTTTATTTTTTTCAGGACCATCCCCGTTTTTGAATTCTCTTGAAAAAATTATAGCATATAGTCTTGATTTAAGCTATGTTTTTGAATATAATTTTTTTGAAGGAGGTTTGTACTTATGATAAAGAAATTTATTGATGATAATAAAGATAATATTTTGAATAATATTTGTGAATTGATAAAAATTCCTAGTATTTCGGATGAAAGTTCTGCTGAGGATGGTATGCCTTTTGGTAGAAATTGTTCTGATGCTTTGAATTATATATTAAAATTAGCTGATAGCCTAGGTTTTAAGACAAAAAATGTTGATGGTTATTGTGGATATATTGAGTTTGGTGAAGGTGAAGAATTGCTTGGTATAATTGGCCATTTGGATGTCGTTCCTGCTGGAGATGGCTGGACAAAATGTGATCCTTTTGAACCAGTTATTGAGGATAACAAATTATATGGTAGAGGTGCTATTGATGATAAAGGACCTGTTATTGCTTCATTGTATGCCATGAAATATGTAATGGATACAATGAATGTAAATAAAAGAGTTCGTTTAATTTTAGGATTAAATGAAGAAGTTTCTTGGAAATGTATTGAATATTACAAACAACATGAAGAGCTTCCAACTTTTGGATTTAGTCCTGATGCTGATTTTCCTTGTATATATGCAGAAAAAGGATTTTTAAATGCTTTTATTGAATCAAGTTATATTCCGAATGGCAATATAAAAATTATAGATTTAAAATGTGATAATGCTATAAATATAGTTCCAAAATATGCTGAAGCAGTACTTGAATTTAATAATTTAAGTTTAGATGACATTCAAACTGAATTACAAAATTCAATTACAGAATATAATTTTCATATCGATGTATCTCAAATAGCAGATAATCAAATTAAACTATCTGCACACGGTGTTGCTGCACATGCTGCTTATCCAGATTTGGGAGTTAATGCATTATCTCGCCTTTTAGTAATTTTAAATGATTTATTTGAAAATCATAATGAACCTTTACAAATTCTTCAATTATTTAAAACAAGAATTAATACTGATTTAAATGGTAATTTATTAAATATAGGATGTACTGATGAATCTGGTGATTTGACATTAAATGTTGGAAATGTAAGTTTTAAAAATAATTCAATTACAATAGGATTAAATATTAGAATCCCAGTTACAATTTATATTGCATTAATAAAACAAAAAATTTCTGACTCAATCTTAGATTTTCCAGATATTTCAATAAAATTTGATGATGAAAAATCTGCACTATTTGTTCCAAAAACAGATCCTTTAGTTACAACTTTATGTGATGTATTTAATGAAGTAACTGGATCTAAAGAAGAGCCAATTACATGTCCTGGTGCAACATATGCTAGAGCATTTAAAAATGTTGTTTCTTTTGGTTGCAATATGCCAGGTAAATTAGATATGTGCCATCAAGCTGATGAATTTTTAGATATAAATGATTTATTAAAAAGCATAGAAATTTTTATAAAAGCTATTAGAAAATTAACAGAATAAAAATAATGAAGAGCATAGTTAAAGTTTTATAAACTTAACTGTGCTCTCCTATCATCAGATTATTAATATAAATAATTTTGTGGATTTACTTGTGTGCCATTTAATCTGATTTCAAAATGTAAGTGATTTCCTGTTGAATTTCCTGTTGACCCAACAGCGGCAATTGAATCTCCTGCCTGAACTGTCTGTCCTACCTTTACATATAATTTACTACAATGTCCATAATATGTTTCAACACCATTACCATGTGAAATTTTAACTAAATTTCCATAGCCACCACTATTATATGAAGCATATGTTACCACACCATCCGCAGCTGCTACTATTGGTGTACCATTACTTGCTGCGATATCTAAACCTTTGTGTGTATGGTTTCTTATGCTTTCATTTGCACCATATCTTGAAGAAATTCTACCTGATACAGGAGCTACTGTAAAATTTACACCATTTACACTACTTCCATTGGTTGTAGATTTTATGTTTGTAGATTTTTTTGTAGTCTTGCTATTTTTTTTGCTTTCAATTTTTGCTTGTATTTCTGCATCTAGGTTTCTTGTTAATTTGGTAACTGTCGCATATTTCATATTTTTATATTCTAACATATTATCAGTATATACTTCTCTTACTGCGAATTCAGAGTTTTCTTTATACTTTTCTGCTAGCTCTTTCATTTTATCTTTTGCTTCATCTAAAGTATCGACATAAGCTTTGTCTTCGCCATTTAATGTAATTGCATACATTTTATATGTTGTTTCTGCTTTCAGTTTTAAAATACTAATTATTGATTCTTCATCTGTATTTTTGTTTTTGCTTATAATAGATATTGAATATTTTGGAATTTCATTCAATACTACTTGCTCTATATTTTTATTATCTTGATTTAATACTTTGTTGCTTACCATACAGGTAAATTTATCTTTATCTGTTACATATCCTACTTTTGTTCCATCAACTGTAACTTTGTAGGCAATTTTGAAATTATTTTTTATTAAAATTATTGCTAATATTATCATTATAGCGATAGATATTATTGCAGTTAATTTTCTTTTATCGTTTGTATAGTTTTTTAATCTATTGCTTAAAATAAGTTTTCACACTCCCTTTTTTTCAATGCGACTGTCTAATATTATACCATATATTTTTAACAATTTCAAATCAAACTATACCTTTTTAGTAAAAAAACATCAAATTATTAAGAAAAAAACAGATAAATTTACATTTTTTTACCTTTTTTGCTCTTTTTTTCTTCATTTTTCTCGTTTTTTCTCCATTTCTCTTACTAGTTATTAAAGTAATCAATTATTCCCGTGTATATTCCCCATGCTAGTTTATTTTGATACTCATCATTCAATAAGTTCTTTTCTTCTTCTGGATTTGATAAAAATCCGCATTCAACTATTGATATAGGAATTTCCACTTTTTTCATTATATATACAGTATCTAGCTTCATTGCTACTCTATTATTTTCTTTTTGAATTGATTCATTTAAACTTGATTGAATGCATTTTGCAAGTTTTGTGCTGTTTTCATCACTAGATTTATAAAATGTTTGCCAGCCAGAGTACTGTTGCTGTGGAATTTTATTTAAATGAATAGAAACAAATGCATCAGCTGAACTTTCATTTCCTATTTTTACTCTATTTTTCAAGTCTGATATCTTTTTTTCTTTTAATGTTTTACTATCAATATCATATATAGCGTTTTCATCTGATCTTGTTAATATTACTGTTGCTCCACTTTGTTCCAATAATGTTTGTAATTTTAATGCTATATTTAAATTTGTTTTTGCTTCACTTATTCCATTACTACTTTCTGCACCGTTCATCTGGAACACCGTGTCCAGCATCTATTACAATTACCTTATTGGTTACAGGTAAAGTTACTGTTTGAACAGTTTTTTTATCTGTTTTCGCAGTTTGTATAACACATACTGTTAAACATATTGTTACTAATGACATTAATCTAATTATTCTTTTTTTACTTAAAATTATCATATTTACACCCCATAAATACTTATGCTTTCGTTATGTTTTTTATTCATAATGTTTTTATGTGTATGTATCCAAAAAAGTGCAACTTATTATTAATTTGTTGCACCTTTTTGTTTAATTATACTCTCTTCCTGTTTTTTCAAAATTCGTTTTTACATCTGTTATACAATATTTTTTAGGACTTATAATTGAATTAAACCATTTTTGAAATTCCATTATAAATATTGGCATTATTGAAATAATTGCAGTATACATCCATTGCTCTTTGGTTAAGTTCTGTACATCAAATATTGCACTACAACTTGGAATTATTACTACTGATATTTGTAATATTGCTCCTAATATAAACGCTCCTATTAAGTATTTATTTGAAAATAAATCTATTTTAAATATAGAGCCTTCACTTCTTATATTAAATACATGTACTAGCTCTAGCATTCCAAGTGATACAAATGCCATTGTTCTTCCCACTTCTAAACTAAATTTACTATATCCTATATAAAAAGCAAGTAATGTTAATATTCCAAGCATTAAACCTTCTGTAATTATTTGAGTCCATAAACCACCTGCAAATAATGATTTTTTAGCATTTCGCGGTTTCTTTTTCATTATATTTTTTTCTGCAGGATCTAGTCCTAACGCAATTGCTGGGAATGAATCTGTTACCAAATTTATCCATAATAATTGAATTGCAAGTAATGGACTTTTTAAACCTAATAATAAACCAAATAAAATTGTTGCAATTTCACCTATATTAGTTGCAATTAGAAAATGAACCGCTTTTTTTATGTTATCAAAAATATTTCTTCCATATTTTATTGCTTCAACTATTGTTGAAAAATTGTCATCTGCTAATATCATATCAGATGCATTTTTAGCGACATCTGTACCATTTAGTCCCATTGAAATTCCTATATCTGCATTTTTTAGTGCAGGTGCATCATTTACTCCATCTCCAGTCATTGCAACAACTGCTCCTGTTGATCTAAATGCTTTTACTATTCGTACTTTATGCTCTGGTGTTACTCTTGCAAAAACTGAATATTTCATAATATTTTTTTCTAAATCTTTTTGTGAAATTTTATCTAGCTCTTTTCCTGTTATACAAATTTCATTTTTTCTCAGTATTCCCAAATCTTCTGCTATTGCTTTTGCAGTTGCTACATGATCACCTGTAATCATTGCAATTTTTATTCCCGCTTCTTTACACCTTTTTATAGATTCTTTAACACCTTCTCTTGGTGGATCTATCATTCCTATAAATCCAACAAATATTAAATTATTTTCAATAAAATTATCATCTAAATTTTTAGGTAATATATCTAAATCAATATATGCTACAGCAATTATTCTTAATGCTCTATTAGCTAAATCTTCATTTCTTTTTTTCAAACTATTTCTTTTTGAAAAACTTAAGTCAGATATATTTCCATTATTATAAAACCTTGTACATCTATCTAACAATACATCTGGAGCGCCTTTTGTTATTGCTCTATATTTTCCATTTATATTATGAATTGTAGTCATCAATTTTCGATTAGAATCAAATGGAATTTCATTTACCTTTGGGTATTTTGCATATAATTCATTTCGATTTTTATTTATATTAATTGCTTTTTCAACAATAGCAACTTCTGTTGGATCTCCAAGTACTTTTCCATTATTTTGTACTTGCACATCTGTACACATTGTTCCAAGCTCTAATATATAATCAATTGCCTTTCCATTTGAATCTTCATATGTAACAACATTCATTTCATTTTTGGTTAAAGTTCCTGTTTTATCAGTACATATTACACTACTGCTTCCAAGTGTTTCTACAGCTGGAAGTTTTCGTATAATACTATTGTGTTTTGCAAGTTTTGTTACACCAATTGACAAAACTATAGTTACAATTGCAGGTAGTCCTTCTGGTATAGCAGCTACTGCAAGACCTACGGATGTCATAAACATTTCTAATGCAGGAATCTTTTTTAATATTCCTATAATAAATATAATTGCACATATTATTAAACAACCAATTCCTAATGTTTTTCCAACTTGACCCAACTTTTTTTGTATTGGAGTTTCTGGAGATTCATCACTAATAATCATTTTTGCAATTTTTCCAACTTTGGTTTCCATTCCAGTTTCTGTTACTATTGCTTCAGCATTTCCATTTGTTATTATTGTAGTTCCAAATGCCATATTTAGCATATCACCTATATTGCAATCTTGTTTTAATTTTACATTTTCATCTTTTAAAATAGGAACATTTTCACCAGTTAAACTTGACTCTTCTATTTTTAAATTATATGACTTTATAATTCTACAATCTGCAGGTACATAATTTCCTGCTTCTAATAAAACTATATCACCTATAACCACTTCTTCACTTGGTATACTTAAAATACTGCCTTCTCTTTTTACTTTTACAACTGGTGTAGACATTTGCTTTAGTGCTTCAATAGATTTTTCAGCTTTAGACTCTTGAAGAGCCCCCATTAACGCATTTAATACAACTATACTAATTATAATTATTGAATCTAAATAATCACCAGCTCCTTCAATTTTAGTAACAATAGCTGAAACTAGTGCTGAAATTATTAGTATTATTATCATTATGTCATTAAATTGTTTAATAAATTTTATAAAAAAACTTTCCTTTTTCTTTCCTTCTATTTTATTTTTTCCATATTTTTCCAGCCTTATCTTTGCCTCTTCATTCGTAATTCCATAATTAATATTTGACCTCAGCTTTCTAACAACCTCCGTCAAATCTAAAGTATGCCACATAGCTTATCCTCCTTTGTATATTATTTATTAATATATATGCTAGTGGTTTTGAATTATGATTTAAAAGCTAAAGAACTATAAAGATAAAAAGAATATCAGTGGAAAAAAAGCTTTTTTCTCATTGATCACTTCTTTTCCACTGACATTTTTTATCTCTATTATTTTATAATTTGCTTACTACTTCTTTTAATAATTCTTTTGTATTACTATAACTTAATTTCTTTATTGCATCTTCAAAGTTTAGCCATTCTATTTGCAAAATTTCACTTTCTTGTCTTGATATATCACCTCCTGTTTTTTGTGCTAAGAATAAAACCACTTCTTTGCTTGCTCCCTTATCTGTTGTATAGTGCATTGTGTATCTTTTTGTTTCATCTATTTTTACATCAATGTTTGTTTCTTCTTTTACCTCTCTTGCTGCGGTTTGTAGCTCTGTTTCATTTCCTTCTACGTGTCCTTTTGGGAATCCCCACGCTCCGCTTGTTTGTTTTATTAGTAACACCTTTCCATCTTCAATTATAATACATCCACAAGATTTTTCATGTTTCATTTTTTACTCACTCCTTTTGTGGGTATTATATCATTTAATTATATTTGTAACAATAAAAAAGCACATATTTGTCGTATTTTATTAATGAATCGCTTTAATGTATGTATATTATGTATATCATACGTCTAGATGACTTACTTTTAGGCAATTCAAGACAATGCCTGAACACGTAAAGCTTACTGTTGCATATCATGAAGCTGGACATTATATTCTTCAAAGATTTGCAGATGAGCTTATCAATTACAAAATATTAGCAATTTCAATTATGCCTACGGAGAGTTCATAGCAAAATAAAAGCATTGTTTTTTTCAATGCTTTTATCTTTCTTCGTCTTCTACAGTTTTAACTAGAGCAGACCACATATTGTTTCTTTTACCACCATATATGTCAGCAAATAAGCTATCTCCTATTACTAAAACTTTTTCTGGACTGAGATTCATTTTTTTACATGCTTTTTTAAAATTTATTTTTAGTGGTTTTGTTGCAAATCCTATATAATCAATATTTTTTTTCTTTAAATATCTTTGAATGTTTTTGTCTATACCGTTACTGACTACAATCACCTTTAGCTGTTTTTTTATTTGATCTAACCATTTACTGGTACATGGTGGGATATTTTTCATATTTTTTCTAATTGTGTCATCTACATCCAATATTATACCTTCAATTTTAAACATTTCTTTTATATAATTTATAGTTTTCTCATCTAAGTCAGTTACTGTATTTATAGTCATATCTGGTTTTATTATTTTTGCCAGCGTCCAGTTAATTATTTCAAAAATTTTATCAATTACACGCTCCTCTATATTTTTCAACTGTTTACCCTAAAAAAGATTGGCTGTATTCATTATTGTCCATAATGAAGTAAAAACAACATCTATAATTCCTATTACAAGACCTGCTGTTGCCATCCCATTGCCTTTTTCATTAGGAAATATTTTCATGTGTTTTTTTGCAGCTACACTAAGACATATAGAAACTATTCCTAATGGTAAACCGAATATAATTAAACCAACTATTGAGCATACAAGTGATGCTATTGCTAATGGATTCGTTTTTGTTTCTCCATTTACATCATCCTTTTTAAAGTCATTTATAGTATCGTTATTTATTGGATCATCATTTAATTGATTATAAGATGTTTTTATTGGATCATTATTTTCAATAATTTCTTCTGTTTTTGCACCGCATTTTGGACAAAATTTAGTCCCTTCATCTAATTCACTTCCACAATATTTACAAAACTTTCCCATTTTTTCTCTCCTTTTATATTATATTTTTATTAAATTATTTATTATATTATTCGCCTTTTATTTGTGTAATTACAGCTTTTGAAGTAACTAATCCCATTTTTATTCCTATTTCTAAATACATTTTTGAATATTTTTCTGAAAAATCTACTTCTGTTTTACTTACTCCATTCCAAAATTCTACTATAACTTGGTGCTTTCCTGCTGGTACTTTTATTTGTGTTGATTCTCCATTTTTTAGCTTTGCTACTTTTTGGTTGTCTATAAATACTGACATTGGTATTGCACAGCCTGTAAATCTTTTTCTTCTTTGTATTGTTACTTGTATGTTTTTAGTTGATTGCGGTTTACTTTGTGTTGATTTCCCACAGTATTCGCAGAATTGACTTGAATCTGGTATTTCTTTTCCACAATTTGTACAAAGCATGTGTTGTTCCTCCTTTATTTTTTTGACTTTTTGTCGGATTTTGTTTTTGGCTTGATTTTAATGTAACATATATTTTATTTTTGTGCAATTGTTTTGTGGGATTTTTTATTTATATTTAATTATCTTCAATATGTGTTTCAGTTTGATTTTGATTATTACTTTGTGTATTTTTGATGTTTTCTGATGGGTTAGCATATGCAATTACTAAAAATATAACCCACATAATTGCAATTATAACAATCTTTTTCTTTTTATCTAGTTTGTTATTTTTGGCTATAAAATATGTTGCCGTAAATGGTAATAAAAATATCCAGGCTAATATTAGCCAGAATGTCTTATTATTTTTCTTTTTTGAGGTATTATTAACATTATTTAAATTATTGTTATTGCTTTGTGCTCGTTTTTGCTCTTGCTGAGCTCTAATTCTTCCTTTTTCAAATTCATAGCCTGATTTTTCCATTTCGTCGTATTTTATATGCTGGACTTCGTCATCTAATTTGTATTTTGTATTGCAATATTGGCACTCAATATATTTAGCATCTTCTTCAACTTTTAGTAGTGCTCCGCAATTTTTACATTTCATTTCTAGTAGCTTCATGTGATATTACTCCTTTTTTGAAATTTCTTTTGTTCTTTTTTATTTGATCTGATGTAGTATTTATTGTAAATAATCTGTTAAATTTTGAATTCATTCGTATTATACTATTTTTTATTTAAAGTTTCTAGTATTTTATAAAGAAAGAACTTTTAATTTAAAGTTTCAAAAATGATAATGTGTCTCTATTATTTATTTTCTTAATATGAACTTATTATTTAATTATCGCTATACTTGTGTTATTATTTTTTCTTATTATCAAATATGCTTTATGTGGTGCTGGATGATGTGTTTCTAGAATGTATAAATATGATAGTCTACTTGGATTTACCATTTTAATAACTAAAAAAAATATATTTTTTATGCTTCATTATATATTTTTTTAATCGAACTTTACTATTATATAAAAGAGCCACAATTTCTTGCGATTCTAAGTGTTTTTGGGGTTACAGTTGTAAAACTTGATCTTGTGACCTTCGGGTTATGAGGGCTACATAACATCTTTTTGGATTAATATTGAATTGCATTGTGCACTAGTGTTATCAATGCTTTCGAAGATTTTTATTTAGTGTTTGATTTGGTTAAAATTGGGGTGTTTTTGAAAAATTGATCCCCAATTTCTCCCCAATTTTTTATAAAGAATTTTGGGAAGTATTTGGATCTTTATTTTATAATTTGGAGGTTTATTTTATGGATAATAATTTAAGAGAAGTAAATGATGATTTAATGAAGGAATAGTTTCAATTTAGAGAAGAAACAAAACTTTGTAATCTAACAGAAGAAGATAAAAAACATTTTATTCATTTTGAGAAAATAAGTAAAAATATTTTAAATAGCATACCTGAAAAGAATAGGCAATATGTTAAGAAGCAATTAGATCAACTTGATAAGAATTTCTATGATTATATTTATTATTGGTGCGAGAAATATTATAGGAATGGATTTTGTGATGGGATGGAATTGATTGGTGGATGTATGAATTCATAAAATAATTATAATATTATTTATTATTTGGACATTTTATTAACAAATTATTTTTTTCGCTCAATTTTTTTATTTTTACAAAAACACAACTATAATTATAAGAATATTGCTTATTTGTTAATAATGTATATCCATAATTAGAAAAATATTGACTTATCATAATCGCTCCTAACAAAAAAAGATTATATTAATAATATAATCTTTTTTTGTTATTTTATTACTTTTTCTTTTTGCTTTCTATTTTTCTCTCAATCTTTTTTGGTGATATTTTAATTGTATTAGACATTTTTATGTCTGATGGCTTTACCACTCTAACGTTAAAATTAGATTTTCCTGTAGATGAAACACAATAATTACATAATAAACTATTATAATTCATTACATTCTATCCTCCTATCATATTATTTTTCCATGATTCTGTATATTGAGTAATATTTTGAGTTACATTTAAGTCTGGAGCCACTATAAAATTAATATCAGTAACTTGCTCAATATAACTTTCGCCTTGCATACTCTCTACTGATGCAATTTTAACACTATTTCTTACACTTTTAAATTTTCCTATATCAGTAGGATTAAAATTATTATTAATTGCAGTGGAAACTATTTTTTGAATATCAAAAAACTCATTAAATTGCATTTCATTTGAAAAATCTTCACAAATCTCCCACATCCATTTTTCTACCTCTGGATCATTTTCTGCTATTTGTAAACCAATCTCTTTCGCTTCATTTCTTGATAATGGATAGCCATGATGATAAAAAGCTGTATTTAACATTTCTGATATTGATTTTGCCTTTGCTTTATCTTGCATATGTGAAGATAGTAATTTTTCACTTAAAGATAATGCTAATTGAGAACTTCTTTTAGCCACTCCTATTGGGACTGTTCCCACTTCTTTTGTTAATAACTCGAATGATTTCTCCATTAATTCTTGATCTGATATTCCTATATCTTTGACAAATTCAACATATTTTTTTATGTCTTCATATGCAAAATTCATTGGTGGTTGATTTGGTCTATTTACTGTTAATTGTGGGTCAACTGGCCCTAAGTTAGCATATGGATGCATTATAATTTCGTCTGCACCTAAAGCTAATAATGTAGCTGCACTATAGGCATTATATGGTATCATTGCAGAGATATTTTTAAATCTATCCCTTAATAGGTTGTCTATTCTTAAAGATACAATTGGATCTCCTCCTGTACTTATAATAAAAATATCTATACCATTTTCAGTATCTTTAATTGCATCTATATGTCTTATTATTTCTGGAATAACATCTTGAGCCATCATAACATTTATTCCAGGTCTAATTGATGTTACATAAACTAATAAAGGTCTCTTTCTTTTTTCTTGTATTTTATTATAAATTATTTTTCTACTTTCAAAAGCCATATTTTTTTCTCCTTTTGTGTAGTATACTACAATTATAATGAAAATTCAATACCTAAAACCTTTACAAATCCTTAGATAATATATTTGTATATCAAATAATTTATAATATATCAAAATTTCTTGTGGAAATTTTTTTATTATATTCTTCTTCTAGTTGTTCCAAATATTCATCTAACTTTTTATAATCATTAGATCCTCCAAGAACATTTCTATCGATTAATTCTGCTAACTTTAGACCGTTTATTTTTATAAGTGGATACTTATCTTCTAGTATTTCTAATTGAACAGGATCTGAAAAATAAGAAGTAGTCACATATGCTCCAACCCAACCACGTTTTAATCTTGCTACAGTTCTTGCAATATCTTTTCCACTAGTTGCATTCTTTTCACATTTGGCTTGTCCCAACAAAACAATATCTAATCCTTCAAAACCACTACCGATATTCATTTTAAGTACAAAATCAATACCCCCATCTCCTGATTTTTTTGTGATCAAGCCATCTGTATACCTTACACTAGATTCATCTAAGAAAAATTTTGTACATTCCATAGCAAGAATTTCAAAAGTATGTTTTTTATTTTCATAAAATTCCTTTACTTTATTTAGTATAATTTCTTCTTTTGAGTTTTTGTTTGGAATTTGATCTATTGCTTTTACTATATCTAATTTAGCAACATTTCTTCTACTTAATTCGATATTGCCTGTTTTAACCCAATCCTTCCATGCTTTAGGAGCATATTTGTTAGTTTCTTCAGTTGTTAAGTTACTATCACATCTTTTAGCTATCCAATCCCAATCAAATTCTTCGTTTTCATTTGCCATTGAAAAAATAGCAAATTCAAATAGATAATTCGAAAACTCTTCACCTTTATTAGCTTGAGTAATTAACTTTGCACTATCTAAAACTCCAAAACCTTGAAATTTTAAATTTCCTTTAGCTCTATTGTCATAATTCACTCTTTCGAAAAATACGATTGGTACTGCTTCATTTTTTCTAATATCTGAATCTTCTGACTGAAATTTTGGTAAAAGTTTTAGTAACTCTTTATTACCAACTTTATCACTTGGTATAGAATTTCCATCTTTATTATCTCCATAATACTTTATATATCCATGATCTGTATCATAATAATCTTTCCATGGTGCATATTCGCTACCTGCTTTATGAGGACTACTAGAAACAATTATTACTGGACATCTACTTTTACCATCAGAAGTGTTAATAACTTTTACTGAATGAATTCCTTTTTGGAATGTAAACGTTGAATCAAAATTTTTAACTTTAGTATAGTAAAAATAATTTGGCAATCCATCTACTTCTTCTATATCTTCTGATCTATTTTGATTTGAATATCTATAAATTTTCCCTATTTTTAATTTCATATTACTTTCCTTTTATTTGTTATATTATTTAATTATTTTTTCTAATTCTTTTATTAGTTTATTTCCTATTCCATTTAAATAAAAAGCACATTGTTTTTGCATAAAATACTCACTTCCGTCATTTCCTGTTCTGTCTAATGTTGCAAATTTAACTGAATACTGTTTTCCAACTTCTAATTGAATACCATTAAAACTACAACCATTTTCTAAAGCAGTAATTACTATTCCATCATTATTATATTTGCATATCTCAATTTTTTCTATTTTATCAGCAGAAAAATCCAATATAGCTGTATTCTCTTTAATACTCATCTTTTTTCTCCATAGTTTATTGAATTCATATATTTTTTTTACACGAGGACTTTTATTTGCATATGAACTCAATTTATCATGTAATAAATTTGATCTCATATTATTTTTTCTAATATTAATTTCTTTCATTCTTTGTACACTTACATTTCCACCACATAAAGTAGCTTGTTTCATAAAATCAGTAGCATTTGTAACAGCAATTAATTTTAACGTTCCTATAATGTCTGATGAATAATCTATAGGAGTTATTTTAGTAACTCTTGTATTTTTATCCATTTCAATAAATACTGCATCATCCATTTGCATTTTCTTGGCAATATTTTTGTTTAATAATTTAGAATCTAAAAATGGTACTAAATAATCTATTCTTAAATCTAAATCTACAAATATCATATATTCAGAATAACCTTGATCTCTAAGGCTAATCATTTGATCTTTTGCTTTAAAAGTTTTTATTTCAATTTGTGGCATACCCTTTTCAGGTTCCCATTTATTATTAAATTTTGTAAAGCGAATTCGTTTTCCATCTACAATAATTCCAAAAATATCTGGTGCTATACCTGAAACTGATTTCTTTGGATCATAATAATAGTAATCATTTATAACATGAACCTCTTTCTTTGTTTCAATTTGTGGTAAAATAATTTTCTCAAAAACTAATGAATCTGATATTGTATTTATAAATCTATCAAATATCCCACCCATTGAATCACTCTTAGATGTTAATGCTCCTTGCATTGTTGTACCTTTTTGATTCTGAACTAATTTTGTTATAAAATATACTCTTTCAATAATATCATCCCTATTAAAACTAACTTCTTTCATAAATTTTTCCCCCTAATCATCATCTTCCATTAGATTTATTTTCTTTATTGGTTTTAATCTTAAAGGATTTATTATTTTATCTTTTATTGAAAGTCTAGGTCTTCTACCTTGTAATTGTTGGTCTCTAAATGTTTCAGCTTTCTTACTGTTTAAAACAATATTGTAAATGTTTGTCGAATCTATTTCATAAAACCATACATTTCCGTCCACACTTCCATTAGGTGCTAAATCTGCAAAAATCAATTTATCCCATGTTGAAGTTGGACCAAATGAAGTACAATCATTTTGTATTGAAGCTGATTTTATTTGAATTCCCTCACCAGTTTCTTTATCAACAGCATCATAAGAATGAGCTGTTCCATTTGTTCTTACTGCATTAAAAAATATACAATATAGAGCTTCACTAAATACATCTGGTACATTTAAGTTTCTTCCTCCAAATTGTTTCAAATCAGAATTAATATCAGTCCATTTACGGAAAATTTGTTTGAATTTTTTGTAATCTTCCATATCAAATTCATCACCAATTACTATTGTATTATCTTTTAATTTTACTTTTACTTGTTTCATATCTTCTCTTATATATGAATTAATTCATTTTAAATAACACTTCTGGAGATATATTTAGGACATCGCATATGTCAAAAATTACTTCTAAAGAAACTGGCGTTACCATATTAGGTGCTTCTATATTACTCATATGAGTTCTACTTATTCCTATTTTTTCAGCCAATTCAATTTGTGTCATCTTTTTTAATTTTCTTTGTAAAGAAATATTTAATCCTATTCTTATATACTTCTCTGAATGTTTATTATCCATATACTTCCTCCTTCGGGATTATTTTATAAAAAAAGCTAAATTATTAAAACAAGCTGTAGCTTTGCATTATTAAATATAATAAATGCAAATACAAATTTCAATATTGTTTTTTTAATAAAAAACAATACATCAATGCACTTTAAGTTAATGTATTTCTTAAAAATAAAAATAGAAGATGAGTATTCACCTTCTACACATTTTAATTATTATCATTTTTTTCTAAAATTTTTAATAGTTCTTCAGATAAAGTTGTTATTATTGGTACTGAAACTGCATTTCCTGCTTGCTTATATAGCTGTGAATCTGGATATTTTTTTCCTTTAAATTCCTTAGGTAGCTCATACCCATTTCCAACAGGAAATCCTTGTAACTTAAAAGTTTCAGTAGGTGTTAATTTTCTAATGCCATCACTAACTCTAATCAATGGAACATTATGCCCACCTGTTCCCATGTTAGCTGTTAATGTAGGACAAACTCCACTTTTATTTTTTCTGACGTACATACCTCTACGACATTGATAAAATTGATACATTTCATCTATTTGCTCATCTAAATTAATTCTATTTTCTTTATCTGAATTTTTAAATTCATCAAGTGAAACAAAATAATTTGGATATTTAGTTTTAGTATAATAATACTTTTCAGCGTTCTCCTTTGTTAAATCATAATTTATTATTTTTTTAATATCTGTTACCCTATCTTTAGGAGACTTGTTATTATGTAGACTAGAAAGAACATCTTTATTATATAAATCAAATAGTTCTATGTCTTTTTCATTTAATAAACCAATAATATATATTCTCTCTCTATTTTGTGGTAAATCAGAATATTCCATTGTATTTAATACTTTTTCAAATATCTTATAACCACAGTTCTCTAATTTTTCTTTTATAACTTTATATGTTCTTCCATTATCATGTGCTTGTAAATTTTTTACATTTTCTAAAAATAATACTCTAGGTTTATAAAATTTTTTTCCTAACATATTAATTAGATCTATGATATTTAAAAACAAATTTCCTCTTTCATCTTCAAATCCTTTTTGTTCCCCTGCAATACTAAATGCTTGACAAGGAAATCCACCATTTAAAATATCTATAGGCTCTTTTAATATTAATTCATGAAGATTTTCATAATATTTCTTTTCTTTACTATCTTTTGATAGTTCAGGATGTAAGACTAATTTTATATCGCCTTGTAACAATGTATGTTTAAAATTAGTTTTATATGTAGCACAAGCATATTCATCTATTTCATTTGCCCATAATAGTTTGTATTTAGCATTATCACTTTTTGCATTTTGAAACCCCAGACAAATACCACCTACTCCTGCAAATAAACTTCCAACTTTATATTCTTTCATTTCGCACCTCTTTCAATTATATTGTATTTAATTTTTTATTGAATACAAACCCCATATTTTGTATTAATATTTTTTCTACAAATATCTTCATCTTGTATTGTTTGAAAACTATTTTCTACTACTTCATTTGTAAACTCTATATTTTTCCCTATATATTCTTCTAATTCAATAAAATTATCTAAATAGTAATATGATTCTGGAATAATAAATTTTTCTAAATCATTTCTTAAATCACTTAAAGATATTTCTGTTGTCATTTTAAACTTATTGATTGGCATTGCATACTTGTAATTTCTTGAAAGATAATCATCAATTCTTCTATTTACTACTATATTATTTTTGTATATCTCTTTCCAATCTTTTAATTCAATTCTTTTATCAAATTCAATATATCCAACTATCTTTTGAATCGGTTTGCTAATATATAAATAAGCTCTCACTGGTTCAGTATAAAATTGATGTCTATATTCAAATATCTTTTTTCCATTTCTTATCAATTCAAAAACTTCTGGCTTTAAACTTAATAACATCGTACGCATTTTTTTACCTCAATAAATATAATAAATTACATATCTATTTATATCATAAAATTAATTTTTTTTCCACTAATCAAACAATACTTGTATAAAAATTTTTTCTTTTTTATATCAAACATTTGTTTACTTGTCAATATTTTTTATCTGATAAATATTATTTAATTCTTTCCATATTTCACCAAACTCAATTTTTGTATAAAGATACAACTTATATTACCTAATAAGTTAATTGATTAATATTATTTTCTATTTTTCTTAATTCGTATACAAAATTTTTAACATCTTCGATTACAATAATATCTCTTTTCAATTTCTGTTCAATTAATTATTCTGATAATGACATTTCTGCTTTTTGACTCTTTTTAATCAATCTTTCTTTTTGTATCACTTTTATTGTCTATTCTTTTAGTAATATATTTATTACTTTTTCTCTTATAATTGTTATGCTGTTCTATATTTACCTCACTTTCTAAAATTATCATAAAAACTTTCAAAAAATTTCGGCATATATTCCATTTGTTCATAATTTAAGTAACCTTCATTTTTCAAAATTTCCTATATATTGTTCTCACAAATTCTCATTTCACAATGGTTTGATTTATCCAATATATTTTGAATTTTTTGCATGAGAAGAAAAAATTCAGTAGTTTATTGATTGTATTTATAATACTTATTTTGTTGACTTTTCAATGATACAGATAAACCTAGAAAGAGTTTTAGAAAAAAATAATATATTATTACAGATATATTATCTAATGAATATGACAAAATCAAAGAACTGACAAACAACAAGAAAATTATTATGCAATTAACAAATTATTAGCTGACAATAGTACAGCAAAAATCAACTATAATTTAAATTCATTTTTTATAAACAACATTTCTGAAAATATCTCTACTAATTGCGCCTTTTCTTATAATACTATTGATAACTTTTTATATTGTATTGTTAAAGAATTAATAATTAATGTTAAAAATATAAATTTTGAATGTTGTAAGAATTCTTGCTATTGGTTTATTAATACAAATAGTAATAAACAAAAACATTGCGATTCTATATTTGAAAATAATATGACTTGTAATTGAATTGCAAAAGAAGAACTACTGAAATGGCTTGAATATCTGAAAATTCTAAAATAAAAATACAAATCTCAACGATTTGTATTTTTATTTAACATTTGATGCAGAAGATTTGTTATCATTTCTTGCATCTATTAAAATTATATTTTCATCATCTTCCATACCAAGTTCTTTTATTATTTTTTTTGCTCTAATTTCTTCATCTTCAGAAAAAAACAGTATTACCTTTAATCCATTATTTGTATTATTTGATTTCTTATAAATTTCTAATTGATTTTTCAGATTTTGCTTTAATTTAGTGCTTTTTGCCAACTTAAATTCTATTAGAGAAGTATCTATTGCACCATATGAAAATTTATAATCCACTGGTCCTCTACCATTATTAGGCTCTCTATTAATATCATATTTACTTCCATAGCAAACTAATTTAAACATAAGTTGTAAATCTTTTTCTTGTTTTATTGGAATATCTCCATTATAAAATAATAAATAACAATCATTGTTTTCTATAGCATCTTTTAAATATTCTACTCGTTTCCTTGTTTCCTCATACGCATTTTGTTTTTCCTCTATAAAAAAATTAGTTTTTTGCAAATAATCTATTAATTTTTGAGTATTACTTATTAATATTTCTTCTGTATCATTTACTTTTTTCTCACTAACAGCAACGGCACTATTACCATCATCTTCTTTTTGTTTTATATAATAATCTAAAAGTTCAGGATACTCTTTAATAGTGTTCATTATTGCTTTATTCTTTTCTTCTTTAGTAGGTTTCTTATCTTTATACATAGCTAATTGACTATTTAAATGTTGATTAATTTGCATTCTTAAAACATCATTTTCTATAGAAAATGGTATTGATTCAAATTTTCTATACAAATCATCTTTATTAATCCATGATGTCTCTCTAGTCAAAATATCTCTAGGTGTAAGAATTATATAATCATTATTATATTTAGGAAGATAATACTGTTTCCTTTCCCACATTTCCGATTCATAATTAAAACTATTTTTTTGAATCCAAAAATAATCACATTGCTCTGGAGTTAAATATAATTTAGCAAACTTC
This sequence comes from Clostridium sp. CAG:492, assembly GCA_000434335.1. Lineage (GTDB taxonomy): Bacteria > Bacillota > Clostridia > TANB77 > CAG-508 > CAG-492. The sequence continues at coordinate 77,076 of FR878266.1, forward strand.
TCAGTATACTCCAAAAGAAATTTCTTAATTAAATTAACAGTAAAATCACTTATATTATCTTTTCCAACACCTTCATTAATTAAACATAATTTTTCAAGATGTGCTCCTTTTGAAAGTTTTTCACTACCAAAATCACTGAATTTTTCTTTAAATACATATTTTAAATTCTTAGCAAAATCATTTCCTAGTCCACTTCCAGAATTTCCACCAATGCTATAACCTAACCAATTTTGCTTCTGTTCAGGAAACATATACCATGACTTTAGTTCAGTCTTAGTTAAATTCAATGATGATTTTTCCTTTAAGAATACTAAATATTTTATTATTTCATCATGCAATTCATTATATTCTTTTTTATTACTATAAAATAATAAGAACGGGTCCACAAATAATGGTAGATCACTTCGTAATGATATATTAAATGCACCATACTGTTCTAATATTTCTTCACTCACATTAAAAAAATCTGTAAAATAAATCTGCATCTTTCTCACCTCTTAATCTAAGCAATTATACAACAAAAATCTACAAATATCCATACTTTTCGACTAATAGCATTTTCGGGGGTATCTGTTAAATAATAGGTAGCAAATTTTTTTCTCACCGCTAAAGCGCTCTGGTTCCAGTGTAATTAGAAAGCTCTATAAATAAAAAAATGAGAAAACAAAATCCTCATTTTTTTATTTATTACCATTATTTTTTAAATTATAAATCGGAAATTTTTTAAAATCTACTTTTTCTTTTTCAGATAATTTGTTATAGTAATATTCAAAATCCTTTTGATCTTCCAACAAAATTGCTATACCACACTTAAGCATACAATTATCTTTTTTATAAACAATTTCTTTTAATCTAAATAATTCATCGTATTCATCTCCATTAAAAACTCTTTGCCTTTTAATAATTTGGAAATAATTAGTTCTATAAATATCTTTATCATTTTTATTTTCATAATCTTGACTTATTATTTTTTCACATAAGAACATCGCTAAATTCAACATATCCTCTTTGGGGTTCTTATCATATGTTAACAATAAACGTAAAATGAATTCATTGATATATCCAGCTAATTCCTTATATCTTGACACTTTCTCAAAAGACTTTTTTACTATTTCTGAATTCCAGTTTGCATATTCAAATAAATTATTATTCTCACACATTATTGTCTTATCAATTAACAATAAATATGGACTTATTGAATTTTCATTAGTTGGTTGCTTCCCTTCTTTTGTTGTTATAAGAATAATACTAGATAAATCTTCAAAGAAATTATAGTAATTATTCTTTTCCGCATCTATCCATAATAAAATAACATTTCTTCCTATTGTCATTTTGCATATTCCAGTTTGTGACACAAATGTTTTTTTAGGTTTTTTATTTTTTTCAAATATGTTTACCAATATTTGAATATTTGTCCAATCAGAATTATTTAAATTTTCCAATTTGTCAGTAAAATCTATTCCTAATTTATTAAACATATTTTTTATTATTTTCAATTCTGCCAACTCTTTCTCATAATTTTCTAATTCTATACAATCTTTTTTATTAAGTAGCAATGTAGCTCCGTTAATAGTAATTTTTTGTTTTTTCTGCATATCAATAAATAACTCTAAACTCTTTATTTTTTGATCTATATTTCCGTTAAATTTGAAATTAATTTTATAACTTACCAAGTTTAGGGTGATAGAATTTCCCATAATAATTGTTTCTCCATCACTTTGTCTTTGTAATATATAATTTGAATAATAAACTTTATCGTCAATTGATACATTTTTATTAATTTCTTGCCCCATAAATATTTTAGTGTTTTCTTTTTTTGAAATAGCAAAAATTTTATCATTGGTATCAGTAGCATATGTATAAATTTTATTATTTAATAGCTCTTTAAAAAACTCATTTTGATTTTTCCCTA
>FR878266.1:79047-138790 GCA_000434335.1 Clostridium sp. CAG:492
TTAATATTTTTTATCTCTTCTATATTTTTTATTTCTGTGTTAATTTGTTTCTTAGCATTTTGAACAAAATTTAAACAAATTTGTAAAATTGCATTTTTTTGACCTTTATTAATCGGATATATTTCAAAACTAGTTGTTGTTTTTGTTTCATCAATATCTTCTAATATAGAATCTAAATCAACTGGCAATAAGTTTCTATAAAATAATTTATAATCCATATTATCAGTATATAAACATATTAAAAATAGTGTGCCTCTTCCATCTCTTTGATAAGCCTTGAGCTTATTTACTTCAAGTGAAAATGTTTTCCTACTTTCAGACAAAGATTTAACATTTCTCCCTTTAATTTGAACATTTAATTTATCATCCCAATTATCAATCTTCTTTTCAGTACTTTTATATATAAATATTTGTCCATCCCATAAAGGTGTTTTATCATTATCGCTAAAAAATGGCTTTAATGTATTATTATTTTCATAAATCTCACTTTCAAATTTAGTTTTTGCAATTCCTTCTGAATCATCTGCTGTATATATTCCTATTTTTAACACCTCCTAGTAATCCAATTTTCATCATTATACAAAAATTCCACAAAAAAGTCACTATTTATCTAATACAATTCATATTCACTCATACTTTGTAAAATCTTTTTCCTCTTTCTTGTACTCTTTCGCAAAAAATACTGTTAGTACATACTTTACATCTATTTATACTTTCTCTTCTGGATATGTTACTTGTATTTTTTCTGCTTTTTCTTTCGCTTTACTTGGTGCTTTTTCATATATTCCTAATTGTTTCTTTATTATTGCTTTTATAATTTCTTATCATTTTTTATTTCTTCTGTATGTTGATTTGGATGTGAATGCGGACGTCTTGATTTATCTTTTAAGCTTTCTATACTACCATCATATCTTGCTCCACATCTATCTATTGTTTGGGCTGTTCATTAAATTGTATCGCAACTTTCTTTACTCCATGTTTATAAAAATATTTTATTACAGACAGTTTATATTTTATTGACTTTAACCCCAACATCACATAACATTTTTATATCTTTTTTATGATATTTTAAAACAATACCAGCATAACTAGCATTTTTTTGCTTGTAGCTCTACAACGCTAAAACAAATGAAATACATAGAAAAGTAGTACTAAAAATTGTACTACTTTCCTATTTTTAAAAATGTTTATAAAATTTATATTTTTCATATCCCAACATATCCCTAAAAATAATATCAATAACTATTTCATATAGTATCTTTGTCCTATCATAAATCCATTCCCAATCTATATTTTCTTCAATATGATTTTTAGTGTTGACCATTTTCTCAATTTTAGGAAATGATATATATAATTTCTTATTATTTATAAAATATCCTTCATGTACATAATGATTTCTTAAACTCACTATTTCATAAACTAAATTTTCAATTTCCGCTTCATTACTTTTATTTAAATTTCTATAATTGTTTTTTATACTAAATTCTATAAATGTTTTCTTTATATTTTCAATAGGTTGTTGCTTATAATAGCACTCTATAAACCTGTAAAACATTAAAAAATTATCTTCTAAATTTCTGGAAGTATTTAATATTATATACGGTAAATTTCTTATCTCGCTTTTTCCATCTCTATATGGAATTTTTGTATAACACTTATATAAGAAGTCCAACACATTTTCATTAACACTATTTTGAACATACGAATCTTTATATTTTATTTCATCCATTTGAAAACAAAATTCATAAAAACTCTCATTAATCTCTACAACAATTTTCTCAATATAAAATCTGCAAGGTTTTAATAATTGAAAAAACAGCATTAATTCATTCACATAATTATATACCTCTTCATAACAAATGCTTTTTTCCATTTCAATTTCAATATATCCACTTAATTCGATATCTATATTATTATTCTTTCTGCTATGTACACTTTTCCAGTCATCTGAAACCACTAAAGATCTTACATTATTTTTATTTATTTCTAATTTTTGCTTTACTGTTTTTCTTTTTAATTCGATAACATATTCATCTTCTGTTTCTTTTCTGGATAAACTTGGATAACCTATTAATTCGTTTATCATATTACTATATACTCTAATTTTTTCTATACCACAGCCTTTAGATATATCACATAATTTTTTATAATTACTATTTTTAAAATAATACGTTGCCACGAATTTTGTACTATCTCCTCCGTCAGGAGTTCCAATTATTTCTGAATGTCCCCAATATTGAGCATTCTTTAACAAATAACTCATTTTGGATTGGTAATCAATTATTAGTATATCTCTCTTTTTAAATTCTGTATTACTACCATATGATCTTATCCCATTAATTGCTGGTATTTCATCCATGATGTTATAATCTACCGTCACTTCTATTACATTATCTTTAACTTCATATAAACAATTATATTTTTCTTCATATTTATCATCAAAATAACAAACAGCCATCAAAACACCTCATTTATTTTTCAATTTTCTATCTAATTACTGCTAAAAAAAACTCACTCCACATACCTCTTCTCTCCCCACCAACTCGGAAAAACCTCCTTCAACTTCACCGTTCTCCTACTCTCGAAATCCGTCAAAATCTCCATCTCCCCATTAGCTTTATCCAACTGCATCAAAAATTCCCTACAAGCTCCACAAGGCATACCACCATTCTTTGGTGGATTCTCTCTGCATGCAATCAATCTCCTAATCCTCGTTTTTCCAGTACTCATATACATATTCAAAGCTGCAACTCTCTCCGCGCACAAATTCATAACCCCACTTGCGCTTTCAATACAAAATCCAGTAAAAATTTCTCCATCTTCACTCTCCACTGCAGAAACAACATGATGTGCCACAATAAACGGAGAAACCTGCTCTCTATGATATTCAACCTTAGCTTTATTATACATTTTCTCCCAAATATCCAATATCATCACTCCCAACTCATTTAATATTCTTCCAAATTAATCTACACCAACTCCAAATTGCTCCTCTAAATAATAACCCCCTTAGTATGATCAACCTCATGCTGAATAATCTCAGCCACAAATCCGCTATACTTTCCATGTCTCCTCTCAAAATTCACATCCAAATAATCTACTTCAATCTCGTTATATCTCACACATTTTCTCTCACCAATCAAAGACAAACAACCTTCCTCAGTTTCATATTTTCCGCTTTTTCCCGTAATAACCGAATTAATCATCACAAAATCAAATAAACCACCAGACACACAAATAATCGCCTTATTATATCCAATCATATTAGCAGCCAATCCAACACATCTATCTTTATTTGCCTTCAATGTATCTAACAAATCTCTAGCAATAAACTTATCATCCTCTGTTGCCATTTCAGCCTTCTGTGACAAAAACATTACATCTTTTACTATATCCTTTACCAAAAAAATCCCCCATCTCTTTTCATAAATATTCATTACATATTAATTAATTTAAAAGTGCAAAAATTGCACTTTATTCTTATTTTACAACTTCTTTGAAACAATCATATCTCTTACAACATATCCATTTTCTTCATAAAAATTTAATCCACTAACATTAGGGCCAAACACTTCAATATTTGTTCTAATACAACCAATATTTTTAAAATACTCCTCCATTTTATTTAGTAATATCTTTCCAACACCATTTCCACGATTTTTCTTACTAACAATCAGCTCCAACACTTCACCAGTTTTTGCACAGTCATTGGTTAATTTATCAATTTCATTTACAGTTTCAACAACTCCAACAATTAATCCATTAACCAATTCATCTTCAATAGATAAAAATATCTTACCATTCTGCATTTTTACTTTCTCCATATCCAGTTCAAAATATTTTTCTTTATATTCTGGAACCATTACTTGTGTATGCCAATCATCAATATCAATCAAATAATTTTGTAGTTCAATCAATAATTCTTTAATTTGCTCATTATATTTTTCATTATATTCAACAATCACAACAATTCATCTCCTACAATTTACTCCATTTCAAACTCCCACAAACTCAAATGTCCTTTTGCCTCAATAGGTTCATCGAAAACCTCAATATCCTCCATTTGCCAGCCATAGTTCTCCTTAAAAGTACTATCTGTATATATATCCTTATTTTCCTTCAAAAGCTCAGATTTAAACTCTGGAGACATTTTCACGCAATCAACCAACTTAGCTTTTCCCAATATTTTACCTTTCGGCATATCTTTGGGGATATATTTTTGTAATCTTTTCATCGCCTCTTTATCAATTCCTTGTCCAGCATGAATAAGGAGCTCTCCTCTATAATTTGTTTTCCAACTTCTAAATTCAAATCTTTTATAACCAAGCATTATCAAACTAGCCCATGGTTGCTTTATTGTTAATACCTTCATATTTCCACTCCTTTGCTTTAGAATAGTATTCCCTCAAATTTAACTATACAATCTTGCTAAACATCTCTTTTCTTATCATTTGTTATATCACCATTCCCACTCACAGGAACTTCATCTCCTAAATAAGTAGGCTTTGGCTTAAATATACATTTAACAAAATCCTTATCTCTTGCCAATATTTCTCTTATTTCTCTATATGTTGCCCCAACATATTGTCTTGGATCAGAGCATACTCCATATGCATCTAATCCTAGCTTTTTCGCATCATACAAAGCTCTATACATATGATAATTTTGTGTTACAATTACTACCTTTTTAGCCTTAAAAATCTCTTTTGCTCTATACATAGTTTCATAAGTAGAAAATCCAGCATGATCCATAAAAATATCTTCTGATGGTATCCCTTTTTCAATAGCATAATTCTTCATAAGATTTACTTCATCATAATCTTCTCTTCCATGATCACCACTCATTATAATTTTACTAGACACATTATTTTTGTATAGATTAATACCTTCTAATAATCTATCCTCTAACATTGGACTTGGTTTATCTCCCCATACTCCCGCACCTAATATAATTATGCAATCTACATCAGATAAATCTTTATACTCTTGATTTTTTATAATTCTATTTTTAGTAGACTGTTTAACATAAAAATTTATTCCAAAAATAAATATGATAACTATAACTATTCCAATTAAAAAACACTTTAATGCCATTTTCATAGTTTGTCTCCCCTTAATTATTAATTATTTTTCGCAATTACATGAAATATATGCCAATGTTTTAGTTCACCTAATCCTGTTTTCTTGTCAACTTCAACTTCTTTAAAATTTAAAATATCAAAATTCTTAAACAATTCACATACTTGATTTTTTGAAAAGAATGTCATTTGTGGTCTAGTTTTATTCCAAGTATCATTAACTCCGAAAAAATTTCCAACAAAGTATCCATCTTTTTCCAAGTTCATTTTAATTTCGTTCCATAAATCTTCAAATTTTTCTTTATTGCAAAATGATAAAGAGTAATTTGCTACAATTAATTTTGATTTTTTCAACTTTATTTTTTCAAAGCTTTGTTGTTCAAACTTAAAATGTTGTAGTTCATTTGTTGTCAATCTTTTTGTTATTCTTGTTTCAACATTTTCTCTATCAATTGCCAGAACATTCCACCCATTTTTTATCAAATATACTGTATCATTTCCAGCTCCACATCCTAAATCAATTGCATTTGTTGGGTTGCATTTTATTTTTTCAATAAAATATTTAACAAATGTTCTAGGTACATCCGCTTCGGTTACATCATAATATTTTTCTATACTTTTCATATTGCTCTCCCTGAGAATTTTATTTAATAACCATCATTATTTATGATTTTTTTCTTTAATGATTGTATTATATCAAAATGGTCAAATCTTTACAATTAAAAAAGCGGAGTAAAAATTCAAAATCTAAATTTTTACTCCGCTCACAAATTTTTCATCTCCAAAACAAAAAAGACTTCGCAATTTCTGCTAAGTCTTTCTTGTTTGACAACCGCTTGTCCGCGGTCATCAGGAGGTTAATTAGCTTCTACTTGTCCGTAGTTGCTTAAATCATTTTTTTGCATTATACAAAGCTTCACTCATTATATGGTTTTCAAATCTATAATGTTTATTACACAAACCTGTTAATCTAGGTCTATGTGTCACAATTACATAGGTTTTATCGCTTAAATACTTTTCAATCATATTTGTAATTTTTTCTTCTGAAACACTATCCAAATTAGATGTTGGTTCATCAAAAAAATACAAATCCTTGTCAATTAAAATACCTCTTATTAAATTTAACCTTTGCTTTTGGCCAGCAGAAAGTTTAACTCCTTTTTCTCCTACTACTGTTTCTAATCCATTTTCTAAATTTAAAAACCATTCTGTTAAACCTGCATCTTCAAACAATTCTAATATTTTACTTTCTTTTATATCTTTACCTAAACATAAATTTTCTCTTATAGTCGTATCAAATAAATCAACCTCTTGTGAAACAAATACTAAATCTAAACGAGTATTTTTTACTTCTTTCCCATCAATTAATAACACTCCTTCTGTCAAATCATATAATCCAGATAAAATGTTCATTGCTGTTGTTTTCCCTTGTCCAGATTCTCCTGTTATACTTATTTTTTCACCCTTTTTTATTTTAAAATTAGGAATTGTTATTGGTACAGAATTTTTATTATATTTAAATCTGCATTTTTTTAGCTCTATTTCATTAAAATCTTTTACTACATTTAATTCATTTAATTTGCCAATTTTTTCATCAAGTTGCTTTTTAGCAGTATTAAAGGTTACTAATGAATCTATCATATAAACAATTGAATTTATATCTCCATCCAAATTACCTAGTAAACTAAAGTAAAATAATAAATATGGAAGTGCATCTCCACCATTTTTTGTCATAATTAAAGAGCTTACCAAAACAACAATATAAACAGAACTCATTAATAAATGAAATACTAAATTTGTGTCAGCTTTTTTCCTTTCGCTTTTTTTACCAATAGAAATATATTCATCGTTCTTTTTTGATAAACTATCTATGCAATATTTTCTAATATTTAATTTTTTTACAGTTATGATATTTTGTACAAAATCTATAAAAGTAGACATTGCTTCAGACTTTTTAGCTCTTGTTTCCTTTTCATATTTTTGTCTATTTTTTATCATTTTATATTTGCAAATAATTGCTATTAAAATTAAAAACAATGATATGATGCCTGTCCAAACAGACTGTCTACATGCCATTATTAAAAATGTTATAATTCCTATAATAAAACTAATTATAGAATTTATTATAAACCACATAATATCTAAAAATCCATTTGAAACATCAAATATTAAATTTTGCATATATCCAGTATGTACATCTGACAATTTTTTTGAACTCATTTTTTCTATTTTAGAAAAATAATATTCCAATATGCTTGACCTTGTCTTTATGTCACTAAACATCGTAAAATATGAAATACACCAATTTACTCCCCACATTATTAAATCTGTTACGGCAATACTTAATAATAAATACAATATTTTTTTCTCATTTAATGGACTAGTTGCAAATACTGCTAAAAATACAGATTGCCCAGATTGTGCTACTGAAAATATAATTCCTAATATGAATAATAATAAATACATTCTTTTATTTACTATTTTTAATAATTCTCGCATAACATCCCCCCTAATATTTTTGTTAACTTTATTATATATTTTTAATGTTAATTTTAAATAAGAACCACTCCATAAAAATTTTAAAATTTTTAACTAATTTTAATTTATTAGCATGTACATTTGTCAGTCAACAATAGAATATAATATACTTTCTTCTAGAATTCTTCATCAGAGTATTCTTTTCCAAATTTACTTGGAGTAAAATATTTAATTGCTCTGTAATCTTTTCTGTCATATTTGCTCCTTTTTTATTTATAATTATTTTTTCGCGATTATATAAAATATATGCCAATATTTTAGTTTATCTGCTCTGGTTTTCTTATATAATTTCACCTACTCACTTTTCTTCAACCAATCCATCAAAACTTCAAATTCTTCATAATGATTTCTAAAAAATTCTCCTTCATCATTCATTTTCTTTATTTCATCAATTGAAAACCATCCAACTTTTTCAACTTCTTCCTCTTGTAATTTTAGTTTTTCAATATCATCAACATCCATTTTTATATAATAATCATCCCAAAAAACTCTTTCTTTTTCAGACCTTCCACCATAGTATTTTACTAATTTTTCTGGATTTAAATCCACTCCAATCTCTTCTTTTACTTCTGTTAATATTCCCTGAATACTATCTTCTCCAGATTTTGGATGTCCACCTGTAGTTGCCCATAATCCATTTTTTCTTGCACTTCTTTTTTGTAATAAAAACTCTCCTTTAGAGTTTTGTATGTAAATAAGTACCACTACTATATATGAGCCTTCAGGTACTGACTCACCTTTGTATATTGTTTTTCCTGTTAAATTTCTTTTTTTATCATATAAATCTCTTTTTTCCATAGTCTTATCCTCTCTTTTATAATTTATAAATCTACCTCAAATAACACATTTGACTCTTCGTTTTCCCCAATTTCTTCCACAGAAACTTTGGTAACTATGGTTTTAAACTTATCATTCAGCTCAAATTCAATTTGCTCATTTTCCGTAATTCCAAGGGTTATATGAGGTATATATTCAAAACTCATTTTTTGATTTAATACTTTTTCATATATTTCATTATGCAATATCTGTATCTCTTTCACGCCAGACACGACATTTAAAAATATATAGTTAGTCTTAATATTTTCATCTTTATGTAATGACACACCTGACATCACGATTTCAAATGGTTTCACGGGTTTTAAAACTTGCATTAATCTGTTTTTTAGCTCATCATTAGACATAGAGCTTTCAAACGGAAATGCTAAAGTTATATGTGGTGGCAATATTTTATACAATTCATCATACTGTTTTCTAATATTTTCAATTTTTTCTATATTGGTGAATTGAGGAAATATTAAAATATCCCTTTTTCCTTTGTTTATATACTTCATATTTTCCCTCCTTTCTTTGATGATTGTATTATATCATAAACTTTTACAATTTACAGGCAAATTAAAAACTAAAATGAATTTTACCACATCATAAAAATAACTTTCTTCCTATTCTTATAAACTTCAATTTTTTCTCAAAATTAAATATATAATAGAACAAATATATTTAGGAAAGGATTAAACTCTATGTATAATCATATTCCAATTTTAGGTGGCTCTGGCAGTGGAAAAAGTATTTTATGTAATATTTTATATTCTATTTTAAATATTCCAGCAATTCACTTGGATTCATTCAACTATCTTCCAAATTGGACTAAAGTTGATACAGAAAAACGAGACTCAATTATATAAAAAAAATTAGATTCACCTCAATGGATCATTGAGGGAAATTATAATAACACTTTAAGAACACATTTAGAAAAATCCGACTTAATAATTTGGCTCGATTACTCAACTATTGCTTTATTAAAAGGCGTTTTAAAAAGATATATCCATTTACGACATAAAGAGCGCCCTGAAATTCCCGGATGTACAGAAAAATTAAGTTTAAATTTTTTAAAATTTGTTGCGGGTTATAAAAAATTTAAAAGACCAATTATTAAGGAAAATTTACAGAAAATTGATAATGCAAAGATTTTGATTTTCAAAAAACAAAAAGATTTAAATTCTTGGTTAAAAAGTTTTAGTGTAAATGACAATATTTTAGATTAATTTATATAGTAAAATTTTAAATTATGTAACAGTACAAAGTTTAAGTAATCCTAATTTTTGCTCTGCCCAAGGTTTAAATAAAATAATAAAGAATCTGATAAACTTTTATTCAGATTCTTCAAATTTTCTTTTTATTTAGCATAATAATATTAACTAGGACAGTTCTATTTTCCTTAAATATTCATCATAATTTCCAACATAAGAAAAAAATCTTTTTTCTTTTACTTCCACAATTCTTTCCGCCAAATTATTTATAAAATATCTGTCATGCGAAACCATTAATATAGTTCCTTTGTATTCATTTAAAAATTTTTCTAACCATTCTAATTTTTCCATATCTAGGTGATTTGTTGGCTCATCTAACAAAAGTATATACATTTGGATTTGTTTCTTCATATTCATAAATTTGTTTCAGCATACCTATTGTAGCATTTTTCCTAATATTTATTGTTCCAGCACTTATATTTTCTTGTTTCATTATAATTTTTAAAACTGTGCTTTTTCCTGCTCCATTGCAACCTATTATTGCTACTCTTTCACCTGTTTTTAGTGTTAAATTCATTCCATTTAACACATTTTTTAATCCGTAATTTTTTATTATATTATTTAATTCTATTTCTATCATAATTATATCTCCTTATATGTGTATTTTTATAACGAGATATAATGCCATATATCAACTATTACAACGACTATATTTAATATATAGCTTTATCTCGTTGTAATAGTTACACAGCCGAAGCCCCTATATTTTATTTTACTCCTTAGCTCTTTTTCTCTATTCATTTTTTTTGCTCTCCTTTTTAATATTATGGTTATATAATAAGCTATTTTTTCTAGTTTGTCAATTCAGCTCTTTAATACCCTTACATAAATATTTCATTGGATATATTCTAACATAGTAGCACCAATTATTCCAGAATCATTTTTATATTTTGCTATTCTGATATCAATACCAGGTAGATTTTCCTTTATTTTATCAAAAAAGTAATTGTCATACTCTGACATTCCACCACCTATTGAATATTTACCAATACCATATACACTTTCTATTTTCTTTATTCCTCCAATAAAATTTCTTATATATTCTTGCAAAAGTATCTTTGCATCAATATCATTCTTTTCTATACATCTAAAAATTTCTGTTCTTGCATACTTTTTGTTTTTTATTCTGTTATATCTTTTTGACAATCCTTCAAAACTATTTATGTATTTATCATATTTTTCTCCAACTCTTTTGTTAAGTTTGCTTATATCCCATCCGACCTCACTGATACATTTTCCATTTTTCATATATGAAATTCCCAATCCTGATCCCAATGTAAACATTACAAATTCATCCCAAGCATTTATATAATATTCACATATTCCAGCACAAGTACAATCATTTTCTGTAAAAACTTTTGTGCCATATTTTTCTAATGCTATACGCCAATTAATTTTAGTTACATTAAGAGATCTTGATCCCAAGAATATTCCTTCCTCTTTTATATTTCCTCCTGGACATGCTAATCCGATTGAAGATACTTCATTAAACTCGAATTTACATTCTTTTTGTAGATTATCTATTAAAGATTTTATTATTTCTATGAATTTTTTAGTAGATTTTTCTATCTCTATAGTTTTATCCATTTTATTTAATAAATATATTTTATGCTCTAATCTTTTTTCATAAATATTATACAAACCGCAAGATACATGACTAGCGCCAATATCAACACCTATATTATACTTTTTCATATTTATCTCCTCCTAATCTTTAAACTCCTGTATCCTTTAATTTCTTTGAAATAGATTCGTTCTCTTTTTCTGTACTTTCAATTTTTTTAATTTTCAATATATCTAATCCTGCTCTCACATATTTATTTTTCATAAAATATCTCCAAACAGTTCCATTCAAATAATTTTCAAGCATTAATAGCTCTATTCCCTTATCAATTCCTATATATTCCTCTGCAAACCAAGGTGATTTTTTTTCTAAATTGTATCCATCCTTAAACCCATATTTTCCCCATAATTTTGGAAAATTATTGTAATAATATTCCATTGCTTTTATACTTTCATTTGGTGTAAAAATAATTGAACCTATTGCACCACAAGGAGATACAGTACCATCATTCATTTTATTTAAATTAGCATCACTTGGTTTAGCTCCAAATTCACAATATCCTCTTGGAGATAAACATGAAGTTAATCCCCATGAATTTTCGTTATATGTTTTAAAATTATTCATATTATTTATGCAATATTGTCTATTTGCTTTAGTCGCTTTTATAGAATTTTCAAACCAATCAGTTTGATTTTCATCTTTTAAATTTCTAAAATCTATCCAAGCGTGTGAAAACTGATATGGAAATAATGTCCCACAATATGTATATATCATATCTTTAATATCGCAATAATCAGCTTTTTTCCTTTGGAATGTATAATACATACTTTTGTCTATAGGAAATGTTGGAGAGCTTACTCCCAAAACATATAACATTAATTGCTCTGCATACATATCCCAATGTCCCCAAAATCCAATTTCAGGTTTATACCCCATATAAAAATAATTATTTTTTTCGTTTCTATACCACTGCCAATTTATTTTTTTATACAAAATTTCAGCCTTTTTCTTCACATCTTTTCCAAAATATTCACCAGCAGTCAAAGCTCCACATATGAATATAGCTGTATCTATTATAGATACTTCACAGTCCCATTCTCTTTTACCATTTTCCATATTTACAAAATGATAAAAAAAGCCGTTTATTCCTTCAACATTATTAATAAATGTATCTAAAGTCCCAACTGCTTTATTATATGCACTTTTATATGAAATCCATTTGTGTTTTACTCCTATGACCAATGCTGCTAATCCGTAACCAACAGATGCTATACTTGAAATATTATCTGCCAATATTGTTTTATCTCTAATAAGACCATATCCCTCACTTTTCGTGTCATCATTTACTTCATTAATAAAGAATTTATAACAAGCTTTTAGTTCCTTTCTTACAATTTTTTTACCATAACATTTCAATATCCTCATTTACACCACGATCCCTTTATTTAATTATATTTTCATTTTTTATAATAATCAATGGAAATAACTGGAAACCACTTTTACCTTTTAAGTTATTGATTTTCTTAAATTTTGCTTGTATAATTTTAGAAAAAGCGTGAAAAGGAACTTTATATAATACAAATCTCTAAAAGGCTTAAAATTGAATTCTGGAAATAGATCAAAAATTAATTTAAACAAATTTGACTAATTCCATTAATTTCAAATATGTCACAATTTCCCAAAAATGGGAAAAGAGAACCGTCCCCTTTTCCCAGGAAGAAGGTTATATTATTATGAAATTACGAACACCTACATATTTTAATGAATTTCATTGCATTGCAGACAAATGTAAAGATTGTTGTTGCATTGGTTGGGAAATTGATATAGATAAAAAATCTGCTGATTTTTATAAAAATGTATCTGGTGAATTTGGAGAAAAATTGAGAAAAAGTATTGATTTTGGTTCACCTAGCCATTTTGCTTTAAATGATAAAAATCGATGTCCTCTTTTAAATAACAAAAATCTTTGTGAAGTTTATATACAATTAGGTGAAGACAAAATGTGTGATATATGTACAGAACACCCACGATATTATGAGTGGTTTAATAATTTAAAAGAAGGTGGAATTGGATTGTGTTGTGAAGAAGCTGGACGAATAATTTTGTCACAAAAACAACCTTTTACAACAACAGAAAAAGAAATTCCTTTTGAAGATGCAGATACTTATGATATGGAATTATTTAACTATCTTTTAAACTGCAGAGCAAAAATAATCTCACACATTGAAAATACTGAAAAAAATTTCAACCTAAAGATTCGCAATATATTATGGTATGCTTATACAATTCAATTAGATATTGATAATGATATGCTAGATGATGAAGAAATTTTTGATATAATAGATTACGAAAAAACAGATATAACACCAATTCTAAATTTTTACACAACGCTAGATCCACTTAATCCAGATTGGATACCTTATTTAAAACATAGTATTTTAATATATAATAATTCACAAAACTCTCTACATGATTTTGAAAAACAAAATCCACAACTTAATAATTACTTACAAAATATAGCAATATACTTTATTTGGAGATATTTTTTAAAAGCTACATTTGATAAAGATGTACTTTCAAAAGTAGAATTTATGGCAATAAGTATAGCTCTAATAAAAATTTTATTCTTTTGCCAATGGTTAGAGAGCAAAACATTAACACTTGAAGACTGCACAGAAATAGTAAAAAACTTTTCAAAAGAAATAGAATATAGTGAAGATAATTTACAAAAGATTGAAGATATCTTCTATGATTCAACAGATTTTTCTATAAATAATATAATTGGAATATTTTAAAAATATAATGATATAAAAATTTTAGTACTAATATAAAATATAGAAAATGACTTTCAAAATATTCCACAATTTACGTATATTTTTTAATTAATAATACTAAATATAAAAAGATATTCGAGTTATTCTTTCAACTCGAATATCTTTTTAATAATTTATTATTGTCTATTTTCAAGACTCTTTACATTTTTCAAAAATATAATCACTCACAAACTTCTCAATAATTCTTAGCCTTTTCTCTGACACATCATCCTTCAAATGATATCTTTTTAAAGTATCTATAACATAATTTTTCTCGTTAATAATTTGAAAAGTTTCTTTAAAATTAATATCAAAAACCATAGCCATAACTGAAATTACATTATCTATGTAATCAATTCTTCTGCCTTTTTTTCTTTTGACTAATTTCTTATTCATCACTTCATCAAATACTTCGTCTGCAACTGTAGATGAATTAACTTCTTCTTCATCACCTTTGAAAAAAATATTAGCAGACTCATATAAAATATCGGTTTTATCAGCATCTCTTATAATTTTTGCAAATAGAAGTTCTTCACTATTTAATCCTTCTTCGATTGCAAATTTATTATGATTTTTTATTGCTTTAAAAATTAAATCATCATATTTATCAGTTTTAACATAGTTTCTAATATTATTTTTCAAAATTTCTACACCATAATCACCATGGTCAAAACTTTCTAAATCCCTATATGTTTGATGAATTTTATATTGATCAAATCTACCAATATCGTGAAGCAAACCAATTATTGAAGCAATTTCAATTTGTTCTTGTGTTAAATTCAATCTTGTAGCAATATCTTTTGAAACTTTCATAACTCTAATTGAGTGATATATTTTTCTATCTATATTTTTATCTTTTGTATCAAATTGTTTTATATAAATTTTAAATTTACTTATAGCATTATCTAAATCTATATACATATATTTTTCTCCAAATTAAATTCTATTAACACCATCTTTTATTGCAGCTTCTGAAACAGCTTTTGCTACAGCATTTTTAACTCTTGGATCAAAAGCTTGTGGTAAAATATATTCTTCATTTAGATCATCATCACTAACAAGACCAGCAATTGCATATGCAGCAGCAATCTTCATATTTTCTGTTATTTGACTAGCTCTAACATCTAATGCACCTCTAAAAATTCCAGGGAATGCAATAACATTATTAATTTGATTTGGAAAATCTGAACGACCTGTTCCCATTATTTTAACCCCTGCTTTTTTTGCTTCATCTGGCATAATTTCTGGAGTTGGATTAGCCATAGCAAATACAACTGGATCATCGTTCATTGTTTTAATCATTTCTGCAGTTAATACTCCAGGAGCAGAAACTCCAATAAATATATCTGCACCAACTAAAGCATCTTTTAATGTTCCTTTTGTAAAACTTCTATTTGTAACTTTTGCAATAGATTCCTTAATTGGATTTAAGTTTTCTCTTCCCTCATATATTGCACCAGTTCTATCACATAAAATAACATCTTTTAAACCTAAAGTCATTAATAATTTAGCAATAGCAATACCTGCTGCACCAGCTCCATTTATAACAGCTCTACAATTTTCTATAGATTTATTCAAAATCTTCATTGAATTTATAATTGCAGCACTTGTAACAATTGCAGTTCCATGTTGATCATCGTGAAAAACTGGAATATCGCATTTTTCCTTAAGTTTTTCTTCAATTTCAAAACAACGAGGTGCAGAAATATCTTCAAGGTTGATTCCACCAAAAGATCCACTTATGTTATAAACTGTTTGAACAAATTCGTCTACATCCTTTGTCCTAACACAAATAGGAAATGCATCTACATCACCAAATTCTTTAAATAAAACGCTCTTTCCTTCCATAACTGGCATACCTGCCTCTGGACCAATATCTCCTAATCCTAATACAGCTGTTCCATCAGTTATAACAGCAACCATATTCCAACGACGAGTTAATTCCCAACTTTTTTTATAATCCTTTTGAATTTCAAGACAAGGTTCAGCAACTCCAGGTGTATATGCTAATGATAAAGCCTCTTTACTATCAACTTTAGCTCTTGCAGAAATCTCAAGTTTTCCTTTCCATTCATAGTGTTTTTTCAATGATTCTTCTCTATAATTCATGTTGTCCTCCTTAATTTTTATTTAATACAATATTATTATACTCGTCTCAAATTTTATCGTCAATTTATTTTATGAAATCTGTAAAAAACTGACCACTTGTTTAAAATGTGTCAATGGGGACAGTTCTTTTTGACAACACCTTTGTCCATACACACCTTTTTAAATTTTTCCTTAAAAAAAAATGGAACCTTTCGGTTCCATTTTTTACTCAATAGGAATATTCTTCTTTTCACTTTTTGCGTTTTCATCTTTCTTTGGAACAGTTAACTTTAATGTTCCATTTTTAAATTTAGCTTTGATATCCTCTTCTTTTACATCTTTACCTACAAAGAAACTTCTTGAACATTCTCCTATATATCTTTCTTTGTGGATATATTTCTTTTTCTTGTCTTCCTCTTCTTCATCTTTTTTTGCTGTTACTGTAAGGTATCCATTATCAATTTCAAGTTGAATATCTTCTTTATTATATCCTGGTAAATCAACTTCAATTTCGTATCCATCATCAATTTCTTTAATATCTGTTTTCATTAAACGACTTTCTTTCATACTAAAAAATGGATCAGAAAACATTTCGTCAAATAAGTCCATTTCTTTTTTTCTTGGCATTAACATCATAATAGATTCCTCCTTAAAATACATATTCTTTTGTAAACTTTTCATTTACAGTTTATATTATATCCCAATTTTTAGCAAAGTCAATATATGAGTGCTAATTTTCACATAAAGTTCACCTAATTAGCAAATTAGTATCATATTTGACCAACTCTGAAGAATAAGTCAATGAAAACAGAGCTTTTTGACACAACCTTTGAAATACGCAGCTAAAATTTAAGAACAAAAATGGGTATGTCAAAAATTTTCTTTCCTATTGACTCAAGAAAAAAATATTGTTTCCCCTATCATTCCAATTTTTCTATTTATATATATTGCATTTTAATTTTATTTATATTAATATAGAATCAACTATGACTTTTTAGTGGAGGTTTTTATGTGGTTTTTTGATAAATTAAAAAATATTGGAAAAGCTGTAAAAAGTAATATTCCTGGTGATATAAAAGATGGGATTAATCATATTACAGAGGATTTTAATAAAGATATATCTAATAACATTGATAGCTCTTCTATTGAAAATACTATTCCGGATAAATTCAATGAATTTCCATGCTTTGATGGTAAAATTTCTCATGTATCAGAAAAAGAAACACCTTTATATATTTCTTGTGCTTTAACATATGAAAATGTTTCCTCTCTTGATTTTGAAGACTATCTTTATGAAATAACAAGAGCTGGATATATTCAACAATCTAATGACAGATACGAAAAAGAAAATACTTTTATTATTGTCGAATATACCGAAAAAACTTTGCATACAGTTTTTCATATTAATAAATAATAAGAAGACTTTTCGGTCTTCTTATTATTTATTAATATAATTCAGGATGCTCTGCCTGTTCTCTTTTTTCTCTTTCATCTAGCTCAGCATATATGTTTGGATAAATTTGATTATATGAGAATTGTCCTTTTGTTATTCCATCTAGAAAACCCTCATGTCCATAAAGTTTATCCTTTGTTAACGCTTTAATTACATATCTGGCAGGTTCACCTCTCCAGTAACACTTTGGCATATTTTCATCATCTCTTGCCACTACTTCATATGGAACTAAAGTTTTTCTTTCATAAGCAGCAGCAAAGTTTCTATGATGTCCTTCTATTATATATTTTCTTCCATCTACTTCTACTACTGTTATCGGATAACTTGGGTCATACCCATTCTTCCTTATTAGTTCTCTAATATCATCAATTGATGTTCCATTACCTGTTGGTCGACATGTTGTTATTTCATCTTGTACTGGTAACATTAATTTGGGACTTGCCCACAATTTAGGAATAAATCTGTTTTCTTTATATCGATTTAAACACTCTATTATTGTATCTGAAATATCATTAATTTCTGAAAATGAGGTGTCAATTATTAAATCATAATTATTTTCATCTGTTAAATCAACATTATATCTTTCTATATATCTTTTTATTTCTCCTTTTCTTCTTTTTTCTCTTTGATTTATAGCTTCTTCTACGCTCTCGTAAGCACTATCTTCTTCACCTCGAGACTTATCATCAAATAATCTTTTTCCAGCTATGTCTGGTCTGCTTGTTAACCTTACCGAAAATGAATCTGGAATATTTTTAAAGGCAAGCCTTGAATCCATAATCCATACTTCATCATTTCGCTCCTTTTGATTTATTTCTTGACCTATTCTTCTTATTTCTTTATCAATTATAGTATCAACTAGAGCTCTTATTTCCCTTAGTTCAGGCATATTATTAGCTTGTTCAATAGAAACACTATCCATAATATCCATAGATTTCAACTTAGCCATTACTTTTGTCAAAATTGATCTATATTCTGAATTTTCAATAATTTCTTTAATTACACCTTCATCATACATCTCTTTTAATTTTTCATCATTGTCGTAACTTTTAATAAAGTTTAAAATTTCATTAAAATATTCTCTGAATCTATGTCCAGCCGATATGATATGAATATTTTCTTCTTTAAAACCCTTTTCAATTAGCTTTTGTTTTATTGCTCTTATATTTGAGCTTTTTCCAGTAACAGGCTCCCCTGAAATTGATATTACATTATTTTTTATCATAAAATATACCTCCTAAAAAAATTATCTATATTTTACCACTTATTTTATGTAAAGTCAATTTCTGTTTAATATATCTATAAAATATCTTAATAACATTTAACAATTGTCCAATATATAGAGGGAAGCTCAATATTATGTCAAGTGATATGTTTATATATCATCATTCATTTTATTTTTATGTATTTTTTCTTTTATTTTTATATTCTTTTGTTCCAAATTTTGCTTTATGGAATTGTTCTTTTCTTCAATATTATTATATATTTCTTCGCTACGTTTTTTTATTTTTTCTTTTTTTTCTTTCACTTTAAGTTTAACTGCTTGTATTTTTGGATATGCATTTATTAATCTTCTATGTAAAATTGATTTTCCTTGTAATACTTCTTTAACTTTTTGTGTGATTTCCTCAGTATTATCCAAATCCTTTGAAACACCTTTTTCTGTTGTTTTAATAGCTCTCACTATAATTCCGGAAACTATATTATCACATATATATATTATTAATAAAGATAATGATAAGATATTTAGCCATATTTCTGATAGCTTTCCAATTTGTTGTAGAAAAAATGGATTTAATATGTAGATTATTAATAATCCTAATAAACCAAATGGAATAATTGTACCTAAACAAACTCTTCCATTTATATTGAACTTTTTCTGACTATAATCCCACCATCTTGCTTTATATATTTTTTCCATAAAATAACTAGTTAAATATTCTAGCGTTCCGCATAGTACAATTGCCATTATAAATAATACAACTGGATCACTTGTATATTTATGTAGGAATATTGTTATTAATAAAGCACCATAACCATATATTGGACAATATGGACCAATTAAAAATCCCCTATTTATAAATCTTTTATATTGTATTAATTTACAGGTAACCTCCATTATCCAACCTAACATTGCATATATCATAAATAATAAAAAATATACACGTATATCATAACCAAATATAACCATAAAAAAATTTCTCCTTTTTCCCTTGATTTTTTATTTGTTTTATAGTAAACTGTTTAAGGTATTTAGTAAATAACTAAAATTTTTTTGAAATTATTTCTTTTCAATTTTGGAAAAGTTTTAAATAAGACATCTCCAATACAATTCTCTTTTTAACCCGTTCCGGCCATCTTTCTAAGATGGCCGGAACCTTTTTATTATATAAGGGTCGGTTAAATATTTTAACCGGCCCCTATTTTTTATTTTCCTTCAGTTGTTGTTTCTGAACTACCTTCTGCTGATGTTGTTGAATTACCTGAGTATGAATTCATTAATTGTTGATAATATTGTTGATATTGTTGTACTTTCTTTTGTATATCATCATAATTTATTGTATTTGGCATTCCATAATTTGCTCCATATGTTTCTACTGTTAAATTAGTTATAACTGGTGCGCTTTCTGGTGTTGAAGCTTCTCCACCTTCTGAATCAGCTTCTTTAACCTTTACATTTGCTATTTTTTCAACAATATCGTAACCTTCTATTACTTTACCAAAAGCAGCGTAGTTTCCATTTAAAGAATTTAATGTTTCTTGGTTATCTGTTGTTACAATAAAAAATTGTGAACTTCCTGAATTGTATCCTTCTGATGTTAGCCCATATGAACTAAAATCTGACCTTGCCATTCCTATTACGCCTTTTCCAAATTTTAAATTGTTATTTACTCCGTTTGCAGAAAACTCTCCTTTTATTGAGTATGTATGGTCAGATTCACTTCCTGCTTGTATTTTTTTATCTAAGTCGCTTAAACTTGCTGAACCTGAACCATCACCTTTTTTATCTCCACCCTGAATCATAAAATCAGATATAATTCTGTGGTATGTCAAATTATTGTAAAACCCATTATTAGCTAATTGTATGAAATTTGATACGGTTTCTGGAGCTACATCTGGATTAAGCTCTATTTTTATTGTTCCTGTTTGTGTATTTCCGTCATTATCAACATATGATACATCCATTGTTGCTACTGGCTTTCTCTCCCCTTTTAATGCTCCATAGCATATATATGCTATTACTGCTGTTATAGCTATTATTGCTATTATTAATAATAATTTACTTTTGTCTTTCATTATCATTCTTCCTTTCGTTTTTTATTTTACTTTTGTTTTATAATTTATAAACTTAAATTATCAAAAATAAATTGCTCTTGCATTCTTTTTAGTGATTGTTTTATTGCTTTTGCTCTTATTTCGCCAATTCCTTCAACTTCATCCAGTGCTGGTATGTCAGCTTGAATAATGTGCTGAAATGATTTAAAGCTTTTTACCAAATTTTCGACAATATTATTTGGCATTCTTGGTATTTTACTTAAAATTCTGTAACCTCTTGTAAACACATTTACTTCTTCATAATTATCAAAATCTTCATATCCTAAAATTTTAGCTATTAGTTGTGATTTCATTAGATCTTCTCTTTCAAGTTTTCGTATACTTGATAATGCTTTATCTACTGTTTTTTCTGAGTTTTGTTTTTTACTTGATATTATATAATCTTTGATAATTAAAGTCTCTTCAATTGCTAGATTTCCAAATAACTCGTCAAGTTGCATTTGAAATAATCTACCTTCTTCTCCAAGTTCATATATTGCTCTTTTTACTTCATCTACAACCTTTAATACCATTTCTGCTCTTTGAATACATACAATTACATTTTGTAATGTAACTATATCATTAAATTCATATTCATTCAATAAATTTAATTTATCATCAAAAACTTTTTTATATTTTTCTGCTGTTTGAAGTGCTTGATTTGCTTTTGTTATTACCTTTGAACTATCTTGTAACACATATCTTAAGTCTCCTTTAAATATAGTTATAACATTTCTTCTTTGTGATACACTTATTACTATTTCTCCGGTTTGCTTTGCTGTACGTTCTGCTGTTCTGTGTCTTGTTCCTGTTTCATTTGTTGAAATTTCTGGAGATGGAATTAATTGTGCATTTGCATATAAAATTCTTTTTAAATCAGCACTTAATACTATTGCTCCATCCATTTTTGCGAGTTCATATAATCTTGAAGGTGTATAATCAACATTCAAATTAAATCCTCCATCTACTAAATCAAGTACTTCCTTTGTATCACCAATTACAATTAAGCCTCCAGTTTTTGCTTTTAATATATTTTCTAAACCTTCTCTTATTTTTGTACCTGGTGCAATTAATTTTAATATCTCTGTTATTGTATTATCTTTGACAAAGTCCAAATTAATCACTCCTCAATGAAATATTAGTATTTTATCGTAATCCTAGTTTTTGCATTGCTTCATTTATATTTTTCACGCCTATTATATCTAATTTATATTTTTCTTTCAATACTTTTTTGTTACTTTCTGGAATTATGCAAGTTTTAAATCCTAATTTTTCTATTTCCTTTAATCTTTTGTCAATAAGATTTACACTTCTCACTTCTCCAGTTAAACCAACTTCTCCAACTACGACTGTATCATTCGGAATACTTAAATTTTTAAAACTTGATGCAACTGATAATATGACACCTAAATCTACGGCTGGCTCAGAAACTTTTATTCCACTTACTACATTTAAATATACATCTTGGTTACCTAAATTCATTCCTGCTTTTTTTTCTAACACGGCCATTAATAATGTTAATCTATTATAATCTACACCATTTGCAGTTCTTCTTGGTAATCCAAATACACTCGTAGAAGTTAGTGCTTGTAATTCTACCAATAACGGCCTTGTACCTTCCATTGTTGCAACAATTACAGAGCCTGCTGGATTATCGTCTCTTTCTGAAATTAAAACTGTAGATGGATTTAAAATTTCTATCATTCCCTCATTTTGCATTTCGAACATACCAACTTCATTAGTTGAACCAAAACGATTTTTCACACTTCTTAATATTCTATATGAAAAATATCTTTCACCTTCTAAATATAAAACTGTGTCTACCATATGTTCTAACACTCTTGGTCCTGCAATATTTCCTTCTTTTGTAACATGTCCAATTATTATTGTTGTTATATTATTGCTTTTACATAGTTTCATAATTCTTCCTGTTATTTCTCTTACTTGACTTACTGTTCCTGCTGCAGATGTTATTTCATCAGAATACATTGTTTGAATGGAATCTATTATTACTAATTTAGGATTCATTTCTAAAATAGCAGATTGTATTATATCAATATCAGTTTCTCCTAAAAACATTATATCCTCATTATGGATATTTAATCTATCAGCTCTTATTTTTATTTGCTCTGCAGACTCTTCTCCTGAAACATATAGTACTTTCCCTTCGCCTTTAATTTTATCACATAATTGTAAAATTAAAGTCGATTTACCTATTCCTGGCTCTCCACCAACTAAAATTAGTGAACCCTTTACTATTCCTCCACCTAAAACTCTATCTAGCTCTTCAAAACCTGTAGATGTTCTAAATGTTTCTTTTCCTTCAACAGTATTTAAAGCTGTTGGTTTATTAATTTTTTTCTTTTCATCTTTTCCAAATATTCCATCACTTGTTTTTTGTATTTTTTCTTCAACTAAGCTGTTCCATTCATTACATGCAGGACATTTTCCTAACCATTTTGCTGTTTCATATCCACAATTATTGCACACAAAAATTGTTTTTGCTTTTGCCATTTACTTCAGTCCTTTCAAAATTACTTAATTATTTTTTTCTTCATTAGCTTTAAGTAACTCATTTAATACAATAATAAACATAGCATGTGACCAACCTAGTCCAATAACCCATTTAAAATTTTTATCTTCATTATTCACTTGCTCTGCAAGAAATCCATGTTTTAATGATGTATTTACTACAAATGAAAAACATTTTTTTGCATTATCTAAATCATTAATTTTTATATAATACAATGCCATCCATAATGTCGTTATTATCCAAGGATTATTTCCACCCATATAATTATCATATTCAAATCTTAAATATCCACTTGTATGAGTTCTTAATGTCATATTAATTTTATCTACAGTATTTTTTATAACTTTTTCATTTGGATTAAATACATTAAATGGATAAACAGCACCAATTACACTTATATCCATATTGTTGTCTTTTAGGTTTCGTTTTAATGTTTTAGTATTTTTATCTATTAAATTATCTTCAATATAGTCTTTTAATAATTGTATATATTTGTTTAGTTTTAGAGCTATTTTATTTCGCTTTTCTTGCTTTAATCTTAGATTTTCTTGTTTATTATCAATAGTTTCATAAATTTTTTTCATACACCCCAACCCAGAAATAATACTTGATAATGAATATAAATGAACACCTTCATTCATTTCCCATAAATCATAACTTACGTGTTTAGTAATCTCAAAATATTTTTTATATTTTTTTTGTAGCTCTTTTTTTACTAAATCTTCTTCATCTATATTTAATAAATTTTCTGTATATGCAAATAAAAATTCTGTTGCTTTTTCACACATTTTTAAGTTTTCTTCTAGAAATTTATTATCTTTTGTATGTTTATAGTGGTCATATACGCCATATATTACACTTGCAGTTTCATCAATTTGATATCCCCAACAAGGTGCTAATGTTCCATCTGTATAAAATCTTTGTTCCCACATTCCATTATTGCTCTGTGTTTTTTTGCAAAATACATTATAAAATTTTTCAGTTTCTTCTTCCATTTTTAATAAATCAAATGCTCTTGTAATAAATATTGAATCACGTGGCCAACAATATGCGTAGCATCCACTTTTAGTTCTATTTTCATCTAACTCAAGAGCAGCAACAATTCCTCCTGTTTCATCATTTATTAATAATGGAAATAATAATATTGTTCTATTATATATCTCAAGTAATTTTTTATAGAAGTCACTTTTGTTTGATTCAATCTTTATTTTTGAATGATTTTCAACATATAAATTCCAATATTTTTTTACATTTTCAAATTCAGTATTTGTATTTAATTTTACACATTTTTGTATTTTTTCTTCAATCTCATTATTTTCGTTTACAAGAATAAATATATTTAATTCCTGTTGCTCCCCTGAATGTATTACTCCAATATCATATGATATTGCAATTTCATTTGACATTCCAATATAGTCTTTATCCACAATTACTGCACTTTGTAGTGTACTTTGAACATCATTTAATTTATGTCCATATAGATTTTTGTTTGAAAAAATTGCCATTGCATAATTATGGTTGTATTGAATTATTCCTTTATCAATAATTCTGCTTCCAAATCGTTCTAAATCGTTTGATAAAATTTTACTATTTATAATAAACTTTGTATCTAAATCTACAGAATTATTATTTTTAAATATGTATTTTTTTACAATAATGTTTTGGTCAATTAATGCAAAATCAGTTTGTTCTATTTTTAAATTAAAATATGTATTTTCTATATTTGTTTTTAAAATATTTGTGTTTTTTACATATTCTTGACTATATTTATTATTTATATCTTGATGCAAATAAATTAAATTTGAATCATTGATTTTTACTCCAGTTTGAAAATAATCTATAAATTGTCTTCCATCTACTTCTGGATAGCACAATCTTTGTAGTTCACCCTTTTCTGTATAACTTGCAATTATTTTTTTGTTTCCAATTATTGCGTCATTATAATATTTATTTGTCATTTGTATTCCTTTCTAAATTACACTGAAAATATTTTGTTATTTTCAGTGTAATCATATGTTTCTATTTATTTTCTACTATTTCTACAATTTGTTTTTCTAATGCTTTTATTCTTTCATTTAACTTACTTATTTCGTCGTCATTTACAGTATTTGCAAGTATATCTTCTTTAACAATACTTTCCATATCCATAAGCTCTTCTTTTAGTGTTTCCATTCTATCTATTACTTCTAGTTTTTTGTATTCGTTTAAGTTTCTCTTTCTTATATTTCCTGTAGCTTGTACTGTATTTGTTAAATCAAAAGATTCACAATAATCTGGAATTGATACTGGTAAATCAAAATTTTCATTTATTTTGTCTCTAAGAGCCTTTTGACTTTCTTCCTCACCATGAACTAAAAATATATGATTTGGTTTTTTAACAAAAGAATCCACAAAATGTAATAACCCAGCTTGGTCAGCATGACCTGAATATCCTTCAATATATTCGACTCTTGCATTTACGGCTATTTCTTCTCCAAATATTTTTACTGTTTTAGCACCATCAACAATTTTTCTACCTAAAGTTCCAGGTGCTTGATATCCAACGAATAAAATTGTATTTTTAGGATTCCAAATGTTATGTTTTAAATGATGTTTTATACGGCCAACTTCACACATACCACTTGCTGAAATTATTATTGCAGATTCATCACTTTCATTTAGTGCTTTTGATTCTTCAACTGTTTGTGTAAATTTTAAACCTGGAAATTCTAGAGGATTATCGCCTCTTTTTATTAATTCTTGTGTTTCCTCATCAAATAAATCCATATTTTCTTTAAAAACCTCTGTTGCTGAGATTGCAAGTGGACTATCAACATATACAGGTGTGTTCATTAATAATCTATATTTACGTTCAAATTCTGGACTGTCATCTTCTGAATCTTTTATTTTATTTAGTTCATATAAAATTTCTTGAGTTCTTCCTACTGCGAATGAAGGTATAACTACTGTTCCTCCATTTTTTATTGTATCTGTAACTATATTAATAAATGTTTTAGCTTTATTTTCATTTTTTATATGTAATCTATTGCCATATGTTGATTCCATAACAAGAAAATCTGCATCTTGAATCATCGTTGGCTCAGCTAATAATGGTATATCATTATTTCCTAAATCACCAGAAAATACTATTTTTTTATTTTCTCCATTCTCTCTAATCCATATTTCAATTGTACTAGAACCAAGCATGTGTCCGGCATCATTAAATCTTACATGAATATCGTCATCTAGCTCTATTATTTGATTATATGGCTCTCCTTTAAATAGTTCCAAAGATTTTGCAGCTGTTTCGGCATCATATATTGGTACTAATTCTTCTTCACCTCTACGAATTCTTTTTCTATTTTTCCATTCAGTTTCAGTTTCTTGAATATGACCACTATCTGGTAACATTATTGCACATAAATCACAAGTTGCATTTGTCGCATATATTGGGTTTCTATATCCTTCTTTATATAATTTTGGAATTCTTCCTGAGTGGTCAATATGTGCATGTGTTAATAACATAAAGTCTATTTCGTTAATATCATATGGAAAAGGCTCTTCATTTTTTATTTCATCTTTTGCTCCACCTTGGTATAATCCACAATCTACTAAAAATTTTTTTCCAGCACCTTCTACTAAAAAATTTGAACCTGTAACAGTTTTAGTTGCTCCACAAAAAGTAACTTTCATTTGTACCTCCTATTAAATAATAATTCTCATTTTTTTATTTGTCTTTTTTGTTAATTCATTAAAATCATCTTCACTGAAATTTATTTTTTCTTCTTTTTCAAGAACATTTTCATCATAATAACTTATATTTAATTTTTTATTATCATAAATCATACTTAGTTGAATTTTATTTATATTAGTCATTTTTGTAATAAAAATATATTTTATAATATTATAATTTATATTATAATCTTTGGCAAATGTATCAACAACTTTATTTTCACATAATTTGTTAGTAAGTTTTTTCTGTATATTTCTTAGGTCTACTTCTAATTCTTTTAAATCCTTTATTTTTTTATCTTTTTCTATTGGTAATAAATTATAATATCTTACCTCATATATTAAATTTACTAATTCTCTTTTTAAATCGAATACTTCTATTTTTTTATATAAACAAGTTATTACTTTCCTTTGCAATGTTATTAATGCTTTATAAATAGAATTTTCATTTTTTAACAAAATCATAATATCATTTAAACTTCTTACTTCCTTTTCAATTTCTTTTTTTCTTCTTACATATTCAAACGGGTTAATTAAATTAGAATCACGATTTATTTTTTCCTTTTTTAATCTCATTATTTTTTTTAATGAATCTTTATATTTTTCTACTGTATCATATTTTTGCCTAATTCTTTCTTTACTAAAATTCTTTAATATTAATGCTTCACTTTGCAAAATATTTTCTATTTTACCAACAATTTTCATATTTTTATTATTTTCTACTGTAATTTTGGCAATATACTCAGACTTATTTGCCATTTGTATAAGTTCATTTTTCTTTTCTTCTAAATATTTTAAAACTTCATTTTTATTTTTGTCATTATTATTAACATATACCAATATACAACATTTTTCGAAAACATCTAAAAAAGCACTGGTATTTTTTTCTCCATATATTTCACTCATTTTATTTTGCAAATCAGCTCTTATTTCTTTACAACTTGTATTGCTTTCTGGAATTTTATTTCCTAATAATAAAAGTAAATTTTGATATATTAAATTATAATATTTACCTAATTTAGTGTCTATAACATTGTTCCAAGACCACCCATTAAAGTCTCTTATAATTTCTACATTGTTTATAGCTTCACCTTTATTTATTACATTTATAATAGCCTTATCAAATATGTTTTTTATTTTTTTTGGATTTGCTGTATTTATATAATATAATGACTGTAATAAATTAACTTCATTTGGAAAAACTTCAATAACCTTATTTTTTCTATCAATTTTGAGCTTGTTTTTACTTACTTTTGGATTTAAAATTTCAATTTTATTACATTTTTCCCTTAGTATATTAATTATATTTTCAATTATTTCACTTTTTGGTTTAGCATTTAACTTTACTTTGGCATAATCTTTATATGATTCCTCAATTCTATATAACGCACTTAATATAAGACTTTTAGCTTCATCGTCAAAATCTTTTTCATCAAGTACTTCTTCTAATTGAATATCATAATTATTTTTTGAGAATAAGGTTTCTTTATTTTTCAAATCGCTTCTCCCCTTTTAATTATTTTCGCTTGTTTGCATTTTAAGCTCTTCCCATTTTTCTTTACTCATTAATACCTCTCTTGGTTTACTTCCTTGATACCCAGAAATTATACCTCTTTCTTCCATTTGATCTATTATTCTTCCAGCTCTTGCATATCCTACTTTAAATTTTCTTTGAATAAATGATGTTGATGCTTGTCCAGTTTCTATAACAGTTTCTATTGCATCTTGTAAGAATGGATCAGAATCATCCTCACAAGCCTCACTTTCTAGTAGCTCTTTATCTGATTTATTGCTTTTTTCTATACTTTCTATTATATCCTCACTATAATTTACTTCACCAGCATTTGCTTTTATAAAATCAACTATTTTTTCAACTTCCTCATCAGACACGAACGCTCCTTGTATTCTTATAGGCTTTGATGCGCCAACTGGATAAAATAGCATATCACCTTTTCCAAGTAATTTTTCTGCTCCTGTTGAGTCTAATATTGTTCTTGAATCTACTTGTGATGAAACAGCAAATGCAATTCTTGATGGTACATTTGCTTTAATTAAACCCGTGATAACATCTACAGATGGTCTTTGAGTTGCAATTACTAAATGCATTCCAGCGGCTCTAGCTTTTTGTGCTAATCTACAAATTGCCTCTTCAACTTCTTTTGCAGCAACCATCATTAAATCTGCAAGCTCGTCTATTATAATAACAATTTGTGGTAGTTTTGCATTTTCATTTTCTTTTTCGATTGCTTTATTGTAACCTTTTAGATCCCTAACACCTTTTTGTGCAAATTTGTTGTATCTATCATCCATTTCTTGAACAGCCCACGCCAATGCGCCAGCTGCCTTTTTAGGATCTGTTACAACTGGAATAAGTAAATGAGGTATTCCATTATAAACTGATAATTCAACAACTTTAGGGTCAACCATTACAAGTTTTACTTCACTTGGTTTTGCATTATAAATTATACTTGTTATAATTGAGTTTATACAAACACTTTTACCAGAACCTGTTGAACCAGCAATTAATACGTGTGGCATTTTTCCAATATCCGCAATTATTGTTTTACCAGCAACATCTTTTCCAAGTGCTACACTTAGTTTTGATTTATTATTTTCAAATTCGCTACTTTCTATAACTTCTCTTAAATGTACTGCTTCTTTTTCTTTATTTGGTACTTCAATTCCAACTGCCTGTTTACCTGGTATTGGAGCTTCAATTCTTATTGTTTCTGCAGCCAAGTTTAAAGCTATATCATCTGCTAAATTTGCGATTTTACTAACTCTTGTTCCCTCTGCTGGCTTTAATTCATATCTTGTTATTGTTGGCCCTACAGAAACATTTTCAACTTTTGCAGATACACCAAAACTATATAATGTTTTTTGCAATTTTGCAGCTGTATCAGCCAACATTTTTGCACTTCCTCTTGAAGTTTTTTTACCTTTACTTAATAATTCTACTGGAGGATATTCATAATGTTCATCTTCAACAACTAAAGCGTGCTCTAATTGTAATACTTCTTTTTTCTTATCTTCTTTTTTCTCTTCTTCTTGCTTAAACAAATTACTTTCTATGTAATCATTATTTTTATTACTACTATTTTTTGCTTTTTGCTCTTGCTCCAACATATTTATAGTTAATTGTTCATCAACCTTTAAGGCTTCTCTTCTGCGCTCTTCTTTTTCTCTTTGCTTTCTCTCTCTAGCGGTTTCTGGCTTTGAATAAACAATATCGCCCAAATCTTCTTGAATAACAGATTGTTTTCTACTTTTAACATTTTGTTGATTATCGCTTCTATTTAATTTTCTTTCATCTTCCATTTTATTTACAAAATTAGATATATGTTCACTTGGTTTTAATCTTAATACGATTACAGCAACAATAATTGCTATTCCAATAATAATTATTAATGCTGCTACTGGTTCAAATAACTTTACTAATGGATATGATATTAATAAACCTATAACACCTCCACCTTTATTCATTTTACCTAGATAAAAAGCTCTGTCTATACATTCTTGAAACTGAATATTATACTCTAATACATTATTTAATATTTGATATAATGTCATTGTTGCAGAACAGCATAATAATATAATTGAAGTCGGAATTATTTTAGCTAATAATTCATTTTTATATTTACTAAACATATATATTGCAGCTACGAAAGGAATAATTGGAACAATATACTTAAAAATTCCCATTATTCCTCCTAATATTTCATTTAAAAAGTTTCCCATATATCCAGAATTTCCATATATTAAAATTGCCAATACTATTCCGACTAATATTAATAGAATTACTTTTATGTCTGAATTTAATTTAATTTGTTTCTTTTTGCTTTTTTTCTTTTTTGGCATATTATATCCTCCAATCAAAAAAAGTAACCGGATACATAATATTTTATAAAAAACTCCGATTACTGATTTACTATTATTTATTTAAGTTCATTACGATTATTTTGAATTATCTTTAAAGCTTCTTGTAGAGATACTTCTATTCCGTTTAATAAATTATCTGCATAATCTTTTGTACCTTTTGAAATTTCTCTTGACATTTCATTTGCAGTTTCAATAATCTCTGCTTTTTTCTCATATGCTTTTTTTGTTATTTCATGTTCATCAATCATTGATATAATTCTATTTTCTGCTTCTTTAACTATATCATCGGCTTCTTTTTGTGCTTCTACTAAAATACGTTGTCTTTCTTCTTTAATCCATTTAGCCTGCTTTAATTCTTCTGGTAATTTTAATCTTAATTCACTAATTATTTCTAAAATTTCTTCTTTATCAACTAACACTTTGTTTGAAAATGGTACTCCCTTGCTTTTTTCTAGTATATCCTCTATGTTTTCTAATAAAGTAAATATTTCCATTGTTTAACCCCTTTCGGCCAAAAATATAAGATTAGCTCTCCCATATTTTCTGCTATCATAAATTTCAACATTCATTGTTTTTAAATTTCTTAATTCTCTTTCTTTTTCATCTGTTTCTATTATTATTATTCCATTTTCATTTAATAGCTTATATTCTAATATTATTTTTACTGCTTCTTTTGAAATATCTAAATCATATGGTGGATCCAAAAATATAATATCAAATTTTATTTTATTATTTTTTAATTCATTCAAACATTTAGCATAATCTTTATTAATAATAATAGCATCTTCTTGTAATCTTGTTCTTTTAAGATTATCAATTATAAATTTAACAGCATTACGTGACTTATCACACATATATGCCTTTTTGCATCCCCTACTTAAAAACTCTATTCCGATAGCTCCACTACCAGCAAATAAATCTAAAACTATAGAATCTTCTATTTTATTGTTTATAATATTAAATAAAGATTCTTTAACTCTATCTAATGTTGGTCTTGTAGCAATATCATCTATTGAATTTAATTTTGTTCCTCTTGCTTTACCGACTAATAACTCTCATATTTACTCCTGCCTAAGTACTATTATTAAATTCTTTATATATTTTATAATTATTTTTGCATATGTCAATATATATTATAAAAATGTAATATAGATTTAATAAATTTGTAATATTTTGGTATTATTGTAATATTTAAAATTAATATAGAAATCAAAAACAGAGGTAATAATTTTTCCTCTGTTTTTCATTAGTTACTTTATCTTTTAGTTTTCCTTTTTCATATCTTTAATAAGCTCTAATTGTGAAATTAATAAAGATTCCATTTTAGCTTTAAATACATCTAATTGTTTATCTAAATCTTCTTGCTCTTTTCTTTTAATTATAATTGATTGATTTAATGTTTCTACTGATTGTCTTGCTGTTCCTTCTGCATCTTTAATTATTTGGCTAGCTTGTTGTTTTGCATTATTAATAATTTCGTCACCTGTTGATTGCGCTATAATTAAAGTGTTTTGTATAGCAGATTCTCTACCTTTGCATTCAGTTAATTCTTTTTTTACTTGCTCTAGCTCTTTATTTAATGATGAAACTTCTTTACACTTTTTTTCTAGCTCTTCAGTTACTTGATCTAAAAATTCATCAACCTCTTCCATGCTATATCCATTCCATCCGTTTAGAGAATTTCTTATTTTCAATATCTAATGGTGTAATCATCATTTATATCCCTCCTAAACTTTTTACTCGTTTGGTATGTTATTTTTTAACCATGAAACAGAAAGTTTATTTTTTATTTCTTCTCTTGCCATTTCTGTTGTAATATCATAATTGTATGGAGCTATTAAAAATATAGAATTTGATACTTTTTGCATATGTCCATCTAAAGCATGAACAGCTCCGCTTACAACATCTATTATACGTCTAGCAATATCTTTATTTACATATTCTAAATTTACAATCACTGATTTTTTTTCTTTTAAAAGATCACAAATACCTTCAGATTGTTCAAAAGTTGTAGGTTGAGATATTACCATTTTTACTTGTTGTGCTTGTGGTAAACTTAATAGTTTTGAACGTTTTCCCCAAGATTTTTTTTCTTCAACTTCCTCTTCTGGTTGTTCATAATCGTATTCATCATATTCATTTTCATCTTTTTCTTCTGCATTATCCATACCAAATAAATCCCATACCTTGTTCATTATAGCTCCTGACATATATATAACCTCCTAAATTTTAATACTCTTCATTTGTATTAACTTGCATATAGTATCTAACTTTTTTGGCGCATTGTCAATACTTTTAAATTTTTGTAATAGAAACTTAATATTTTTGTAATATTTTT
Organism: Clostridium sp. CAG:492; assembly: GCA_000434335.1. GTDB lineage: Bacteria > Bacillota > Clostridia > TANB77 > CAG-508 > CAG-492. The sequence continues at coordinate 112,445 of FR878266.1, forward strand.
GTAATATTTAATTTTCAATTTGATCAAAAACTGAAATTGATTTTTTACTTGAAATTCCTGTTGTATCATATCCAGCATCCTTTAATTCTGAATATGAATAATTTTCTACAATTGAATATTTATCATTACTTCTTAATATCTTTACAAATATTTTTTCCTTTAATCCTGCTCTATTTCTTATAACATATGCTATATTTCCCTCATATTTAATTGCTGAATTCGGTATCTTTAATCCAGAATCACTCCACCAAATAACATCAAATGATGTTTTCCTATATTTTATAAGCTCAGCCACATCATTATTTATTTCAAATACCAATAATACTTTATTGTTATCTTCTGATGCTTTATATACAATCTTAGCTGGTATTTCCTCTGAATTCTGTAATCTAATTTTTATGCTTTTCCCAACCTCAGAATTTCTAGCTTCCTCCGAATTAAGAATACATACAACATTACATTGAAAATTGTCAACTATTTTTCCAGAATTATTACTTAAGGCAACAATTTGTCCTGTTTGTATATCTAAATTTTTTAAATACTGTTCACTTAAATATGAAAAATCTCCGGATTTTAATGTATTTTCTAATCCATCTACTCTATATGATATTACACCACTCGTATCTGCTACTATATATCTTGAATTATTATTTAATTGGTTTTCATATGAATTTCGCTCACTTACTAACTTTTTTAGTGTTTCATTATTTGAGTTTTCCGCTTTTACTTTCATTTTTTTCGTTAAATATGTATTTATTTCAGTCTTTCCTTGACTTATTTTATTTAAATTATTACTTTCACATATCTCACTTAATTTTTTATCAATTTGATTATTCATTAACTTAATATCTGTGGAAAAATATGTGTCATCATTATTTAAATTTTTTTGTATCTCTATATCTATATCTTCTATTTTTTTATTTATTTCATCTTCATTTTCAATGCAATATCTATATATAGATTCACCTTTTGCTACTTTTTCACCCTCAGATTTAATTGGTACAATTTTGTCATTTGTATTTTCTTTATTTATGATAGTTTCATCTCTAATAATGTATCCTTCTGTAAATTCTTCTTGGTAAATCTTTCCTTTCTCAACGACAAATGTTGATGTTGGTTTTTTTACTATTTTAACAAGTAATGCAATTAAGTATATTAATACAATAATTCCTATAATTATAAACACTACTTTCAATATCTTTTTGTTTTTTAAATTTTTCTTTTCTATAGTTCCTTCACCTTATTTCTTCCAAAATGATTTCTGTATTTTTTATGGTTCCATTTGAAGCATCTAACCATTTAATAGATTTGTTTCTTCTAAACCAAGTTAGTTGTCTTTTAGCATATCTTCTGCTCTCCATTTTTATTTTTTCTATCATTTCTTCTTTAGAATATTCATTATTAAAATATGCCACAACTTCTTTATATCCTAAGCCTTGCATCGCTGTAGGAATTTCATTATACTTTTTCATTAAATTTTTAACTTCTTCAATTAATCCATTTTTTACCATTATGTCTACTCTTCTGTTTATTCTATCATATAAAATAGCTCTATCCATATCTATAGCAAATACTTTAAAATCATATTTAAGCTCTTTCTTTCTGGATTCTATTTCAAGTTCTGTTTTTGTTTTTCCTGTTGATTTATATATTTCTAATATTCTGCAAATTCTTTTTTTATCATTTTTACTTATTTTTTCTGCTGCATGCTTATCTATTTTTTCTGCTAAACTATATAAGTAATCTAAACCTTTTTCATCGGCAATTTTTTCAAGCTCTTTTCTATATTCTAAGTCAACATTCATTTCGTTATACTCAATTCCATATATTAAAGAATCAACATATAGTCCTGTTCCTCCTACAATTATTGGTGTTTTATCTTTTTTTAATATTTCTTCAATTGCAAATGTAGCATCTTTTTTAAAATCTGCAACACTATATCTTACAGATGGAGAAACACAATCTATTAAATAATGTTTAATATTTTGCATTTCTTCTACTGTTGGTTTTGCAGTTCCTATGTCCATATCTTTATATATCTGCATAGAGTCTGCTGAAATAATTTCACCATTTATTTTTTTTGCAAGTTCTATTGAAAGAGCCGTTTTGCCAGATGCAGTTGGTCCACAAATTACAATTACCTTTGGCTTTTCCATATTGTTCTCCTTTATTATTTTGAAAATTTCTTTTCTATTTCGTACTCAGACAATTTTATTGCTATTGATTTGCCTTGTGGACAAGAAAATGGTTGATCTAATACTAATAACTTTTGCATTAAACTATCTACTTCTTCAAATGTAAGAGCTTTTTTTATTTTTTCTGCAACTTTGCTTGCTATTGTAGCAATAAATTTATCTTCAATTTCCCTTTTAGCAGTTCTAGCCACAGTATTTATTGCATCTAAGCTTTCAATAAACAATTCTTTTGTATCTAAATTTATACAGATACTAGGTACTCCACTTAATTTTATAGTATTATCACCAAATTCCTCAAGTTCAAATCCTGCTTTTTTAAACAATTCCATATTGTCTTTTGCAATATCCATTTGCTTATGTGTTAAAGTTATTATATCTGGTAAAAGCATCATTTGAGAGTCTTTTTCATCATTATAGTAATTTTTCTTTATTCCTTCATACATAATTCTTTCATTAGCAGATTGTTGATTTATAATATATAACTCATTTTCAATTTCTACAATTATATAAGATGAAAAAGCAATTCCTATAAATTTATATTTTATATTTGATATATATAAATCTTTTTTCAAAATAGGTGCAACATCTTCATCAGCCTTTTTTATTTCTACTTCATCATTTTTTTCAATATATTCTGGTTTGTTTTCTTCTACCTTTTTTTCTGATGTTATTGGCTTAATTCCAAATGTTTTTCTATACATTTCTTCAAATTCATCATCTAAATTTATATTGTTTTCTTTACTTGAATTTTGCTCTTCATTTTGCTCATTATTCGAAATTGGCTCTGCTTCATTATTGTAAGAAATTTTTTCATTATCATTCACTTCTTCTACAACTTTATAGCTAGAAGTAGTATTATCCTCTTGTACTTTGTTATTACTATTTTCCTCGGTAGTTTTATTCATTGAATTTATTAGCTTTTCATTATAAATATCCTCAATTAAATTTCCTGTACTTTTTGCACTTATATTCATATTAAAATTTGAATTTGTTTCCTTAGGTTGATACTTAGGTATTCCAAATTCATCTAATTCAATTTTATTTTTTTCATTTATAAAATTTTCTTTTTCTTGCTCTTTATTTTCTGTCAAATTATTGTTTTGCATAAATGATTCTTTTATTGAATGATAAACTAATTTAAATACCTTATTTTCCTCTTGAAATCTAACTTCTAGTTTAGCAGGATGCACATTTACATCTAATTTATGTGGATCTATTTCTAAATTTAATATTAAGAATCCATATTTTCCGGGTAAAAGCATTCCTTTAAAAGCTTGCTCTGCAGCACTTGTTAATGTTTTATCTTTTACAAATCTATTATTTACAAAAAATAGTTGATTTGACCTATTAGACTTTGCTATTGATGGCTTTCCAATACATCCTACAACACTCATATCTTCATATTGATAATCAACTTTTATTATGTTTTCGGCTATTTCTTTGCCATATATACTATATACAACGTCTTTAATATCTCCGCTTCCATTAGTATTAATTATATTTTTATTTAAATTAATTAATTTAACAGATACATTAGGATTTACTAAAGCAATTCTTGTAACCGCATCTTCAACATAACCTGTTTCAGTAAAATCTTTCTTTAAAAATTTATATCTTACAGGTGTATTATAAAATAAATTTTCAACAATTATCGTTGTGCCTTTAGGACATCCAACAACTTCTTTAGTTATTATATTTCCACCTTCAACAACTATTTTATATCCTAATTCACTATCAGCAGTTCTTGAAGTTAATTCTACGTGCGCTATAGCGGCAATACTTGCTAATGCCTCTCCTCTAAATCCCATTGATTTTACAGTTTCTAGATCTTTTGCACTTCTTATTTTACTTGTTGCGTGTCTTTCAAATGCAATTTCCATATCATCTGGTAAAATACCTTTTCCATTATCTGTTATTCGTATATATGTTATTCCACCATTTTTTATTTCTACTGTTACATTTGTTGCTCCAGCATCTATTGAGTTTTCCATTAATTCTTTAACAACAGATGCTGGTCTTTCGATAACTTCACCTGCTGCAATTTTATTAATAGTCAAATCATCTAACAGTACTATATTGCCCATCTTTACTATCAGTCCTTTCCACATTCAAAAAAAATCTTATCTTCATTATAACGGATTATATCATTATTTTTATAACTTTGTATATAGGATTTTTTATTTTATTAATTTTTTCGTAACAGTTTTTGGCATTTAGAATAATATATACCATACGAAAGATTTGAAAGGGGGGAAATAAGATATGCCAGAAAATAGAAATTGCGGATGCGGATGTGGTTTCGGATTTGGAGATGACTGCATTTGGATAATAGTTTTACTTCTAATAATTTGTTGTTGTTGCGGAGGTAACAGAGGTTGTTGCTAAAAAATAGCGAGAAAATCAAATAAGATTTTCTCGCTATCTTTTATTTTGTTGTTTTACCTTTATATTGGCTCTTATCGTTTTGATTATACGCATCAACAATAATATAATTATTTCCGTCGACTAAATTTAGTTTTAATTGATATTCTTTTTTATTTATATTATCAACAGTCTTTTCTTCGCCATTAAAGTTGTAGGTAACTTTTGTAATATTATTTTCATCTGTTATATTAATTATTATTTCATTTTCATCTCTTAATGCACTTATTTTTGGTCCATTTGTACCATATACCTTTTTTGTAAAAGTATTTTCGTAATCACTTTTTAATGAATCTGCATATGCAGAAATTGAAATTTTATTTTCCCCATCTTTAAGTGGTAGTTTAAATTCATATTCATTTTTATTTATATTATCAATAGTCTTTTCTTCACCATTAAATGTATAGATAATTTTAGTTATATTTATATCATTTTTTACTTTTACAACAATATTGTCATCTTCTTGGTTTACTTGTATTTCTGAACCATTTGCTCCTTGAACTTCTTTTTCAACAGTTTCAACATTTCCAGCTTTATCATATGCCTTTACAACTAGTTTATTTGTTCCTTTTTTTACACTTCTTGAATCAATTTCTGTTGTTAAAGCTTTTTCATCATCAGATAAACCTGTTACTTTATTTTCTTCTTCACCATTCCAGCTGTATGTTACATATGACATTTTCACATCATCTTTTGCTGTTATAACAATTCTTCCTTTTACTGATTCTACTGTTAATATAGGTTTTGTTTTATCATTTTTAACTGCGTCTTCCCAATTTTCAGTATTATCTTGATTCTCTTCATATGCAATCTTTACTGGATTATATATTATTGTATTTCCATTAGAATCCACAATTTTTATATTTAACTCATTTGTTCCTAATGTAGTCGGTATATTAACACTCAAACTTTTTTCTCCGTTTTGTTCAACAGTTGTTTCAATTCCATTATTCCAAGAATACATAACCAAATTTATACCTATATTAGATGTTATATTTAATACTGTTGTTCCAGAATTTCTTTGGATATTTATTTCTGGAGTTTCACCTATATTTATTTTATTATTTTTATTCTTATAAATTCCATAAGTACCTTCCATAGCTAATATTATTCCGAAAAAAATAATAAAAATAGAAAAAAATTTAATTACTTTTTTCAGTTGTACCTTCGAACTTCCAATAGTTTGAAATGATAAAATTTGATTCATTAATAATTACACCTTTCATATTTTAATTTTTATATATTATAACATAAGCTCTTTTTTTAGTAAACTAAAAAAAAAAATTATACAACTTTTTCTAAATGTAAAGCTCAATAATATTATTAGCATATTTGAAATTTACACACAAAAAAATAAAAGGCCAATTGGTCTTTTATTTTTTTATTTACTTACTTTCGCTACAATTACAGTCATATCATCTTTTTCTTTACCATAATCATTATCAATTGCTTCGCTTATTATTAAATCTGCAATTTGTTGTACATCATCTGTTTGAAGCTCTTCTAAAAAGTATTTAAGCCAAAGCTCTTTGTGTAGATACTCTGTATTTGATTCTACAATTCCATCACTACACATTACAATAATATCTCCATCTTTTATGTCTTTATCATATACAACCAAATCAATATCATTAACAATTCCAGTTGGAAGAGATATTGATTTTACAAGTTCAACTTCTTTATTTCTTTTTATATATGTTGGGCACGCCCCATTTTTTATAAACTCAATATTACCTTGGTATAAGTCTAGTATTAATATATCCAATGTTGCATACATATCTTCATCATTATTGGCAGATAATGTTGAATTTATCATTTTTATTGAAACATCTTTTTTAAAACCAGATGTTAACATTCGCTCTAACATTTTAATGGCGATTTTACTACTTTTTCTTGCTTCTGGACCAGAGCCCATACCATCGCTTATTGCTAATAAATATTTTCCATCATTTAATTTTGTTTGTAAGCTTGTATCTCCAGATACTGGTGAATCATACTTTTTTGCTCTTGCTATTCCTACATTTAAATTGTACAAGTCACTTGAAATAAAAGAAAATGCAAGTGAATCATTATCTGGTTTTAATGAACTTTTCTTTTTTTGTAAAGTCATTTTTTCTTGTAATACTTTAGTTAATACTCGTCCTATTTTTTTAGCCATATTTTCAATGTTTTCGTCACAATCTTTAGTATATATTGTAACAATTGTTCTATCAGAGTCATTCTTTTTTACTTTTATATCTGATATAACAATTCCTTTTTGCATTAAAATTTTTCTTATAAGCTCTTTTTTATCTGTATATTTTTCATTTTTTGAATCTCTTATATCATCAGCTAAATCTGATATTACCTCTGACACTCCTTGTAGTTGAACAGACATACTTTTATTTTTTTCATCTAATTTCTTTTTCCATACAAAATTTATTTTACTTAATTTATATGATTTATTTATAACATCAATCATATCTTTCATATCATTTTCTACGCTACTATTAATATTACCATTTTCGGTTCCAATTATATAATTGTTATATTTTGCAAAAATTAAAATTAAAACATCTTTTGTTAATTTTTTATTTTTGCTTAAATGTTTAAAAATATCATTAATAATTTCATCAGAATTTTTTATATCGTCATATAAAATATTATCTTCCATTCCATCTATATTATTATTTAGCTCTTTTTTAAATATTTCTTTATTTTCCAATTCACAAGTAAGGTCTTCTTTATTTTCTAATACTGTTGCAGCAACTTCGTCATAACTTTTAGCCATTTCAGAAATTGTTTCAGATATATTACTTAATTTATTTACAGTTTCTTTACTTTCTTCAAGTGCTCTTTTGTTCATATCTGGTAATAGTGTTGAATTATCAAATAATTCGTTCATTGCGACTTCCGCTTTTTTTGGTATTAATAATAATCCTAGTGATGCAATTAATATTTCTTGAAATAAAATTATTGGCTCTATATTATCATTTGAAACATATGTAATAATAATATTTCCAGCTATAAAACCTATAATTACTCCTAATTTACCAACCTTACTGAATATTCCAGAAAGCATTCCAGCAATTGCAAATGCAGCAATTGTTATTGGTGGCTCATTTCCAATAATTCCTAATACAATTCCAATTGTAACACCACCTGTAGTTCCAACTAAAATTCCACTTTTCCAGCCTAGTATTAATACAATTAAAATACAAAGCACATTTTTTAAAGAATATCCTAATATATTTATTGGTTCAAGTGCTGTAATTGCTATTGCTAACAACAAGCTTGCTCCCATTAGCTCTTCTATTGAAAATGCCTTTTTTTCTCCATATTCATATATAACATCTATAGCATTAACAAAAATTTTATAAAATATATAAGTAATTATACTTAGCAGTACTGTAAAAATTACATTTGATAATTTTAATGTTGTAAAAAGCATTGGAACAATATTTACAATAAAAATTGAAATTATAATATTTTTTCCTAATTTCAATTTTTCATTATAATCTACTTGTTTTTTCGTTTTTACAATAAACAGTGTTGCAAAAAATACTAAACTTGTAAGAAAATAATTAGCTGTTATATCTTTTCCAAGACCCACAAAACTTCCTAATAAGGTTATTATGTATACAATACTTATTGGAATTCCCGAACTTGCTGTTGCAGCAAGAATAGCTAGTCCAAAAGGTGCTAACCCTAATGAAATGTCACCTCCAAAACTTACCATAGATATCATAAAAGAAATTACATATAAAATAATGTTTTGCCTTGAAAAGGACCTCTTTAAGAACATACCAATTTCTTCGTTATTTAATTTAACATCCTTATAATGATTTTTATTATTATCACTAAAATCATTCGCTATATTTTGAAACATCCTTACCACCTCTTACCTTTTTATTTATGATGTATATATATTACACGATTTTTGTTAAAATTTTTGTCGTTTTACATACATAAAATATAAAAAGTTTTTTACATATTGTGATATATTATATTATTTTTTTCCATTATCTATTTTAATAACACAAATTATGTTTTATATTCTATCTCAAAATACCATAAAAAACAATATTTAAGAAGAAAATTTATATATACATTTTAATTTTTCTGCATATATTATAATAAGTAATTTTTTATGGAGGTATTATGAATAACAATAATATGGATATTTCAAAACTAATGAATGCATTATCTAATATGGATAAAAAAGATTTAGAAAAAGGAATCGCACAATTAAATAATGTTTTAAATTCTAATGACAAACAAAAAATTATTGAGCAATTAAAAAATAATATGAACAAATAAATTGGAGGTTTATTATGGATGGAGATATGAATGATGTTTTTCAAAAATTAAATAGCATTTTAGAAGATAAAGATATGTCAAATAATTTGAAGAATGTCCTAAGTAATTTTTCTTCATCCACAACTTCTAATAATTCGAACGAAACAAGCTCTACAGAGCGAAATAATAATAGCTCTACTTTTAACACAGAAAATTCTTCTGAACAAAGCAATAGTTCTGGTGGAATTCCAGAATTTGATATAAATACAATTTTAAAAATAAAAAAAATTATGGATTCAATTAATCACGATAAAAAAGATGACCCAAGAGCCAATTTACTACGCTCTTTAAAACCATATTTAAGTGATAACAAAAAAGATAAAATAGATAATTACATCAAATTCTTGCAATTTGCAAAGATTATTGAAGTAATGAATCCCTTAGGTGGTGATGGAATAAAAAATGAATAATTTTAGACCACCATTTTTTTATCCACCACATTATCCTCATTATTTTAATAATTATAAGCCATATCGCTCTGTTCAAAAAAATAATAAACCACAAGAATTATTACCTACAACTTCTAATTCGGATAATGTAAAATCAAATTTAGAAGATGAAAAAAAATGTGATGAACATACAAAAAAAAGACATTTTAATAGCTCTGATAAAAAAAATCCACCTTTATTAGAATTTGCTGGTATAAAACTTTATAGTGATGATGTTTTAATTTTAGCACTTATTTATTTTTTATATAAAGAAAATATTGATGATAAATTATTATTAATTGCATTATTTTCGTTATTATTCTAACAATTTGTAATTTTTTAGCGGATTGTTACTGTTTACATTTTTAATAAAAACAGTACATAAAATATGTATACTTTAAATTTAAAAAGCAAAAGAAAATTAATTTACAAAATTTTCTTTTGCTTTTATTTACTCATTATTGCTAACTACTTCATCTTCATAAAAGTATGAATCAAAAATATCTTTTGCAACTTGTGCAGCATATGCTCCGTGTCCACCATTTTCTATTATAGATACTACTGCAATTTCTGGGTTGTCAAAAGGTGCAAATCCCACAAACCAAGCGTGAGTTTTATTTCCTGCTTGAGCTGAACCTGTTTTTCCACCTACTTGTATGCTTGAATCTTTAAATATAGAGTATGCTGTTCCTCCAGATTCTGTTGTAACATTTTTCATTCCTTCTAAAACAGCTTTTACATTTTCGTCTTTAAATGTTTTTTCTTCAATATTTTCATCTTCAACACCTAATACTTCTTTTACGTGCTTATTTATTTCATCTTTAGATACTTCTGTGTTATCTGAATTTATAATTGATTTTATTAATGTAGTATCAATTTGGTGTCCCCCATTTACTAATATACTAATATATTTAGCCATTTGCACTGGTGTAACGTTATTGTAACTTTGTCCAATAGCTGCTGATAGAGTTTCTCCCACATACCATTCTCTGTTTTCTTCTTTTGCTCTATCTCTACTAGCTATATTTCCTGTTGCTTCACTTGGTAATTCTATACCTGTTTTTCTTCCCAATCCAAAATATTTTGAATAACTAGAAAGTGTATCAATTCCAATTCTATTTCCTATTTCATAAAAATAATAGTTACAAGAATGTTGTATTGCTTGTGATATATCTAATGAACCGTGACCTCTTTTATATGTTGTATAATACCAACATACTGGTTTATGTGCAGCTGGATATACACCTGTACAATTTACTTTTTCGGTTGTTGTAATTGCATTTGTTTCTAATCCAGCCATAGCAGTTATCATTTTAAAAGTTGAACCAGGTGCATACGTACCGCTTATTGCTCTGTTATATAAAGATTCATTTTCTCTATATTCATTATATTTTTCTGTGCTAATTCCATTTACAAACAATTGAGGTTCATAATCTGGATAACTTGCCAAAGCTAAAATTTCTCCTGTTTTTGTATTCATTACAACTACAGCACCAGCTTTTGCATCAAATTTTTCTGCATAACCACCATTTGCAATTTTTTCTATATCAGATTTTAATGCTGTTTCAGCAACAGATTGAACATTGGCATCTATTGTAAGTTCAACATCAGAGCCAACAACTGGTTCTTCTGTTATATACTCACCTGTTATATTACCTTTAATATCCATATCTATTTGTCTTTTTCCATTTTTGCCTCTTAAGTATTTTTCAAAAACATACTGAATTCCTGTTTTTCCTATTATTTCATTTTTATCATAATCATCTCCAACATTTTCAAGCTCAGATTGTGTTATTTTTCCACAATACCCCAAAACGTGTGATGCCAAAGAGCCATTATTATATGTTATAACTGGTTTTGTAATAATATCAATTCCAGAAAAACTACTATTTTCTTCACTAAATTTTAATATTGAGTTTTTAGTAATATTATTAGCAATTTCGACAGGTTTTATTGTACTATATCCATTTTGTGTTATTTCATATCTAATTGCCATTACTTTTCTTGCTTCAGCCACATCATCAATTTTTATTTCATATTTTTCTTTTAAATAATTAAAACATTGCTCTGCATTATATTCTTCATTTATTCCATTATTTTTCTTCCATTTTTTTATTGTATCTTCATTTTCTGTAGAAAACTTAAATGGATTTACATCTATAATTAAATTATCAACGTATGAATCACCATTTTCCTCCAACACGTGAATTATATTTAATATATTTTTATTTAGTTCATCATTATCGGTTGTTGTTTTATATAAGTCTAAACTATAGCCTGTACTTGTTGTAACAAGTTTTACACCATTTCTGTCAAGAATTTCTCCTCTATCTGCATATACTGTTGTTTCCCTTGTTAGTCTAGCACTAGACATATTTCTGTATTCATCACCGTTAAGTATTTGAAGATTAAAAAGCTGAAGAAGCAAAAGAAATCCTATAATATATACTATAACAATTAATATATTATATCTAAGATTTGTTTCATTATTTTTTTCGCCCTTCAAAATTGTCTCCTTCCTTTAAAAATATCTAGGTAACATCTTTTTATTTTTAAATAATCCTTCAATATATACGCCAAATTTGTGTATTAATGGATATAATATTATAATTATTAATGCATTATATATAATTTCAATTCCAAGTGTATATAAAAATGGAACCAAACTTATAGTAGTAGATAATTTAAAAAATCTAAACACATACATAATAATTTCATAAATCGCAGTTATTATTGCTCCCATTAAAACAATTGTTATTTTACTATCTTTTGAAAATTTTTTATCTAAATAATCACCTATAAAACCAATAGCACCAAATAATATTCCAGATATTCCAATTGTGTTTGAATACAAAAAGTCAGTATACAAACCAAATAAAACACCTAAAATTGTTCCTGTTTTTCGTCCCATAAAAATTCCAATAAATAGTGCTAATAAAATAAACAAATTAGGCTGAACCCCATTTATTGTAAACCAACAAAAAAAATTAGTTTGTAAAAAATATATAAAAAAATATATTATTATTATTGAAATTATTATTCCTATTTTTTTCAATTGGTACCTCCTAACTTATTTTTTTATTACTAATACATTATTTAAATTATCAAAATCTACTGCTGTTTCAATATATACATATCTATTGGTTTTGTTTTGTGTATTTACAATTTCTTTTACTTTTCCTATGTTTATATTTTTGGGATAAATTCCTCCAATACCAGATGTAACAATACTATCTCCCTCATTTACAACAACATCGTTATCTATATATGTTCCCTTAACTCTATCTTTCGAATCAAGTATTCCACGCGTTACTAAACTTTTTTCGGTATTCACAAAAGCTGCACTTACTGCACTTGCAGTATCTATTATTGTTTGAACTTTTGATGAATTATCTTCTACTGATACAACATACCCCACAAGGCCGCCTTCAGCAACAACTGTCATACCACTTTCTATTCCGTCATTTTTTCCAATGTTTATTACAACTACTTTACTATAATTAGAAAAATCCCTTTGTATTACATATCCTGGAGTTGTATTATATTCTGAATACTGGTCTGTAATTTTTACATATTCTTTTAATGTTTTATTTTCAGCTTTTAATACTTCCAATTCTTGCTTGCTTATTTTTAATTCGTCATTTTCCTTTTTCAATTCACTATTTTGAGATTTTAACTCATCTTGTGTAACAAAATACTCGTTATTTTTAGATAATTTATTTTTTAAATACGCTACTCCACTTTGTGCAGACATTGTAATTTTTGTAAATGGATTCACAATTTTACTCAAAATATTATTATCCAAATTAGTAATTATTACCAAGCAAATTAATACTATAACAGTAACTATTATTCCTATCTTTCCATTTTTATTGTCTTTATACATTACATTCTCCTAAAATTATTTTCGTCCTCTTGAATTTATAAAAACAGTTTTTAATTTTTCAATATCATCTAAGGTTTTTCCGCATCCTTTTACAACACAATCAAGAGGGTCTTCTGCTACATATACTGGCATTCCTGTATTATCTATTAATAGCTTATCTAAATTTTGAATTAATGCTCCTCCTCCAGCTAATATAATACCTTTTTCCATAATATCTGATGATAATTCTGGTGGAGTTTTTTCTAATGTCATTTTTACTAAATCAACAATTTTAGCCACAGATTCTTGCATTGCTTCTAAAATTTGAGAGGAATATATTGTTACATTTTTTGGTAAGCCTGTTGCATAATCTCTACCTCTAATTTCCATTGACATATCTGTCATTAATGGTTTTGCACATCCTATTGTTTTCTTTATTTCTTCTGCAGTAGTTTCTCCAATTGCCAAGTTTAATTCTCTTTTTACATAATTTACTATGTCCTCATCTAACTCATCTCCAGCAATTCTTAAAGAATAGCTTACAACAATTCCACCTAAAGATATTACTGCAACTTCGGTAGTTCCTCCACCTATATCTACAATTATATTTCCGCTAGGCTCTGCTACATCCATATTTGCACCAATAGCTGCAGCCATTGGCTCTTCTATTAAATACACTTCTCTTGCTCCTGCTTGTAAAACCGCTTCTTGTACTGCTCTTTCTTCAACTTCTGTAATTCCAGAAGGCACACCAACTACAACTCTTGGTCTTGCAACATTATATTTTCTACATACTTTAGTAAGTATATTTTTTAACATAAGTTGAGTCGCAGTAAAATCAGCTATAACACCATCTTTTAATGGTCTTACAGCCTTAATATCATCAGGTGTTCTTCCTAACATTTCTTTTGCTTCATATCCAGTAGATAATATAGCTCCTGTTTTTTTATCAATTGCTACTACTGATGGCTCTTTTAAAACAATACCTTTTCCTTTTAAAGTTACCAATATATTTGCAGTTCCTAAATCTATTCCAATATCTTTTGATACTAATTTAAAAAAGTTAAATTTAAACATTGTTCACTCCTCTTTTCGAAAAAATACTTATATAATTGCAATCTCCAATAACAATATGATCTAATAACTCTATCCCCATTATTTGCCCTGCTTTTTCAATTCTATTTGTTATTTCAAAATCAGCCAAGCTTGGTGTAGGGTCTCCACTTGGGTGATTATGTGCAATTATAATTTTGGGGGCACCTATTTTTATAGCCTCTAATAATATATCTTTTGGCTCTACAAAAGCTGAACTTGTACCACCAAAAGATATATCTATAATCTTTAGTATTATATTTTTTGTATTTAATAAAACTAACTTTACAATTTCGCGTTTTTCATATTTTAGCTCTTCTATTAATATTTTTGCTATATCATCTGTATTTTTTATTTGAATCTTCGCATCATTAATTGGTCTAGAAATTCTTTTTGTAAGTTCACATATTGCTTTTAGTTGAATAGCCTTTACTTTTCCAATTCCTTGTATCTCTTTAAATTCATGCAATGGTATATCTTGTAAATCTCTTAAGTTATTGTTTACTTTTTTTAATATTGCATTTGATATATCTATTGCTGTAAAATCTTTTGTTCCATTCTTTATTATTATTGCCAATAATTCGGAATTTGATAACATTTTTTCTCCATACATTTCTAATTTTTCGTATGGTCGCTCTGTTACGGGTAGCTCTTTAATTTTTAATGACATATTATCCTTTCTTGCCCTCTTTTAACCCCTTATTACACTTTTCTGTAAATGAATATTGCAAGAATCATACCTAATATACTTGAAATATTTAGTTTTATCATTAATGAAAATGATAATTTTATTATACTTAAATCTACTGTTAATGGGTCACTTAAACCAAATTGTTGACCATATGCAAGCCACCATAGCCCACTAGATTTTGATGCAAGGTCACCTACTAGACCTCCTATTACTACTCCTGCTAAAATAAATACTATTAATATCCACATACTTTTGTCTTTTGTTGCCATATATTTTTCCTCCTATTTACATCTTTTAAACTTTCCATATTATATCCTTTAATTGACATTTTTTCAATATGTTACAGTGTTTTTTCTAATATTAATTATAAATCATAGTTATAGGAAAAAATAAAAAAATCTATGTCAATTTTTGAATTAAACACAAATTTTTTCAACTTTTTTATATTATATATTTAAAATCTATTTATAGATTTTATACACTTAATAAAATAATCTCTTATGTCTTTCTTTAAAATCTCATTTTTTATACACACATCTTCTGTATCTATAATCTTGTCTTTTACTTTAACCTTCAATGTTCCAATTATAGTATTAGCCTCCACTGGTGCCTGCATATTAAATATTGAATTAATTTCTATTGTTATATTATCTAAATCTCTCTTTTTCACTACTACAATATCATTTTGCAAATTATTATATGAAATATCAATTGTTGATGTTTTTGCTTTTTCGATTGTTATTCTTTTTTTATTTATATTACACCACTCATTAAATTTTTCCTCTACAATTGTTTTTATATTTACTGGTGTATAATTCTCATATATGTACTCTATTAATTTTATACTATCTTGAGTACGAAATTTTTTTGTATCTGCCTGTAATACAACTGTTATTATATTAAAGTTATTTCTGTCAACAGATGTCACCAGGCATCTTCCAGCATTATTTGTAAACCCAGTTTTTACTCCATTTACTCCATTTAAATTTCCTAATAACTCATTTGTGTTTGATAAATCCTTTGGATATCCATTTATATTTATCGTGTAAAACTTTGTTGACACAACTTTAGCAATTGTTTTATTTTTCAATGCATAATCTGTAATTTTTGCAAGTTCATATGCTGTTGTATAATGTTCTGGGTCATCTAGCCCGTGCGGAGTAACAAAGTGCGTATCTTTTAAATTAAGCTCTTTTGCTTTTTTATTCATTAGCTCTGCAAAAGATGGAATATCTCCTCCAATATGTTCTGCAATAGCAACGGCAGCATCATTTCCGGACCTCAACATCAAACCATATAATAAATCTCTCATTGAAATTTTATCATCTTTTTTTAAACCTAATCTTGAACCGCCTGTTCCGGCAGCTTTTGCTGATATAGTTACTATATCATCTAAATTAGAATTTTCAGCTACAATTATTGAAGTCATTATTTTTGTAGTAGATGCCATTGCAGTTCTTTTGTTTTCATCTTTTCCCCATATAACTTTATTTGAATTTCTATCAAAAGCAACAGCAATTCTTGAATTTAATGTCAATTCATCACTTGTTCTGCTTGATGTTTCAATTATATCTTGTAAATCTTTTTGATTAAACTCCTCTTCTATAATATCATCAGCATACACTATATTATAACTATAAAACATTAATATCACAGCTAAAAAAACACATAACATTTTTTTCATTCATATCACCTGTTTTATTTATATGATATGATAATATAATTTATTCAGAAAATCCTTTTCCTAATGTTTCTATTGCATCTGTTGTAACTATAAACGCATTTTTATCAATTTGTTTTATTATCTGTTTTATTTCAGCTACTTCTTTTCGTGATGCAACACAAAATAACATTACATTTTGTTTCCCCGAATACATCCCTTTTGAGTAGATTCCTGTGCTTCCTCTTTTTACTAATATACCAATTTCTTTAGAAATTTCTTCATATTTTTCAGATATAATAAACATTATCTTGGTAAAATAAATTCCTTCAAAAATTATATCAATCATTTTCCCCATTAAATAAATTGCAATTACAGAATATAAACCAATTTCAATTTCTCTAAAAAATATAATATTAAAAAAGATAATTATTGTATCTGCAATAATTATAACTCTACTACTTTTAAATTTATTATTATATGCCCTTATTACATATGACAACAAATCAGTTCCACCTGTTGATGCACCTGCTTTTAATATTATTGCAGTACCAATTCCCATTATTATTCCACCATATATACAAGCTAAAAATCTATCATTAGTAATTGGTGATAAATTTCCCAATAAGTCTATAAATACTGATAATAAAACTGTTCCTAAAATCGATTTAAAAAATAATCTTTTATTTACTTTTACCATAGCAATAACAAACAGCGGAACATTTATTAATAACATTGTTAATCCAACTGGATAATTACATAAATAATATAATATCGTAGAAATACCAGAAATTCCTCCAGTTGATAATTGATTTGGTAATAAAAATAAAGCAGTTGATACAGCCATCAAAAAAGCTCCAATAATTATATAAATATACTCAAGAGCATATTTTTTTACATCCCCAAGTACCATAAAAATCACCTATAATGTGATTATTTACATTTATAGGTGATTTTATACTAAATAAATTATTTTACATTTTCTTTTATAAACTCTTGGTATTTTATTAACTTTGTAATTTTCAATTTTCCTTTTTTTATTTTTGAATTAGGATTTATTTTCAAATCAGTATTATATGTATCATTAATTTTTTCTATGTTTATTCTTTTATGTCCAACAGCATTATTTATATCACTTGGATTTACATCAATTTGTATATGAGTTACATTGGAATTTACTTTTTTAATTTCATTTGCAATATTATCATACCATAATCTAGACTCTACCAATTGTCTAAATGCAGGATGATATGGACCTGCTACAACTTGACTTTTCTTTGAGTTTGGATCTGTTATTTCATTTGTATTTTGCAATCCAATTCTTATAACATTTATTTTTTTCTTATTAAATAAAACTAATAAATCTTTTGCAGTTTCCACTGCTTGTTCCACAGTCAATGGTGTATATTCTCCTGATTCATAATCCTTTTCAAGTTGAGTTCCTTTTATTACTAAAACAGGATAAATTCTTACTATTTTCGGTTTTAATTTTATCAAATCTTTTGCAGTGTTTATTTCATCTTGTCTAGTGCTTTCTGGTAATCCTACCATCATTTGGTGACCAAGTATAAATCCATTTTTTCTTATTAATTTTGATGCTTTTTTTACATCTTCAAATGTGTGTCCACGTTTACTTTTATTTAGAATATAATCATTTGTTGATTGAACACCAAGCTCTATAGTTTTTACACCATATGATTTTAGCATTTTTAAAATTTCTTTATTTATATAATCTGGTCTTGTTGAAATTCGTATACTATCAATCTTCTTATTTTTTATATATTCATAGGCAACACTTAATAATTCTTTTTGTTTATCAACATCTATACCTGTAAAACTGCCACCAAAAAAAGCGACTTCTATATATTTATTATCATCTTTAAAATTATTTAAATAATATTCTATCGTATTTTTTACATCTTCTGCTTTTACATTTTTTGTTTGGCCACTTATCTTTTTTTGATTGCAAAAAGTACAATCATTTGGACAACCTAAGTGCGGTACAAATATTGGGATAATATATTCTTTTTTCATTAAAACTCACCTTCTATTATCTTTATGACTCATATTTCTAATACTACTTACATATTTTCTAGAGCTTTCTTTGCTGCTTCCATTTCTGCCATTTTTTTATTTTTTCCTGTTCCTTCTGCCAAAAATTTTCCATCACATAAAACTTCTGCTACAAAATTTTTATCATGGTCAGGACCAAACTCTTTTACTATGTTATATTTTATATCAACTGTTCCGTGTATTTGTAATTTTTCTTGTAATACAGTTTTATAATCTTTCATTCCTACATGCATTGTTGCTGTGTTTATTGCATCTTTTAAATTTTCTACTATAAATTTTTCAGCTTCAGCTAGTCCTGCATCAAAATAAATTGCAGCAATAACAGCCTCTACACTATCTGCTAATATGGCTGGTCTTACTTCTTTTTCATCTGCTTTTTGACTTTTTCCAAGATATAAGAAATCACTAAAATTATGCTTACACGCTACTTTATATAAGCTTTTCTCACAAACTACATCAGCTCTAACTTTAGTCATTTCTCCTTCTTTTAATTTTGTATAATTATTATAAATATATTTACTTGATAAAAATTCTAAAATACTATCTCCTAGAAATTCTAATTTTTCATTACTATCTACTTTATTTTCATATGCATATGAGGTATGTGTTAGTGCATTTTTTAATAAATTTTTATCTTTAAATGTATATCCTATACTTTTTTCTAAAGCACTAAAATCCATATTTTTTCTCCTTTCATAATTATTAAAAAAAGAAAGGATTAAACCTTTCATTTTTATTTAACTAAAAACTTATTTTAATAGTTATATGTAAATACAAATTCTACCAAATAAGTTTTTAGCTTTTATTGTTCAACATGATCTTTAATGTAGTCAACTACATCTCCAACTGTTACTATTTTTTCTGCATCAGCATCTGGAATTTCTGTATCAAATTCTTCTTCTAATGCCATTATTAATTCAACAATGTCTAAAGAATCTGCTCCTAAATCATCTATGAAAGATGCTTCCATTTTTACAGCTTCTGCATTAGCACCTAATTGCTCAACAATAATACCCTTTACTTTCTCAAAAAGTTCGTTGTCTGAACCCATATAAGTTCACCCCCTTTCAAGTACTTCCTATGAACACTACAATAATATATGTATCATAAAATGTCAAGATTTTTTTAATTATTTTTTTTATTTAAAATAAACCACTCATTATAGTCCACATTTTTTTAAGAAACTGTTTTAAATATATTGCATTCCAAAATTTTATTTCTTACTAATGCACCATTATCTGAGTTGTGTAAATTGTGTATATTATATCTATTTATTCAGCACTTATTGATTCAGCTTTTTGTGATTCATTATTTAGCTCTGAATATTTTTCTATTATATTATCTACAGTTTTATCATTTACAAATTGTTCTGCTTGTTTTAAAGTATATTCAAATAATTTTGCATCACTACTTCCATGTGCTTTTATTACTGGTTTTTTTACACCTAAAAATAGAGCTCCACCATATTCTTTGTAATCCATTGATTTTCCGAAGCGTTTTATAATTGGTAATGCTGGTAATAATGAAATTTTTGAGAAAATGCTTTTATTCGCTTCTTTCTTTAAATTTCTCTTTACCATTTTTCCTACACCTTCAGTAGTCTTTAAAAATATATTTCCTGTAAATCCATCTGTTACAATTGCATCTACTTCTCCTGAAAAAGCTTCTCTGCCTTCTATATTTCCTATAAACTCAAAACCGTAATCTTCAGCATTTTCTTTTAATAATTTGTATGATTCTTTCATTAAATCATTACCTTTTGTTTCTTCTGTTCCATTATTTAGTAATCCTATTTTTGGTTTTTCTATATTATATGTGTTTTTCAAATATATTCCTGCCATTTGAGCAAATTGTAATATATTAATTGTTTTACAATTTGTATTTGCTCCAGCATCCATTAATAAAAATCTACCTTCAAAAGCTGGTAACATTGCTGCAAGAGCTGGTCTATCAATACCTTTTATTCTTCCTACTAATAAAGTTGCTCCAGCTAATAACGCTCCAGAATTTCCTGCTGATAAAAATACATCGCCCTCTCCATTTTTAAGCATATTAAAACCAACAACCATTGATGAATTTTTCTTTGTTTTTATTGCTTTTGTTGGACTATCTTCCATTGTAATTTCTTCTTCAGCATTAACGATTTTTATTCTATCAGATAATTCATTTATATTTTCTTTACCATATAACTCTTTTATACGTTCATTTAATATTTTTTCATTTCCAATTAAAATTATTTCTGCATTGATCTTTTCTATTGCATTTACAGCACCAGTTATATTTGCATCTGGTGCATTATCTCCGCCCATAGCGTCAAATAATATTTTCATAATTTCCTCCATACATACTGTATATATTATTTATTTATTTTATTACTTTAAATAATTAAAGTCAATACCAATTATTAAAAGAATTGTAAAGCCTTGGTATACACTATTTATACGGTTTGACCGCTTGTTCAATTTATACTTTTATTATTTTAAATTTGTATTATAATAAGTTATTATTTTTGTTTTTCAATACATAATATTAAAATAAAACACTATTACTGAATGTTATGCATTGAAAAGCAAAAAATACATCAAAGTATTAAACTTATTTTTAATACTTTGATGTAATTATTAAATAAATTTAAAATTATTGTAATTCAACAACTGCTCCAACAGCTTCAAATTTAGCTTTTAATTCTTCAGCTTCGTCTTTGTTAGCTCCTTCTTTAACAGCTTTAGGTGCTCCATCAACTAAGTCTTTAGCTTCTTTTAATCCTAATCCTGTTGCATCTCTAACAACTTTGATAACTTGTATTTTGTTTGCTCCAGCATCTTTTAATACTACATTGAAAGATGATTTTTCTTCAGCTGCAGCTCCTGCTGCTCCTGCTGCTGGTGCTGCAACTGCTGCTGCAGATACTCCAAATTCTTCTTCGATAGCTTTTACTAAGTCAGCTAATTCAACAACTGTCATTTTTTTGATTTCTTCAATCATTTCTTCTTTATTCATTTTAAAATCCTCCTATAATAAATTTAATTTTGTGTTTTTCTAACACATTTAATTTTTAATTATTTTTTGTTTTGAGTTATATTATGATATATTAATGTAAATCATTTCAAATTCAAATCAAAAACAATTTTGAATTTTAAATAATATTCTATGTATTATAATGATATAATTAATATTCATTTATAACTCTCATATTATTCAGCTTCTTTTTGAGCTTTAACTTGATCAAGCGCAACAGCCAATTTTGAAATATTTGCAAGTAAACATCCAGCAAGTTTTGCAAGTAATTCTTGTTTTGATGGAAGTTTTGCAAGTGTAATAATTTCTTCTGCTGTCATAACTTTTCCGTCTATAATACCACCTTTGATTTTATAAAAATCATTATCCTTTGCAAAATTGTAAAGAACTTTTGATGGCTCTAAATAATCTTCATCACCCATTAATACTGCAGTAGGTCCTGTTAATAAATCATCAAGTGCTGATTCCCCATTCATATCAAGAGCTCTTTTTATAATGTTGTTTTTGATAACTTTATATTCTGAGTTTGTATTTCTTAAGTCAGCTCTTAATTTTGTTACATCTGCAACATTAATTCCTCTGTAATCTGTTAATATAATAACTTTTGCAGATTTCATTCTTTCTGCTAAAGCTTTTACTAATTCTTCTTTTTGTTTTAGTGCTTTTTCGCTAGCCATTTTTTAATTTCACCTCCTAAAAAATTTGCAAAAATAAATCCAATCTTCATAGCTCAAAGGCATTATAAAGATTGGATAAATCCGTTCATTATATGCCTCGGTAGGACTTACTGTTGCCTACTTTCTTTGGCTATTTATTTATAAATTATTTTTGATCAATATACATACTAGGTCCCATAGTAGTAGAAATTGCAACACTCTTAATGTATTGTCCTTTTGCTGCAGCTGGTTTAGCTTTTAAAATAGCTCCCATTATTGCATCATAGTTTTCTACTAATTTATCTTTACCAAATGAAACCTTACCAAATCCTAAGTGAATTATATTAGTTTTATCTAATCTATATTCAACTTTACCAGATTTGATTTCTTGTATAGCTTTTGTAACATCCATTGTTACTGTTCCAGATTTTGGGTTTGGCATTAATCCTTTTGGTCCTAATACTTTACCTAATCTACCAACAACACCCATCATATCAGGTGTAGCTACGATTACATCATAATCAAACCAGTTTTCTTTTTCAATTTTTGGTATTAATTCTTCAGCACCTACATAATCTGCTCCAGCTTTTACAGCTTCATCAGCTTTAGGTCCTTTAGCAAATACTAAAACTCTTAAAGTTTTACCTGTTCCATTTGGAAGTACTGTAGTACCTCTAACTTGTTGATCAGCATGTTTAGAATCAACTCCTAATTTCACATGCAATTCAACAGTTTCGTCAAATTTTGCTTTTGGCATTTTTTCTAATAATTCAATAGCTTCTGCTACTGGATATACTTTTGATTTATCAATAAGCTTTTCGCATTCTTGATATCTCTTTCCATTTTTTTTCATTTTAATCCTCCTTTGGTATTAACGAATGTTTACATTCTCCCAATTTTTATTTTAATTATTATTCAGCAACTACAACACCCATAGAACGAGCTGTTCCAGCAACCATACTCATTGCAGCTTCTAATGATGCAGCATTTAAGTCTGGCATTTTTTGTTCAGCTATTTCTTTAACTTGAGCTTTTGTTATTGTAGCAACTTTTTCTTTGTTTGGCTTTCCTGAAGCTTTTTCAATTTTAGCAGTTTTTTTAATTAATACTGCTACTGGTGGAACTTTAGTTACAAATGTAAAAGATTTATCCTTTGGATTAACTGTAATAACAACTGGTATTATCATTCCAGGTTGATTTGCAGTTCTATCATTGAATTCTTTAACAAATTGCATAATGTTAACACCACTTGCTCCTAAAGCTGGTCCTACTGGTGGAGCTGGTGTAGCTTTACCTGCAGGAATTTGTAGTTTTATGATTTTGAATTCTTCTTTCTTGTTGTCTGCCACTGTATTGCACCTCCTTTAATATGATATTGACAAAATAATTTATGTAATTTTAAATTATTAACACTTTATAAAATTAAACTTTTTGAACTTGTGAAAAATCAAGTTCAACTGGTGTTTCTCTACCAAACATTGAAACTAGTACTTTAACTTTATGTTTTTCTTTGTTAATTTCCTGTACTGTTCCAACACATTCAGCGAACGCACCTTCAATAATTTTTACAGAATCATTTACATCGTAATCAACATTTACTTCTACTTTTTCAAATCCCATACTTCTGATTTCTTCATCAGTAAGTGGAATTGGGTCAGTTCCAGATCCAACGAATCCAGTTACACCTCTAGTATTTCTTACAATATACCAAGTTTCTTCTGTAACAATCATTTTTATTAAAACATATCCTGGAAATACTTTCTTTAAATTAGTTTTTTTCTTTCCATCTTTTATTTCAATCTGCTCTTCCATTGGTACAATTATATCGAAAAAGAAATCTTCAAGTTCTCTGTTTTTAACTTTGTTTTCTAGATCTTTTTTAACCTTATTTTCATAACCCGAATATGTATGTACTACATACCATCTTGGAATTAATTCCTCGTTTTCTCGAGACATTTTTTTAGCCTCCTTTATATAATTGTATTCTTAAAATTACTCAGCTGAATTATTGCCTGTTCCAGAATTTTCAGTATTTTCTTGTGTAGTAGTTTCTTCTGTTACATTTGAATCTTCTGTATTTGTTTCGTCAGTAGTTGTGTTTGATTCTGTATTTTCATTTGATGATTGATTTACAGTTTGTTCTATTACAGTATTATTACCTTTTATTTTTTCTTCAGCTTTTATTAAAACATTTTCATTAAAAGCTAAGAATATAAAGTCTAATATAAATACAATAATTGCCACAACTAATACTATTCCTATAACAGTTGCAGTATCATTAGCCAAGCTCTTAGGTGTTGGCCAAGAAACCTTTTTTAACTCTGCTTTTGATTCTTTAAGAAAACTTTTTTTTGGATTTTTATTCTTTTTATTTTTTTCATCTTTAGCCATTAAAAATTCCTCCTTGAAAGGTTATTTTGTTTCTTTATGTGTTGTACGTTTTTTGCAGAATGGACAATATTTTACTACTTCAAGTCTATCTGTTGTATTTTTTTTATTTTTTTCAGTTGTATAATTTCTTCTTTTACAATCTGAACATGCTAATGTTATTGATTCTCTTGCTCCTTTTGCAGCCATTTTAGATACACCTCCAGCTAATTATTTTTGCTATATTTTATATAAGCTATCTATTTCTTAAATCATATGCTTAAATATTTTATCACTTGTTTTTAGATATGTCAACCTCTAAAAGAGTTATTTTTACTTTTCTTCTTCTTTTTGGTAACTGAAAAGCCAAATTTTCCAATTTTCTTACCTAAAGAATAATATCCACCATTTGAATATGCTATTAAATTGCATTTAGATATATCAAATGCACCATTTTCATCTATGTATTTTTTATCAGCATCAATTGATAAAACATCTGCAATTATCATATGATGACTACCTAGCTCTTTTATTTCCTTTACTTTGCATTCAACTGCTACTGGACTTTCTTTTATTAGTGGACATTTTACAAATTTTCCCTTTTCTTTTGTTAATTTCATTTCTTTAAATTTATCATATTTAGAGCCTGACCTTACACCACACCAATCTGTTGCATATGCCAATTTTTCATTTGTTAAATTGATAACAAATTCACCATTTTCTTTTATTAAATTGTATGAATAACGCTCTGGTCTTACAGATATATAGCACATTGCTGGATTTGTATTTATTATACCTGTCCAAGCAACCGTCATAATATTTGCATTTTCAAAAGTTCCAGATGTAACCATTACAGCTGGAATTGGATATACAAAAGTTCCAGCCTTCCATATTTCTCTTGACATTTTCTTCTCCTTTTACAAAATTAATTTATTATAATTTGAATTATATCATTTTATAATATCATTTCCAAGATGATTTATATAATTGTTAAATTCTTTAAAACTCAAACCCGGTCTAACTTCAAAAAATTCTTTAGTTGTACTTTCTTTTCCACCTCTTAGATTAATATAATAATTAACTATAGAGCTTACAGCTTCTCTTATATTAAAATAAAGCATAAATTAAAAATAAGAGCTTTATTTCTAATTTATGCTTTATAAAAATAAAAAATCTGGCAACAACCTATCTTCTCAGCAGGGGACCTATCGGTTAACAGCCGAGCGCTCTACCAACTGAGCTAAAGAGGAATATATAATGGCAACAACCTATTTTCTCAACAGGGTAACCCGTAAATATTTTCAGCACATTGAAGCTTGACTTCTGTGTTCGGTATGGGAACAGGTATTTCCTTCATGTAATCATCACCACTTTTTGTATTATATACTATCACTTTTTATTATGCAATACTTTTTTTAAATTTATTCAAATTTTTTTACTTAAAATTATAAGTTATAACTAATTAGAGCAAAAAAAATACTTAAATTGTTACATTTAAGTATTTTGGCTCCTCTTGTTGGACTCGAACCAACGACCTATCGG
>FR878267.1:0-7828 GCA_000434335.1 Clostridium sp. CAG:492
CAAAAAAATCTCCAAATAACATTGAATTTTACAAAATTCTTGATATAATTGTACTACATTGTTTTATAAGAAAATGGAAGGATATGATAAAATGAATAATATTTACAGAACACACAATTGCGGAGAACTAAACATAAAAAATGTTGGACAAGAAGTACGCCTATCAGGATGGGTACAAAGAATTAGAAATTTAGGAGCAATGAAATTTATAGATTTAAGAGATCAATATGGAATTACACAAATTGTTATATCAGATGATGAAAAATTTAAAGAACAAATCAATGATATAGTAACTGAATGTGTAATTTGTATACATGGAACAGTTGTTGAAAGATCAAACAAAAACAACAAAATACCAACAGGTGAAATTGAAATAGATGCACAAAAAATTGAAATATTAGGAAAATGCAAATCAACACTTCCTTTTGAAGTTAATTCAGAAAAAGTTGATATTAATTCAGTAAGAGAAGATTTAAGATTAGAATATAGATTTTTAGATTTAAGAAATGACAGAATTCACAATATAATTTTACTTCGTTCACAAGTAATGAAAACTTTAAGACAAAAATTATATGAACTTGGTTTTTCTGAAATACAAACACCTATACTTGCTAACTCATCACCAGAAGGAGCAAGAGATTACCTAGTACCAAGCAGATTGCATGCAGGAGAATTTTACGCATTACCACAAGCACCTCAACAATTTAAACAATTATTAATGGTATCTGGATTTGATAAATATTTCCAAATAGCACCTTGTTTTAGAGACGAAGATCCAAGGGCAGATAGAGCACCAGGAGAATTCTATCAAGTAGATTTTGAAATGAGTTTTGCAACACAAGAAGATGTATTTAATGTTTTACAAGAGCTATTTATAACAACATTTAAAAAACATACAAGTTGGAAAGTTGATGAAGGTCCATTTATTCAAATACCATATAAAGAAGCTATGGAAAAATATGGTATAGATAAACCAGATTTAAGAAATCCGCTAATAATACAAGATGCAACAGAAATATTTAAAGATACAGAATTTAACGCATTTAAAGATAAAACAATAAAAGCAATTATTGTAGAAAATGGTGCAGAGCAAGGAAGAAAATTCTTTGACAATATGACTGAATTTGCAGTAGAAGAATTAGGAGCAAAAGGATTAGCTTGGACTAAATTTGATAAAGAAAATAATGTTGCAGGAGGAATTTCTAAATTTATTACTGACAATGTAAAAGAAGAGCTAGAAAGTAAATTAGGGGTTAAACCAAATGATTCAATATTCTTTATTGCAGATGAATTTAAAACAGCACAAAAAATAGCAGGTGGAGTAAGAATTGAATTAGGAAAAAGATTAGATTTATTAGAAAAAAATGTATACAAATTCTGCCTAATTACAGAATTTCCAATGTATGAGCTATCAGATGAAGGAAAAATTGATTTCAATCATAATCCATTCTCAATGCCAAAAGGAGGAATGGAAGCTCTATTAAATGAAGATCCACTAGATATAGTTGCTTATCAATTTGATGTTGTATGTAACGGATACGAAATGGCTTCAGGAGCAGTAAGAAACCACGATCCAGAGCTAATGGTAAAAGCATTTGAAATTGCTGGATATGAAGAAAAAGATGTAGAAACACGTTTTGGTGCACTATACAAAGCTTTCCAATATGGAACACCACCACACGCTGGAGCAGCACCTGGACTAGACAGAATGATAATGTTAATAGCTGATTCACAAAATATAAGAGAAGTAATAGCATTTCCAAAAAACAAAAAAGCAAGAGATGTTCTAATGAATGCACCATCAGTTGTAACAAAAGAGCAGTTAGATGATGTTCATATAGAAATAAAAAGAGATGAAAATAATTAAGTTTAAAAACAAATCATAATAAAAAAACAAAAATATGTTCGTATTTTTATTGACATTTTTCTACATTTTATGCTAAAATATGTCTATCGAGTTTTATACAAAGGGGGCTGATTTTATGATGCATGAACAAAACCTAAGTAGCAAAATCGAAGAAATATATAGTATATTAGATGAAATACAATTGAACCAAGTAGAAATGCTTTTAAGTATTCAAAAAAATCAAAGTATAATCATTAAAAAAATTGAAAAATTACAAGAATATAATGAAATTGATGATATGAACAATTCATTATTTGATCAAAAATTAACACGAATAGAAGAATATTGCAAAGGATAAAATTAAGAGCCACTAATTAATATTAATTAGTGGCTCTTAATACTTGAAATATTATTAAATATATGATATAAAATTCACAGAAAGAAGAGAAGGAAAATTTTATGAAAAATATTAAAGATTATAATCTAGATGAATTACAAGAAGAGCTAATAAATATGGGCGAAAAAAAATTCAGAGCAGAGCAAATATTTAAATGGATATACAAAGAGAAAGTAAAAAGCTTTGACGAAATGACTAACTTATCAATTGAACTAAGGGAAAAACTAAAAGAAAATTACACAATGTGCAATTACAATATATTAAAAAAGCAAGAATCAAAAGATGGTACAAAAAAATATTTATTTGATGTACTTGATGGAAATGCAATTGAAACAGTTCTTATGCAATATCATCACGGAAAAACAGTATGTGTATCATCACAAATTGGTTGCAAAATGGGATGTAAATTCTGTGCATCTACAGGAATTCAATTTGTAAGAAATTTAACTGCTGGTGAAATTGTAGAGCAAATTTTAGCTGTAGAGCAAGATATAAATGATAAAATATCAAATATTGTTTTTATGGGAATTGGAGAGCCATTAGATAATTACGATAATGTAATAAAAGCAATAAAAATAATGAATAATCCAAAAGGTCTAGAAATTGGAACAAGACACATAAGTATATCAACAAGCGGATTGGTACCACGTATATATGATTTAGCAAATGAAAAAATACAATGCACATTGTCAATATCATTACATGCAACAACAGATGAAAAACGAAGCAGTATGATGCCTGTAAACAATAGATATAATATTGAAGAGCTAATGAAAGCATGTAAAGATTATATAAAAATAACAAATAAAAGAATATCTTTTGAATATGCATTGGCAAAAGATAATAATGATAATTTAGAGGATGCACAAAGATTAGTAGATTTACTAAAAGGTATGTTATGCCATGTAAATCTTATTCCGATAAATAAAATTGAAAATGGTAAATTTTCAAAAAGCACAAATGAGAACATCTTAAAATTTAGAGATTTTTTAAATGAACATGGAATAGTTGCAACAGTAAGAAGAGAGCTAGGCTCTGATATTGATGCAGCATGTGGACAATTAAGAAGAAAAAATTTAAAAACACAATAAAGATAAAGGAAAATGTCTATAATAGGAGGTTTTATGGAAGCTTTTGCTAATTCAGATATAGGTAAAGTTAGGGATATGAACCAAGACAGTTATTATATATCTGATAAAGATGATAAAATAAAATTATATATAGTTGCAGATGGTATGGGAGGCTATAAAGGTGGAGAAATAGCAAGTAAATTGGCTATAGAATCATCAAAAAATTATATAATAAATAATTTTGATCAAATAAAAAAAGAAAGAGATCAAATAATTGAATTAATAAAAAATGCAATTGAATATGCTAATATGGTGGTATATGAAAAATCAAAAGAAGTACCAGAATTAGCAGGAATGGGAACAACAATAGATGTATGTTTAATATATTCAAATAGAATATATATAGGACACATCGGTGATAGCAGAGTTTACAGACTAAGAAAAGATTTTTTCAGAAAATTAACTGTAGATGACAGCTATGTTGAGCAATTAGTAAAAGAAGGAAATATTACAAAAGAAGAGGCATACAATCATCCTAAAAAGAATATGTTAACAAAGGCATTAGGTTGTACAGCTTTTGTTGAACCAACAGTACTTGTTAAAGGTTTTATGAAAGGTGACATACTATTAATGTGTACAGATGGATTAACAAATATGTTAAAAGACGACAAAATATGTGAAATAATTAAACAAAATAGTGAGCAAGCAAGTAAAGAATTAGTAAAAAAAGCAAATGAGCAGGGTGGATATGATAATATTACAGCTGTAATCATATTATAAGGAGAGAGTGTTAAATATGAATTTAGAAGGTAGTGTTATAGGAAACAGATATAAGATACAAGAGAAAATTGGTAATGGTGGAATGGCAACTGTATATAAAGCATTAGATCAAATTTTAAATAGATATGTTGCTGTAAAAGTATTACGAGAAGAATTTACAACAGATGAAGAATTTATAAAAAGATTTAATGCAGAAGCACAGTCAGCAGCAAGACTTACACATCCAAATATAGTTTCTGTATACGATGTTGGGCAAGAATACAATATATATTATATTGTTATGGAATTAATTCAAGGAAAAACATTAAAACAAATAATAGAGGAAGATGGTCATTTATCATGGAAATGGGCTGTAAATATTGCAATACAAATTGCATCAGCTCTAGAAATGGCTCATAAAAACAATATAATACATAGAGATATAAAACCACATAATATAATGATTACTGAAGATGGTGTGGCAAAAGTTACAGACTTTGGAATAGCAAAAGCAGTTTCAAATTCAACAATAACAGCTTTTGGTACAACATTAGGTTCTGTACATTATTTTTCACCAGAGCACGCAAGAGGTGGATATACAGATTCAAAATCAGATTTGTATTCACTAGGTGTTGTAATGTACGAAATGGTAACAGGTAAAGTACCTTTTGATGCAGATACTCCTGTATCAATAGCTTTAAAACATATGCAAGAAGAGCCAGTGCCACCAATGAAAGTAAATAAAGAAATACCTTTTGCTGTAAATCAAATTATTTTAAAAGCGATGAAAAAAGATCCAAATGAAAGATACCAAAATGCTTCAGAAATGATTAAAGATTTAAATATAGCATTAAAAAGACCAGAAGGTGGATTTGTCGAAGAGCGTAATTTTGAAGATAGTTTTACAAGAAGGATACCAACTGTAAATGTATCTGATAATAGAAATGGAAATATAAAGTCTGATAATGAAGAAGAAAAGCCAAAGGGAAAAATTGCAACATTTTTTTATAATCATCCAAAAACTAAAGTTGCATCAATAATTGCATTATTTGTATTAATATTTGTTGCTACATTAGTAATAACACTAACAGTAATAAATTCATCATCACCAAAAGATGTACAAATTCCAAATGTTGTGAATTTAACTCAAGAAGAGGCTAAACAAAGAATTGAGCAATTAAAATTAAAATTCGCATATAAAGAAGAATACAGTGCAGATGTAGAAGCGGGTCATGTAATTTCACAAGATCCACAATATATAAATAATTATTCTGTAAAAGAAGGAAGTACTGTAACTGTTGTTATAAGTAAAGGAATGGAACAAACCAAAGTCCCAAAGGTTATAGGAATGGAATATTCAAAGGCTGAATCAGCATTAACTGAAGCTGGATTAGAGGTAGAAAAAGTTGAAGAAACAAGCCAAAAGGTAGAAGCTGGATATGTAATAAGTCAGGAAATTGATGCTAATACAGAGGTACAAAAAGGAACAAAAATAAAAATACATGTAAGTACTGGTACGGGTATTAAAAAAGTAACAGTAACATCTGTAATTGGAAAAAGTAGTGAAGAAGCTAAAAAAATATTAACAGATTTAAAATTAGAAGTAAATGTAGTTGAAGATGAAGATACATCAAAAAGCGATGGAGTTGTATTAAAACAAAGTGTAGATCCAGGAACATCAGTAGAAGAAGGGTCCGCAATAACAATAACTGTTAATAAAATAGAAAAAAATAAACAAGGAACAGTTAATATAAATGTAAAAGCATTAGCAAATAGACATCTTCCAAAATCAAGCGGTGAAGAAGAAGATAATACTACAACAACATCTAACAATGTAAAAATCACAGTAATGGTTGGTTCTGATAAAGTATATAGCCAAAAAGTTTCTAGAGACACAGAAAAATTAAATGTAACTGTAGAAGGTAAAGGAAATATAACAGTAAAGGTATACATTGCAAATGAAGATGAATCATCAAATGGTATACTAGCAAAAAATGCAACAATTGATTTAAATAGTGAAAATACAGTACTAAATGTAGATTAATAAAAGGGTGAGCGAAAGCTTACCCATTTTAAATAATATTAAGTGGAGGTTAGGATTGCAGAATAAAGGATTAATAATAAGTAATATATCAAATTTATATATGGTAGAAGATGTTGATACAAAAATTATTATAAAATGTAATGCAAGAGGAAAATTAAAAGAAAAAAATGAATCTCCTGTAGTTGGAGATTATGTTAAAGTTTCTATAACAGATGAACAAAAACAAGAAGGAGTAATCGATGAAATTTTAACAAGAACTAATTATATAAAAAGACCTAAAATGGCTAATTTATCGCAAATTATTTTTGTTATATCAATGAAAATGCCAAAACCAGATTTATTAATGTTAGATAAGCAACTTGCTTTTGCTGAGTTTAATAATATTACACCAATAATTTGCTTAAATAAAGTAGATTTAGAAAAAGCAGATTTTATAAATCAAATTGAATCCACATACACGAATGTTGGATATAAAGTAATAAAAACCATTGCAAAACAAAATGAAGGAATAAAAGAGCTAAAAGAATTGTTAAAAAATAATATAACAGCTTTTTCTGGAAATTCAGGTGTTGGAAAATCAACATTAATTAATAGTATATTTTCAAATGAAATGACCAAAGAGGGAATGATAAGTAGCAAAAATAAAAGAGGAAAAAACACAACAACAAATACATATTTATATAAATTAGACAATAATTCATATATTGCTGATACACCTGGATTTTCGACATTTGATATAAGTGAAATAAAAAGTGAAGATTTATATAAATATTTTCCAGAGCTAAACAAGTACTCAAAAGATTGCGAATTTATAGGATGTACACACATAAAGGAAGAAAATTGCGGAATAAAAGAAGCTGTAGAAAACGGAAATATAGCACAAGCAAGATATGAAAGATTTTGTAAAATATATTTAGATTTAAAACAAAAGGAGGCACGAAAATGGTAGAAATAGCAACATCAATATTAACTGTTCCAAAAGATAAAATAATTAAAACAATCTATAATTTAGAAACAGCTAAAACAGATTATTTTCATATAGATGTAATGGATGGATTATTTGTAGAAAGTTTTACAAATGAAATAATGGAAGAATACTGCAAATACATAAAATCAATATCAAATATACCACTTGATATTCATTTAATGGTAAAAGATGTAAAAAAATATATAGATATATATTTAAATTATGAGCCAAATATAATAACATTTCATATAGAAGCAGTAAAAAATGAAAAACAAGCTATAGAATTAATAAATTATATAAAATCAAATAATTGTAAAGTTGGAATTGCAATAAATCCAAACACAGATATTTCTAAAATATATAATTTACTAAAATATATTCATATGGTAACAATAATGACTGTAGAGCCAGGAAAAGGTGGACAAGCATTAATACCAGAAACATTAAATAAAATTGAAGAGCTAAAAAATTATATAGAAGAGAATAATATAGAAATTGATATAGAAGCAGACGGAGGAATAAAAGTAAACAATGTCCAAAATGTAAAAACAAAAGGTGCAAACATAATTGTTTCAGGAAGCGGAATAATAAATTCGGATAATTATAGAGATACAATAAAAAAAATGAAAGAAGAAATTTAATATGAAAAAGGAACAAAGTTATCAGTCAACTTTGTTCCTTTTTTATATTAATGTGTGTGTCAATTAGAACCGTCCCCATTGACATGCAAATTACTTTGAGTCAA
>FR878267.1:7864-8897 GCA_000434335.1 Clostridium sp. CAG:492
AGTAACTTAGGATAGATAACCTCTGCATTGTTTTTCCAGTTATCAACTATTTTTTTTGCTTCATCACGAGAACCAGCAAAAGTTTTTATTTCGAATACAGTTTCATTATTTTCCATAATTTTACAATTTACAATATAATTATCTTCGCTCTTAGGAGTGAATTCAGCAATTATTGAATGTTCGTTTTCAATGTTATCAAGCATTGGTTTTAAATTGGTATCTGCTTTTAATTTTATTATTCCAGGTAATATATCTAAAGTTAAGTCTAAAGTTTCTTTTCCATGAGTAGTTAGTTTATAAAGTGTTTGATCTTCTTTGGGAAAACTAACAACAAATTTTGCTGATATTAAATCTAGTAAAAATTGTTGAAAGTAAAAGTAATTCATATCTATGGCAGTAAGTACCAATTTATATAGATTATCATTTGTTATTGGTTTATGAACTTGGTTTAATATATATAAAATTAATACTTTATTTTCAGCTAAAGTTTCACTATCAGAGTTTATTTTCATTTTTTTGTCCTTTCTTTTTTGATAATAGAATTGTAAAAAAATTTATACTTTTATCAAAAAATATGTTATAATATGTATCATTATAGCACAGTAAATGCGAAAAAAAAAGATAAAATAATAAAAAGGAGTAGTTTTAACATGAGAATTAGATTTAAACAATGGGCAAGACCAGAACTAGAAGCAAGTGCTTTTTACATAGATAATCCAGAGGAGTACAAAGGAAAATGGAGAGCTCTATTTAAAAGTGATAATCAAATTCACTTAGAATTAGGTTGTGGGAAAGGTCAATTTATTTCACAACTTGCAGTTCAAAATGATAATATAAATTACATAGCAGTAGATCTAGTAGATGCAATGCTTGGACTTGCAAAAAGAAATATTGAATCTACATACAAAGAGCAAGAAAAAGAAATAAAAAATGTATTTTTAACAAGATATGATATCGAAAGAATTTTAAATATATTAGATAAAAATGATGGAATTGAAAGAATTTATATAAATTTTTGTAATCCTTGGCCAAG
>FR878267.1:8926-9198 GCA_000434335.1 Clostridium sp. CAG:492
GGCCAAGAGGAAAACACAGGAAAAAAAGATTAACACATACAAGACAACTAGAAAAATATAGAGAATTTTTAAAAGATGAAGGTGAAATATATTTTAAAACCGATGATGATGGACTATTTAATGATAGCTTAAATTATTTCACAGAGTGCGGATTTGAAATATTAGATAAAACATATGATTTAGAGCATACACCAAACTTTTGGAATAATATTATGACTGAACATGAAAAAATGTTTATGGAACAAGGCATAAAAATAAAAGCTTTAAAAGCA
>FR878267.1:9242-10141 GCA_000434335.1 Clostridium sp. CAG:492
CAAAAAAACAATATAAAATATAGTGAATTTTTAGTAAATTCTATTGCAAAACATAATATTTATTGTTATCATATAGGTGAAAATATAAATTATTGTATTTTTATGTCAAGGAGTAAAAAAATGATTGAATTTAGAAATGTAAATAAAACGTATAGTACAGGAACTGAAGCTGTACATAATGCAAATTTTAAAATAGATAAAGGTGAGTTTGCCTTTTTAGTAGGTTCATCGGGTTCTGGTAAATCAACTTTAATTAAATTAATATTAAAAGAAGAAGAGCCTACATCAGGAAATATAATTATAAATGGAAAAGATACTACATTCTTAAAGGCAAGAAGAGTACCATATTTGCGTAGAAGTATGGGGGTTGTGTTTCAAGACTTCAGATTATTGCCAGATAAAACTGTTTATGAAAATGTAGCATTTGCTATGTATATTGTAAAAGCTACACCAAGACATATAAGAAGACAAGTACC
The DNA here is from genome assembly GCA_000434335.1 of Clostridium sp. CAG:492. Lineage (GTDB taxonomy): Bacteria > Bacillota > Clostridia > TANB77 > CAG-508 > CAG-492. The sequence goes on from FR878267.1 coordinate 9,719, forward strand.
AATGGTTTTATCATTAGTAGGTTTAAGTGGAAAAGCTAAAATGTATCCAAACGAATTATCAGGAGGAGAGCAACAAAGAGTAGCTTTAGCAAGAGCATTGGTTAATAATCCATCAATGTTAATTGCAGACGAACCAACAGGAAACTTAGATCCAGATACAGCGTGGGAAATTATGAATTTACTAAATAATATAAATTTAAGAGGAACTACAGTTGTTGTTGCAACACATGCTAAAGATATTGTTGATAAAATGAAAAAAAGAGTAATACAAATAGATAAAGGTATTATAGTTAGAGATGATAAAAAAGGTGGGTATGATAGTGAATTATAATATAGTAAGTTATTTAATAGGAGAAGGATTCAAAAATGTTTTAAAAAACAAAAAATCTACATTTGCAGCATTTTTTATAATGTTCGCAACTA
>FR878268.1:0-975 GCA_000434335.1 Clostridium sp. CAG:492
CAAAAACTATGCTTTATTTGAAGAACCAAATACATCTCTTATTTTGTGCTCTACTATATCTTTTATTTGTGTTCTTGCTGCACCTAAATATTTACGAGGATCAAATACAGATGGATCTTCTGTAAACACTTCTCTTATTGCTCCTGTCATTGCTAATCTTAAGTCTGTATCAACATTTATTTTAGATACACCTGATAAACTAGCTTCATGTAACATTTCATCTGGTACACCTTTTGCACCTGGAATATTTCCACCATATTTATTACATTGCTCAACAAATTCTGGTATAACTGTTGATGCTCCGTGTAAAACTATTGGAGTATTTGGAATTAGTTCTTTAACTTTTGCTAATATATCAAAACGAAGTTTAGCTTCTCCTTTAAATTTATATGCTCCATGACTTGTTCCTATAGCTATTGCTAATGAATCACATCCTGTTCTTTCTACAAACTCTTTAGCTTGCTCTGGGTTTGTGTACATTGCATCTGATGCAGATACATTAACATCATCTTCAATTCCTGCAAGTTTTCCAAGCTCTGCTTCAACAACAACACCATGGCTATGAGCATAATCTACAACCTTTTTTGTTAAAGCTACATTTTCTTCAAAATCATATTTTGAACCATCTATCATAACTGATGTAAATCCGTTATCAATACACATTTTACATGTTTCAAAATCTGGACCATGATCTAAGTGTAATACAACTGGAATATCATGTTCCTCAAGTGCTGCTTCTATCATCTTTTTTAAATATGGTACTCTTGCATATTTTATTGCACTTGATGATGCTTGTAATATTACAGGTGAATTTTGTTCAGCTGCAGCATCTACTATTCCTTGTATAATTTCCATATTATTTACATTAAAAGCTCCTATTGCAAAGTGCTCTTTCATTGATTTTTCAAACATATCCTTAGTTGTTACTAATGGCATATTTCATTCCTCCTTTGATTTTATAGTACTTACCCTTTA
>FR878268.1:1045-1215 GCA_000434335.1 Clostridium sp. CAG:492
TTATTACTAATTTATGGTTATTTTATTGCTTTTTTTTGGCAAAGTCAATGTTTTTTACTAAATTAAATGTTTTTAAATATTATGTTCAAATATTGTTTAAATTAATAAAAAGTCACTTGAATTATTTGATTCTAATATTTCAAGTGACTTTTATTTTTATGAGGTATTTA
>FR878269.1 GCA_000434335.1 Clostridium sp. CAG:492
TGTTACTCTTACACTTCCATCTGGATTACTTAATGTTCTTTCCTTTATTTCAAAAAGTTCTAAATCCATAGCTTTTTGTGTTGGCATATTTTTTCTTTCACCATTCTTTATTAAATAGTCATTGTTTCTTAGCCAATCAAATAATCTATTTTGCCCTATGTCGTATCCGTTTTGCCTTAATAATTTTGCTAAATCTCCTATTAAAATACTTGTTGTACTTGTTTCAACTGAATCTGCAAACAATACTTTTGGTTTTTGATTTTCTAATACTTTCTTTTGTTTTGCATTTTCCAGTTGCAATTTCTTTTTTTCTTCTCTCTCCTGTTTTAATTGTTCAAATACCTTTATTGCTAAATCAGGATTATCTAATAATTCATCAGTTGCATACATTCCATTTTTTCTGATTGAAGGTAATACTTCACTTGTTACCCATCGTTTAAACTTCTTTGTGCTTTTTAATTTGCTTGATAAGATTAAACTATATAATCCACTTTCATTTATTATTGTCATATTTCTATTTTGGCTACCGTCGTAAATTGCGACATCAGATATTTTATCCTCTTCATCAATATGTTTTGATAATGCATCTCTTGTGTTTTTATAACCTAATACTGTGGCTATATCATTACCAACAAAAAATGGTTCATTATTAACCATCAAGCTTCTTATTTTTCCAAAGTCTCGATTTTCAAATATTTTTAATTCGTTCATTTATTTTCTCCTTTCTTTCATATAAGTTTATTCCGGTTAATTTTTTTTAACCATTTAAGTTAAAAAAATATAATCTTCGAAATTATAATTATTCCTTTGGCAAAACTTTATAATTGCACCTATTACTTTTTTTCCTGCGTTTTTACCATTATTTTTTAAAATCGAATTAAGTTGAAAACGACTTATTCCTAATTCTTTTGCCATCTTTGCTTGGTTGCCATCAAACTTTTCTCTCAATAAAATATTTATTGCTCCCATATTCAGTTCCACATCTTTCACCTCTTTTCTAGATATTTTTGGTTAATTTTTCTTGACCATTTGCATTATACTAAATCAAAAATAACATGTCAATACTTTTGGTTAATTTTTTTTAACTTTTTTTGTTGACATTTTTGAACACTTGATTTATACTGGTTTTAAGGAGGTTTTTGTATGTTTGATAAAGTTAAATTTGCAAATATATTAAGGGAAATAAGTAATACATATGATAATCAAAGAGAATTTTCTGAAAAATCAAAAATAAATCGAACTTACCTTTCTCAATATCTTAATACGAAACTAGAGCAACCACCCAAACCTGAAATATTAGAAAGATTAGCTAATGCTTCCAGAGGTATTACTAATTATTCTGAACTTATGAATATATGTGGTTATTTTGATAAAGAAATAGAAGATGATTTAATAGATTCTTTAAAATCTTTAGAGATAGATAAATGCGATTTAGACAAAGCTTTAACTGCATTTATTGAAAATTTCATAACGATTCCAGATAATTATACAATAAATATATACGATATGGAAGACACTGCAATCTATTATGCTTATGAAATTCTTAGAATATATTATTTTAAGTTAATAAACAATGAGTTAAATAATGCAAGATATAATTCATCTTCAGAAAAAAAAGATTATTTTGAAATAGCTGAAATAAATGCTTGGGAAAAAATGAAAAAAATATTAAATAACATAGATGAAGCAGAGATTATAACTTCACTTACAGCTGATGAAAAAGTATCTAAATTCTTATCCAATGTAAAATCTCAAAAAAAATTTTATATGTGTCCTGTCTATGGTAAAATAAGTGCAGGTATACCAAATTGGGCTGAAGAATGTTTAGAAGGATATTTGCCAATTGACCCAAACTTAATGGGTATAATTAATCCAGAAGAATGTTTTTTCTTAAAAGTAAACGGCGAAAGTATGAATAAAGTTATACAAAATGGTGCATATGCATTAATAAGAAAACAAGATATAGTAGAAAATGGAGAAATTGCTGCCGTTCTTGTAAATGGCTTTGAAGCTACATTAAAAAAATTTACAAAACAAGGAGACTTGGTTATATTGGAGCCAATGTCAAATGACCCATCATTTACTACACAAGTTTATAATAAAAATACAGATATTAAAATTCTTGGAAAATATATAGGTAAATTTGAAATGAATAAATAACACTAAAGATAAGCAG
>FR878270.1:0-427 GCA_000434335.1 Clostridium sp. CAG:492
AAATCAGCATAAATGCTGATTTTTAATTATGGTGGCTTCACCTGGAATCGAACCAGGGACACAGGGATTTTCAGTCCCTTGCTCTACCAACTGAGCTATAAAGCCTTATATGAATAATAGGAAAGATATTCCCTTTCCTATTATTATTTTTATGGCGACCTGGAACGGGCTCGAACCGTCGACCTCTAGCGTGACAGGCTAGCGTTCTAACCAACTGAACTACCAGGCCATAAATTAAAAAATATTTAGTTTATACTAAATATCTTTTAAGAAAATGGTGGGCGCAATAGGGCTCGAACCTATGACCTCCTGCTTGTAAGGCAGATGCTCTCCCAGCTGAGCTATGCGCCCATTTCCCTTCGACTCGTTTAGTATACTAGAATTTATAAAAAATGTCAACACTTTTTTTCATTTTTTACCATTTTAT
>FR878270.1:563-2737 GCA_000434335.1 Clostridium sp. CAG:492
TAATAAATTATTACATCATTTTTTTATCTCTATCCTCTTATTTATAAAATTTTTGTTTGTAAATATTTTAAAAAACATTGTCTAACTTTAAACTATTTTTATCCTTAATGTGTTCTAATATATACACAGCTTTATTTATTTCTTCATAAACATACTCTGTATCTTCTACATCAATACCTGCTGTTATTGCTACTAATTGGGTTTTTACCTTTTCTAACTCATCGTGCTCTAAAAAACAAGTTAATATATTAAATTTTTTATCCCATTCATTATTTACTTGAATTACTTTTTCTTTGCTAAATTTATTATCATCTAAAGTTTCTTTTAGCTCTTCTAAATTAGTACTTATTGTATCTAATGTTTTTGATGTATAATTTTGCAACCAAATATCACCAATTACTATTGAACAAATTATAACCAGGCAAATTATAAGTTCTTTTTTCATAGCTCTTTGCATTCATCCTTTCATTATATTTCCTATTTATTATATTTTTCTTTTTTTTGACAAAAAATATCACCTTTAGCATTCACAGTTACCAAGAGCGCTTCATCCGGCTCTATATTAAATTTATTTACTTCTTTTTTTAACCATCCATACGTCTTATTTAGGATTTTTAAATTATCATTCATTATCTTTCCATCTACAACTAAATCATATGATATTCCTTCATATTCTGGCATTATATTAAAATCTTCTGGAATTGTTGTTCTTTTATTTGGTTTTTGTATTACACTAACTTGTCCACTTGTTTCTAATATAGCATATTCTACATCAGCTAAATTGTTTATATTATTTGCTCTTAATCTTTCTTGTAATTCATTTATAGTAAAACGTTCTTTTATTAGTACTTTTTCATTTATCTTTCCTCTATATATTAAAATACTAGGTTTCCCGCATATTAATTGTCTCATTTTTATGCTTTTTAAATTTATAAAAGAAATAATTAAATGCATTACTAATAAACTTAAAATAGGAATTATACCATTTATTATTGGAATACCAACTTCACTCATTGGAACAGATGCCAAGTCTGCAATCATTATTGCAATTGCAAGCTCAAATGGTTGTAACTGACCAATTTCTCTTTTTCCCATTAGACGCATTACAACAAGCACTATTACATATAATATTATAGATCTTACAAATGTTATCAACATAAAAACAACTCCTTGATTATTTAAAAATTTACAATTTATTGATAATTTTTCTTCATAAATAAGCCCTTTTTTTATTATTCTTAGAATTTTTCTTTATAATTATTCAAAAATACTTGTTTTTTTTCAAATAATGTGATAAACTTTGAATTAGTCAATTTTATTATGCATATATAGGAGGTGCAATTATCATGGCAAAATGTGCAATTTGTGAAAAAACACAATCATTTGGAAACAAAATTTCAATCGCTCGTTCACATGTTAGTAGAAGAGCTGGAAGAACTTTTAAACCAAATCTTAGAACAGTAACTGTTGATGTTAATGGAGAATCTAAAAAAATATGCGTATGTTCAAAATGCTTACGTAATTTAAAACATGCTTAAATATTACAATGGGCGTTTAATATAAAGCTATGAAAATAACTCTATATTAAGCGTCCATTGACTTTTAATAAAAGAAACTAAAATTTAATTTTAGTTTCTTTTATTATACCCTACTTAAAGGTTATGTATTTTTAATTCCAAATATTAATTTTACAAAACCTCTTAAAAATTTAGGAACTTTTTTTACTACAATAGTCATAATATTTGCCCCCTTTTCTTTTAACTTGCAAGCCATATTAATCCCAATATTGTTAATGTTACGCCTATTGAAAATAGCCAGCCTGTAAGAGGAAGTAATAAAACTAATAATATTCCTAACCCTATACCTATTAAACACACTCCAAAAGTTTTCTTTAATGCACAAAACATAATTTATTACCTCCCTTTTATTTTATTATATTATGTATATCAATTTTATGTTACAATACAGAAAGGAGTTTTTATGTCTACAGATGAAGTTGTAAAAATTATAAAATTATTGAAAAAAACATATCCTGATGCAAAATGCAGTTTAAATTTTGAAACCCCTTTTGAATTGGCAATTGCAGTGATGCTTTCTGCACAATGCACAGATGAAAGAGTAAATAAAACCACACCTGCTCTATTTTTAAAATATAATAAACCAGAAGATTTTGT
>FR878270.1:2781-2998 GCA_000434335.1 Clostridium sp. CAG:492
TTAGATGTTTCTGTTATTGAAAAAATAATTCATCCTTGCGGGTTTTATAAAAATAAAGCAAAAAATATAAAAAATATGTCTATTATGTTATTAGATCAATTCAATGGCTCTGTTCCTCAAAATATGGATGATTTAATGAAGTTACCAGGAATTGGTAGAAAATCTGCTAATGTAATTATGCTAGAAGCCTTTAATAAACCACAAGGGATTGCTGTTG
>FR878271.1:0-1855 GCA_000434335.1 Clostridium sp. CAG:492
AAAAAGGCAGGTTTTAATACTTGTGAGGACATTGTGAGTAGAATTAATAAATATGGTGATTTACTGAAAATCAGAAACATTAATGCAACATGTGCGGCTGAAGTAATAGAAAAGGTTCGAGAAATGGGTTTTACATTATTTTGTGAAGATTTTGATGATTAACCTCCTGTCATATACAGAAAAAAGGTTGCAAAAAAGTCCCTCTCATTTGGGGACTTTTTTGTTTTTCCGATATGCTTTTGAGAAAAATCTAACTATTATCTTGAAAAAATCCAAAAAATATGGTATAAATTTAAACTATGGAGGAAATGAATATGGTGATTAAACGGCAAACGGATTTAATATTACGAAATAAAAAATAATATTAAAATTTAAGGAGGATGCTATTATGGCAAATGAATCAGAATTAATGCAAGTAAGATTTGAAAAAGAAGAAAAAATAAAAGAATACGGAATAAAAAATCGTCCAGAAAGATATGAAAGAACAACAGACATAGAAGGAGCAAGAGCACTAGAAGATGGAACAAAAGATATCTCAATAGCTGGAAGAATATTATCAAAAAGAAAAATGGGAAAAATTTCATTTATTCATATAGGAGATATAACAGGAAAAATCCAATTAGTAATAAAAAGAGATGACCTAGGAGAAGACGAATACAAAAGAATGCACGAAATAACAGATATAGGAGATTTCATAGGTGTAAAAGGTGAAATTTTTACAACACAAGCAGGAGAAAAAAGTATTCAAGTATATGAATATACATTCCTAGGAAAAGCATATAGACCACTACCAGAAAAATTCCACGGACTAGCAGACCAAGAAATAATATATAGGGAAAGACATCTAGATTTAATAACAAACGAAGAAACAAAAAAGAGATTTTTATTAAGATCAAAATTCATAAAATTAATGAGAGAATATTTAGATAACAACGGATTTATAGAAGTTGATACACCAGCACTTCAAAACACAGCATCAGGAGCAACTGCAAGACCATTTATAGCTCATCATAACGCATATGATATGGATGTATTTTTAAGAATATCACCAGAGCTAACATTAAAAAAATTAATAATAGGTGGATTCAATAATGTTTACGAAGTAGCAAGAGATTTCAGAAATGAAGGAATTGACAAAAACCATCTTCAAGATTTCACAATGGTAGAAGGATACAGTGCATATTGGAACTATGAAGACAATATGAAATTCTTAAAAGAAATGGTTATATATATATTCAACAAATTATTCGATGGAAACCTAATAGTAAGAATAGGTGATAAAGACATAGATTTTGGGGGAGAATGGGAAATAGTTTCATTCAGAGACTTAGTACTAAGAGACTGTGGAATAGATATCGACAAATTCGAAACAGCAGAATCTCTATTAGCAGAAATAAGAGCAAAAGGAATAGACCTAGATGAAGAAAACATCGAAAACCTAGGAAGAGGAAACTTAATAGATGCTCTATACAAAAAAGTAAGTAGACCAAAACTTATAAAACCAACATACTTAACAAAACACCCAATAGACCTATCACCACTAGCAAGAGCAAATGATGATAACAAAAACTTAACAGACAGATTCCAACTAGTTGTAAATGGACAAGAAATCATAAACGGATACTCAGAGCTAGTAGATGCAAGAGAGCAAGAAGCAAGACTAATAGAACAAAGCAGACTAAAAGCAAATGGAGACGAAGAAGCAATGTCAATAGACAACGAATACATCAAAGCAATGGAATACGGAATGCCACCAATTTCAGGATGGGGACTAGGAGTAGACAGATTCCTACAATTCCTAACAAATAGTGACAATATCAGAGATGTAGTGCTATATCCACTAATGAGACCACGT
>FR878271.1:1964-2236 GCA_000434335.1 Clostridium sp. CAG:492
TATCTTCGAAAAGACTTCTTAGTAATACTTGATATTCGTTGCTGGGAATTAGCCGGATATGTGAATATATATATTAAAATATAGTGACGCGCAGTTTGGAAGCTGTAAAGCATAAAAAAATTTGTACACCCAATAGCGAGGGTAAACAGTAATTCACACCAGTCAAGAAAAGGCGCACCAGTAAGGAACGGAATTTTAATATATATATTCACATATCCGGCTAATTCCCAGCAACGAATATCAAGTATTACTAAGAAGTCTTTTCGAAGATA
>FR878271.1:2269-10839 GCA_000434335.1 Clostridium sp. CAG:492
ATTATAACCATAACCACGAATTGCAATTACATTTTTTTCACAAAGATTGCATCAAAGTGTTGATTTTTTATAATACTAAAGTTAAAATATTATTAGTAAATGGAGGAATAAATGGAAAAACGAATTAATATAAAAAAGATAATAATACTATTAGCCATAATATTAGGCATAATAGCAATCACAGTCATAGCCACAATATGCATAAATAAATCAATAATATCAAAACAAATGAAAACTGCAACCAACGCAATCACCATTAATTCGGATTCTAAATTATACAAACATGCAAAAGAAAGCAAAAAAGCAACAAACCTCGAAATCGGAACAGATGTATATATATTAGAAACACAAAAAGATAAAAACAACACAAAATGGTATAAAGTAAAAAGTGGCAAAAAAGTAGGATATGTCAAAGCGGAAAACATAAAATCATATAAAGAAGACACAATGAAAAAATCACTAATGTTAGATGTATCAAAATTCAATCTACAAAATAACTTTAAAACAATAGGCGAATTCAAAGCTTTTATATTAAATAACAACATAAAATATGTATATATAAGAGCTGGAGGACGAGGCTATGGAAAAGCCGGAAATTTATACAAAGACCCAAATTGCAAAGAATATGCTAATGCATGTGAATACCTAAAAATACCATTTGGATTTTATTTTTTAGATGAAGCAATTACTTCAGAAGAGGTAACTGAAGAATTTGATTTCATAAACGAATTTTTATCAGATAACAAATATGAATATAATAAGTTACCAATAGCACTAGATGTAGAAAAGCACTTAGAAACAGGTAGAGCCGACGAAATATGGGACACAAGATATACATTGGTTAATGAACTAATGGATAAAATAAGAGACGATGGAAAAAATGTAATTTTATATAGTAATGCAAATATTGCTAGTAAATATCTTACAAATGTAAATAGTGCAATGTGGCTTGCATATTATTCAAAGGTTACAGAAATTCCAAATTATTGGTTTTCAAATATAACAGCAGAAGGCTCAAATAATAGTCAGCTTATTTCAAAAATGGTAGGATGGCAATTTACAGACAAAGGTATTGAAAGCAAAATACAAGAAAAAGTCGATTTAAGTATAGTATATGGAGACTTTTTTAGAACAGGAAGTATGAATGACATAAATAATGACATTACAGGTAAAAGTAAAACTGTTGCGAATATATTTAAACTAAAGAATAAAAATAAGTATAAAAGTGTCTTTTCTTTAAAAGATAAATAAGCAACAAATGAAAAAAATAATACAGGGAGAAAATATGAATAAAATAGAAATTTTAGATCAAGAAAAATTAAAAAGTAAAGTATTATTAAACAATATTTCGAACTGTCTAAATAATATAAATTATAAAATTGATGAACTGCTAAAGTTTAAAGATCAACAAGAAAATATAATACAAAAGTTCGAAATAAAATGTTTTAATTATAATATAGTAGATAAAATGGTAGAATCTAAAGAGGAGTTTTCAAAAAACATAGATCAAATAATATTAGAGCTAAAAAGCCTTGATATAATAAGTGATAGTTATAGTTTAGAGTTTAACATTAATAAGATAAAAAATATAAATGATGTATTAAGAAATACAGAAGTACAGCTAAAAAATATAGAAAAAGAGGATTTTACAACAATTGAAAAATTACAAATGAATGCAATAAAAAAAGGTATATATGATAAATTTATGCTCGAAAAATCTGAAATAGACAGAGCAAAATTTAAAAAGAAATTTGATAAAATACAAAATAGAGGTGCAATTGCAAAAGCAATAGATGTTTTTTTTGAACGAGAAGATATTGTTGATATGAAAAAAGAAAATATGTTTTTTGCAATAAAAGAAATTGATGAAGCACGAAATAATATAGATGAAACAGAAGAGCCAAAAAAAGAATATAAAATAATAGAAATATTAGCTGAGGTAGAAATATTTCTAAGAGATAATTATAATGGCAGAAATAGAAGAAAATTAAGTCAAATTTATAAAATAAGAGATAATATATACAATGTCTTTTCAATAGACAGTAAAGAGCTAAAAAATGAAATAATAGAAAAACAAAAATCAAGATTACCTGTTAAAATAAATAAAAGAATAATTGGTGTAAGAAAAGAGCGTGAAAAAATTATTACGTTTTTAAATCAAAATGGGTATGTACTAAAGGATGAAAATGTTACATTTAATTCAAATTTGCAAAATATAATAGAAAAAATCAATTCAATTTCAAAATTGATTAATACAGAAACAAAAATGAACTTTAAAAATATTAATTAAAAATAGCGAGGTGATGCAAATGAAAAAATTCTTCAAAAATTATAAATCAACAATAATACTATTATTTGCAATAATTATTGGAGCAATTGTGGGAATTATATTTAAAGAAAAAGCTGCCGTGCTTAGTCCATTAGGTGATTTATTTTTAAACTTAATGTTTATAATAATTGTACCATTAGTATTTTTAAATATATCAACTGCAATAGCCAAAATGACACAACCTAAAAGGTTTGGAAAAATAATGGTAGGAATCATAAGTGTTTTCATTATAACATCAATAGTAGCTGTAATAATTGGATTAATTTCAACATTACCTATTAAACTTGTATCAACAGAAGATGGAGAGCAAATAAAAAGTTCATTAGAAGAAATTACAAGTAGTGATTCTGAGGGATCAAAAGATGAAACGAGTATTTTACAAAGAACGGTAAATACACTAACAGTAAATGACTTTTCTGGATTATTATCAAGAAATAACATTATAGCAATAATTGTTTTTGCAATTATATTTGGAATTTCTGCACAAATGAGTGGAAAAAAAGCAAAGCCAGTTGTTGATTTTTTGGATAGTGCAAATGAAATTATTATGAATATAGTAAAAATTATTATGTATTATGCGCCAATTGGTTTAGGATGTTATTTTGCATCATTAGTAGGGACATTTGGAAAAGAAATTGCTATAGGATATGTAAAAACATTTGTAATATATACAATAGTTGCAGTTTTATTTTATTTTATAATTTATACATTATATGCATTTATATCAGCAGGAAAAAAAGGTGTTAGAGCTTTTTGGAAAAATATAATACCACCAACAGTAACATCTTTAGCAACATGTTCAAGTGCAGCTTCAATACCAGTAAATATTCAATCTGCTAAAAATATTGGTGTATCAGATGATATAGCAGAAACTTTAATACCATTTGGAACAAGTTTTCATAAAGATGGTTCTATAATAGGATCTGTATTTAAAATTATGTTTTTAGTATGTTTATTTGGAACAAATATTTCAAGTATAGGAAGCGTTTTACAAATATTAGGTGTAGCATTAGTTGCAACATTATTAGTAAGTGCAGTACCAATTGGAGGAGGAACGATATCAGAAATGCTTATTATTACAATGATGGGATATCCAATTGCAGCACTACCAATTTTAACAATAATCGCAACAATAATAGATCCACCAGCAACAATGCTAAATGTAGTAGGAGACTCAAGCTCATCAATGCTAGCAGCAAGAATTGTAGATGGTAAAAATTGGATGGATAAAAAGAAAAACTAAAATGGATTATCTCCATTTTAGTTTTTCTTTTATATTAATAGGGCGGAATTAAAAAAGTATACAAAATTTAATTTTTATGATAATATATTAGACAGAGAGAAAAAAGAAAGGAAAATGCATATGAAAATTTTAACAATAGGAGATATAGTTGGTGAAAATGGAGTAAAAAAATTCAAAGAAGAATTACCTAAAATAAGAGCAGAACATAACATAGATTTTGTTATAGTAAATGCTGAAAATTCAGCAGGAGGAATGGGAATTACAACAAAAATATTTAATGACATATTAAATCACAATGTTGATGCAATCACAATGGGAAATCATACTTGGGGAAAAAAAGATATTTTTTCTTTTATAGATCATCCAAAACTATTAAGACCAGCAAATTATTCAAAAGGAGTAGTTGGAAAAGGATATGGAATTTATACTTGTAACAACAAAAAAATTGGAGTTATAGATTTAATAGGAAGAACTGATATGAATGTATTATCAGAAAATCCATTTACTGTTGCTGATGAATTAGTTCAAAAATTAAGCAAAGAATGTGATATGATTTTTGTAGAATTTCATGCTGAAGCAACTGCAGAAAAAATTGCAATGGCTCAATATTTAGACGGAAGAGTTACAGCAGTATATGGAACACATACACACGTACAAACAGCAGATGATCAAATATTAGAAAAAGGAACAGCATATATAACAGATATAGGAATGACAGGACCATATAATTCTGTAATTGGAATGGATAGAGGAGCTTCAATAAAAAGATTTGTAACCTCACTTCCAGAAAGATATAAATTAGCAGATGGAAATTGTATGTTAAATGGTTGTATTTTCGAAGTTAATGACGAAAATTGTCGAGTAATGAAGATAAATAGAATAATAAGAAAATAAAGGGGTTTTTGTGACATACGATTCAAAAACATATTTAATAAAATGACTAGACTTTTTGGCAAATTTGTATTATAAATATAACTGTAGTGAGAACACAAAAAATAAAAAATAATAGGAGGCCAAAAAATGGAAGTTTTAAAAATCTCATCAAAATCAAACCCAAATTCAGTAGCAGGAGCAATTGCTGGATTAGTAAAGGAAAACAATTATGCAGAAATGCAAGCAATAGGAGCAGGAGCACTAAACCAAGCTGTAAAAGCAGTAGCAATAGCAAGAGGATTTGTAGCTCCATCAGGAGTTGACTTAGTATGTGTACCTGCATTTGCCGAAGTACAAGTAGAAGGTGAAGAAAGAACAGGTATAAAATTAATAGTAGAATCAAGAAAATAATTTTTTATAATAGGGGGTATGGTAATAGTTTTATTACTATACCCTTTTTGTTGCTCTATTTATTTATAAAAGACATCAAATATATTGAAAAATAGAAGAATTTAATATATGATACAATTATAAAAAAAGCTTGACAAAAGAAAAAAATAAGATATAATAATACAAACAAATGTTTATAAGGAGGAAAGTTATGAATACAGAAAACCCAGAAAAAAAGAAAGCTCTAGAAGCAGCATTAAGTCAAATAGAAAAACAATTTGGAAAAGGATCTGTAATGAAACTAGGAGAATTTACTGCAATGAATGTAGAAGCAATTCCAACAGGTTCACTAAGCCTAGATGTCGCCCTAGGAATAGGCGGAATTCCAAGAGGAAGAATAATAGAAGTTTATGGTCCAGAATCATCAGGAAAAACAACATTAACATTACACATGATTGCAGAAGCTCAAAAATTAGGAGGAGAAGCAGCATTTATAGATGCAGAACACGCATTAGATCCAGTATATGCTAAACATCTAGGTGTAGATATAGATAACTTAATAGTATCACAACCAGATACAGGAGAACAAGCATTAGAAATTGCAGAAGCATTAGTAAGAAGTGGAGCATTAGATATAATTGTTGTCGATTCAGTTGCAGCATTAGTACCAAAAGCTGAAATTGATGGTGATATGGGAGATTCACACATAGGTTTACAAGCACGTTTAATGTCTCAAGCATTACGTAAATTAGCTGGAGCTATAAATAAATCAAAAACAGTAATAGTTTTCATTAACCAATTAAGAGAAAAAGTTGGTATAATGTTTGGTAATCCAGAAACAACTACAGGTGGTAGAGCTCTAAAATATTATTCATCAGTAAGATTAGATATAAGAAAAATAGAAAATATTAAACAAGATGGTGAAATAGTAGGAAATAGAGCCAGAGTAAAAGTTGTAAAAAATAAGATGGCTCCACCTTTCAGAGAAGCTGAATTTGACATTGTATATGGAAAAGGAATATCAAAATCAGGAAATATTTTAGATTTAGCTGTTAACTTAGATATAGTAGAAAAAAGTGGATCTTGGTTTAGTTATGATGGAACAAGAATTGGACAAGGTAGAGAAAATGTAAAAAAATATCTTGAAGAAAACCCAGAAATGATGAAAGAAATAGAAGAAAAAGTTAGAGCAAATTACCAAACTGCATTTGAAAAGAGCTTAGCAGATGAAGAGCCTAAATCTGATGATGAATAAAAGTAGTGGTGAATAATATAAATGTTTGATTACGAAAAAATAAAAGAATATGATAAAAATAAAACAAAAGTATTAAAATATGTCTTATATAAAAAAAGAACAGAAAGCGAAATAAGAAGAAAATTTGAAAAAGATATTGAATATGAAATGTTAGATGAAATAATAGAAGAGCTAAAACAAAATAATTATATAAGTGATAACCAATATATAGAAAGAGCAGTAAATGAATTTATAGCATTAAAAAATTTATCATTAAAACAAATTAAATATAAATTATTATCAAAAGGTATAAACAACAACTTAATTGAAGAATATTTTTATAAAAATGAAGAAGATTTAAATGAATATGAAAAAAAGTCAATAAATAACATAATAAATAAAAAAAGTGATAGCTCTAATGAAGAAATAACGCAAATGTTATTGAAAAAAGGTTTCGAATATGATAATGTAAAAGAAGCATTAGAAGGGAGAAACCAATGAAAAATATATTAAACTATGAATCACAAATATATTCAGTAAAAACAAACGACTTTGAAGGTCCATTAGACCTATTATGTCATTTGATAGATAAAAATAAAATGAACATCTGTGATATTGATATAAGCAATATCACAGATCAATATATACAATACTTAAATGCCATGGAAGAGCTAGATTTAGAAATAGCAAGTGAATTTGTTATAATGGCATCAACACTATTATATTTAAAATCAAAAACATTATTACCAGTATTAGAAAATGTAGAAGAAGAGGAAAAAGAGCTAACAGAAGAAGAGCTTTTAAGAAGAATAATTGAATACAAAAAATATAAAGAAGTATCTGAAAAATTAAAAGAATTTTATGCAGAAAACTCAAAAAGATTTTATAAAGAGCCAGAAAAGATAAAATTTCCAAAAAAAGAGCTTGAGTTAGATTCAAATTATTCAGTAATAGTAAAAGCCTACACCAAGGTAATAGAAAAAAATAAAAAAAGATTAAATCAAAATGCAAAAAACATCCAAAAAATAGCAATAACAGATACATACACAGTAGGAAGTAAAGTAAAAGAAATGTACAGAGAGCTAATAAAACACGACAAATTTGTATTCAATAATTTATTTTCACAAAAACAATGCAACAAAGTAGAAGTAGTAACAGCATTTACAGGATTACTAGAAATGTCAAGAAGAAGCAAAGTTCAAACATCACAACAAAACTTATTTGGAGATATTTTAGTAGAAAAACATAAAAGAAATACTTAAATCTTTGATATTGTGAAAATATTAACAAGTTTTAGTTTTTATAATAAATTTAAAATTAATGAATTAAAGTAATGACAATGTTAATAAGAAAATTAAATATAAAATGAATTAAATAAAGAAATTTGGAAAAAATAACTAGTAATATATAAGGAGAAAATCATATATGTTACTAGTATTTTTTATTCTTGTAATTATAATTGTGCTCATAGCGACAACAGAATTAAGACTATGTGTATCTATAAAAGATATGAGTTTTAAATCATATTTAAAAATATATGTATTAAAATCAATATTGATTGCAAAGATAGATTTAACTAAAAAAAGAAAAAAATATATAAAAAATAAAAGAATTCAAAAACAATTTAAAAATTTATCAAAAAATAAAACAAGGTTTATTAAGGAAATATATTTAATTTTAAAAGATATTAAATTAAATTTAAAAAAGTTAGATTTAAAAATAGATATATCAACAACAGACTGTATTTTAACTTCATATGCAGTATTCATATTATCAAACATAATAGCATTTTTTATAAAATTTACAAATGTAAAGATTAATTTAAAAAATTTTAAATACGTGATTAATCCATTATATGTAAATCAAAAGATTTTAAATATTAAATTAGACTGTATAATAACAACCAATTTGGTGCATATTATCAGTATATTGTATAAAAATCTTAAGAAATGGAGATGTGATGTAAATGGAAATGAAACATCCAATAGATGGTCTTATGGTAACTGCAATGAACAGTATAAAAGAAATGATAGACGTAAATACAATAATTGGAGACCCAATACAAGCACTAAATAATACTGTAATAATACCAATTTCAAAAGTTGGATTTGGATTCGCAGCAGGTGGCTGTGAATTTAATGATGAAACAGTAAATTCATACAACAGAAAAGAAAAAGAAGAAAATATAAACTACAGATTACCATTTGGAGGAGGTAGTGGTGCAGGTGTTAATATAACTCCAGTAGCATTTTTAATAGTTCAAAATGATTCAGTAAAATTATTAGAAGCAACACACGCATCAGTATTAGACAAACTAGTAGAATATGTTCCAGATGCTATAGAAAAAATTAATCAACTTTTTAATAAAAAATTAGATAATCAAAAAAAAGAAGAAGAATATGAAGAGTATGATGAGTACGACGATGATTTAGATTGGGATGATGAAGAAAATTTTGAAAATGAATATTTAGAGTATGACAGTACTGAAAACGAAAAAGATG
>FR878272.1 GCA_000434335.1 Clostridium sp. CAG:492
AATGGGGGCACTAGTTTTATATAAGACTGATGCCCTTGTTTTATATAAAAAAATAAATAAAGGAATTTCACACAACGCTCTTGTATATACATAAAATATATGATAAAATAGACTTTACATAATTTAAAAGAGAGGAGTAATATGATGAAATTTTTTGACAGATTTTATTTAGACAAAGAAAAGGATATAATTGTAAATTTATATAAAGAAAATGAAGATGAATTAAAATATATAATAGAAACACCCAACCATAAAACTGGAAATTTAATAACAAATTTAGCCAAAATATGCGGAGTTGAAACAATAAAAAATGATAAAGATATGAAAATAATTGAAGGCATAATTCCAGCAAGTATAAATTGCGATAATGAAGAAGTATATATATTCAGATTAGGTGGAATAAAAATTGCAAATATATATTTAAACAGAAAAATAGAAATAAAAGCACAAATACCTGCAATTAATAAAACATTAATGTCACAAACAAAAGAGTATAAATTAGATGTTAAAAAAACATTAATAAAAACATATATCTTAAAAAAATATAAGTTTAGAACAGATTTACATACACATATACATGCAAATTTAAATTCAGATGATTTAATAGCACTAGGAATAAAACATCAAATAAAATATTCATTATATTACATAAAAAAGCTAGGATTGAAATTATCTGATAAACAGGCAAATGATTTATTTACAGAAAGATGTAAAATAGAAAAAAAATACGCTTATTGTGATTTACCAGGAAAAAAATTAATAAGAAAAATTGATGACGAGACATATATAAATTTTGCTGACTTAATTTTAAATAATCCAAAAGATATGGAAGAAAATATTGCTAAAATAAGAAATAGCCTAGTATTAATGAAAGATGGGCAAGCAGTATTTACAAACTTAGAAAAATTATATATTTATCGTTACGCTTTTTCAAAAGGAAAAATAAGTGAAAATAAAATAGCAATAAGAAATAGTAAAATAGATAAAATACCTAGCAGAACAATTAAAAATGTTTTATATAAAATGCAAGAAGATTCTGTAAGTGAAAATTATAAAAATAACACTTTATTACAAGACAAATTATTATGGGTAGCTAGAGAATATCAAAAACAAGGAATTACATATGCAGAAATTTCTGTAACTTGGATTGTAAGAAAAGGTGAGGAAGGTGCTAAAATATTACAAGAGCTACACGAAATATTACCTAAAATAGAAAAAGAAACAGGTGTAAAATTAAGATTTTTAGGTTCTTTTAGTAGAACCCTAATGACAGAAGAGCAATTAAAAGAAGGTATTGATGTTTTAAAAGTTGCAGCAAAAAGTCCATATATAGTTGGTAGTGATATCATTGGTGAAGAAATAAATGATATTCGTAATTTTAAACAAGTATTAAAAGAGCTTGTTGAATTTGCAATAGAGCAAGGTGATGGATTTACAATTCGTGTTCACGCAGGTGAGAATGATAGTTTTAAAGAAAATGTTGAAAGAGCAATTGAATGTATAAAAGAAGCTGTTCCAGAAGGTAAAAAAATGCCAAGATGTAGAATAGGTCACGGATTATATGGTATTGATTTGGAAACAGAAAACGGAAAAAAATTAGTTGAAGACTTAAAAAAAGATGGAGTAATATTAGAATTCCAATTAACATCAAATGTAAGATTAAATAATTTAACAGATTTATCATCACATCCTATAAAAAGATATTTAGCTAATAATGTAAATTGCGTTCAAGGTACAGATGGATGTGGATTCTACGGAACTGATTGTATGGAGGAGCAAATGGCTCTTACAAATTTATTAAATTTAACAGATGAAGATTTAGCAAAGATGAAAAAGGTAGAAGATGACTTGATTTCTAAAAATGATGAATACTTTAAAATTAAAAGCAAAAAATTTGAAGAATGGTTAAATGGAAGAGATATAAAAGATGCTATTTTACAAGAAGAGCTAGCTGAAATTGAAAAAAATAAAAACAGAGCTTTTTCAATAGGAAGAAATACAGATATAGATTCAGCAGAAATTTTAAAAGAAAAAATAGTAAAATTACCACAAGATAAAGTGCCTATTATTATTGCCGGTGGAAGTTTTAATTCAAAAGGAAGAGAAACTGTTATTACAGAAAGAGGAAAAGAATTACTAAAAGAGCTTATTGAAAAATTGGATAGTGAAAAAGCATATTTTGTTATAGGTCATAAAATGCAAGGGTACGAAAAGGCAATTATTGATATAAGTAAAGAAGTAAATAAAAAATTTGAAATAGATGCAATAATTCCGAAAAAAGTAACAAAAGAGCTAGCAGAAATGTTGGTAAAAAATGATTTAAATGGAGTATGCATTTCAACAGAATCTGAAGAGCTTGGAATATATAAAAGCTTTAATTATGAAATTTTTGAAAGAAGACCTTCAGTTGTATTAGCCTTTGACGGAAATTCTCCAGTATCAAATTTAGTGCAAGAAGCAAAAAATGGAAAAGGAAAAGCAAGGATAT
>FR878273.1:0-45823 GCA_000434335.1 Clostridium sp. CAG:492
TTTACACTTAGAATTTTAAACTTTTTGAATAAAACTTTTTTGAATCTTGCCAAATTTCCATGCTCATTATTAATATCATCATTTGGGTGTTTCGTCAATAGTTTCTTAAATAATAGTTAATATAAATATAAAAAATTCACAATATTCTAAAACTGTGAATTTTTACTCTTTTCATTTTTTACTTTTTATGACAACTTTAATTTTTTTCTCCGTCCCAGATTTTTTGCTGCTTTTACTAAATTAGTCATTAGCATTGCTATTGTCATTGGACCTACTCCTCCTGGTACTGGTGTTATGTATGAAGCTTTTTTACTTACTGATTCAAAGTCTACATCTCCTACTAATTTGCCATCTTCTGTTCTATTTATACCAACATCTATTACAATTGCACCTTCTTTTACCATTGTATCTTTTATATACTTAGGTTTTCCAAGAGCTGCTACTAGAATATCTGCATTATTTGTTATTTGATGTATATTTTTTGTTCTTGAATGACATATTGTTACAGTAGCATTTTTTGCTAACAAACATTGTGCTAGTGGTTTTCCTACTATATTGCTTCTTCCAACAACTACAGCATTTTTCCCTTCAATTTCAATACCATATTCTTCTAACATTTTCATAACCCCAAAAGGTGTACATGATATAAAGCAATCTTCTCCAATTACTAATTTACCAACATTTACAGGATTAAATCCATCCACATCTTTTCTATAATCAATTCTATTAAAAGCTTTATTTATATCCAAGTGTTTTGGAATAGGGCTTTGCAATAAAATACCGTGAATATCATCTCTAGCATTCAATTCGTCAATCAAACTCAAAAGTTCGTCCATTGTAATATCAGAATTTCTTAAAAATTCCTCATACTCAATGCCGATCTCCTCACATGCTTTACTTTTATTTTTAACATATACTTTAGAAGCCTTATCATCGCCAACCATAATAACAGCAAGTTTAGGAATAATTCCCTTCTTTTTAAGTTTTGCAACATCATCCTTAAGACCTTCTCTAATCTTTTTAGCTAAACTCTTTCCATCAATAACTATTGCCATATTCAATTCTCCCTTCAAAAATACTATTTTTCATATAGTTTCTAAATTTTCAAATTAAAACTAAAAAAATCAGCTTTAATATTTATGTTAATTTATATCTTTGTATATTCTTAAGCAAATTTTTTCACAAAAATCACATAGTTACCTTTTTTAGTACTACCAGCAATTTCATCAATAATAAACTTGCCTTTTCCTCTAATAGTTATAATATCTTTTTCTTTAATCAACTTAGTTGCCTTGCTCTCAAGCTCATAATTAACCAAAACTCGCTCTTGTTCCAAAATATCAATAGCTTTACTTCTAGATGTTTTTGCCAAGTCAGCAATAATATTATCTAAACGAAGCGATGAGGCAACAATCTTAATGTCTATAAACTTTTTTTCAACAGATTTTATTTCATTCAATTTAATAAGGCAAACATCACATCCGCAAAATCTATTTAGAGATTTTATGTTTGTATAAATAAATTTTTCAAGCTCCTTTTTTACAATAATATCAGCACCATCATCATATGCAATTATGTCACCAATTTTAGTTCTACTAATTCCAAGTTTTATTAGTCCTCCTAAATACACTCTATGATTAAATTTTCCAATATCTTCCTTACTTAATTTAATTCTAAAAACAGAAAATACAGTATCATATTTAAAATTATTTTGTTCAAAAATTATCTTCATTTTTTCTGGATATATAACAACTGTTTTTCTATCTAAATTATCAATGCCACCAGAAAAAACATAATTTTCAAATTTAATTATATTAAGAACATTTTTTAAAATATTCTGTTCGTGTCCGTTTAAAAAATCTGTAGTCTCAATTTTATTACTTTTATTAACCATTTCAATTTTATCAAATAATTTAGAGATTAATAATTTTTCTTCTGAATTTCTATATTTTTCTAAAATTAAATGTTTATCCATGTAATACCTCATTTACAATATTTTCGTTTTTTACCCAGGAAGCAACAATACTATTGCAATCTAAACCATTAATTTGCTCAAGCTCTTGAACACTACCTTGTTTTACAAACTCATCATCATATCCGCAATTTTTTATATTTACATCTATAATACCATTTTTCGCAATTAATTCATTTACTGTAGTTGCTAATCCACCTTTTATAAAACCATCTTCTATTGTTATAACATTTTTTGTTTTTTCTATTGATTCTATTATTTTATTTTCATCAAATGGTTTTAAAAATCGAGCATTAATAATTTCAGCATCAACTCCAATTTTTGAAAATTCATCTGCAACCTCTGCTGCCTTTTCAACCATTTTTCCAATAGCAATTATTGTTACATCTGAACCTTCTTTTAATAGCTCTGATTCTCCTAATACAATTTTTTCATTGCATTTAAACTTCACTTTTCCTTCTCCACCTCGTGGATATCTAATTAAAATTGGTCCATTAAAATTTACTGCGAAATCTATCATTTGTTCAAGCTCCTTAAAATCTTTTGGAGCCATAATTGTCATATTAGGCACAATTGAAAAAGATGCCATATCTAATAGTCCTTGATGTGTTTCACCATCATTTCCAACAATTCCAGCTCTATCTGCACACATTATTACATGTAAGTTTTGCATACAAACATCATGAATTACCTGGTCATAAGCTCTTTGATAAAATGACGAATATATTGGAACAACTGGAATTAATCCACTTTTTGCCATTCCGGCAGCCATACCTATGGCGTGTTGCTCTGCAATTCCAACATCAAAAAATCTTTTTGGATATTTCTTTTTAAATTCTGATAATCCTGTTCCATCAGCCATAGCTGCTGTAATTGCTACAATTCTATTATCGTTTTTTGCAATTTCTACCAGTTTCTCTCCAAATACTTTTGAATAATCTTTACTTTTTGCTTTTAAAACCTCACCTGTTTTTTTATCAAATGGTGCTGTTCCATGAAATTTTGATGGATTTTTTTCTGCAAGTTTATATCCTTTTCCTTTTTTAGTAACAACATGTACTAAAACTGGTCCTTTACATTTTTTGCTTTGCTCTAAAATTTCTTCAACAGCCTCAATATCATTTCCATCTACAGGTCCCAAATATGTATATCCTATATCTTCAAAATACATTTTAGATATGAAAATTTGCTTAATACTATTTTTTATTCTTGATGTTAATTTTACTATTTTATTTCCAACTTTAGGAATATTCCCCATTCTAATTCTTACTTTTTCATTTGCTTTTGTATATACATTTTTTGTTCTCATTTTACCTAATAATAATGAAATTCCCCCAACATTTTTTGATATACTCATTTCATTATCATTTAATACAACTATAATATTAGATTTACTTGCCCCAGCATCATTTAATGCCTCTTCAGCCATTCCGCCAGTTAAAGCTCCATCTCCAATAACAGCAATGACCTTGTAATTTTCATTTAAAATATCTCTTGCTCTAGCCATACCTAATGCAGCAGAAATTGATGTACTACTATGTCCTGTATTAAAACAATCATATTCTGATTCTGTTGTTTTAGGGAAACCTGAAATTCCATCAAGCCTTCTTAAGGTTTTCATTTGATTTTTTCTTCCAGTTAAAATTTTGTGTACATAGGTTTGATGACCTACATCCCAAATAATTTTATCTTTTGGAGTATCAAATATACTGTGCAATGCTATTGTTAGCTCTACTACTCCTAAATTTGAAGCCAAATGTCCACCATTTTTCGATACAACATCTATAATATATGACCTTATTTCTTCAGCTAGTTCTTTTTTATCTTCATAATTTAATTTTTTTAAATCTTTTGGATTTGTGATGTTATTTAAAATGTCTTCCATAAAAAATTCCTTCTTTTAAATTTTTCTTGTTAATGCATTTTTTGCGCCCCACATACATACATTTGTACATTTGAATCCAGGATATGTACATCTTGCTCCTTTTGCATATGGTAATAAATAATTATAAATTTCTTCGTTTGTTTCTTTAGTATTTTCTATATATTTATTTAAAATTTCATAAGTTTGTTTCATTATTTCTAGTTGAGCACAACCACAAACTCTTTCTTTACATTTTAAAATAAAATTTTCTGCTGTTCCTCTTTCATTTATTTGAATAAGCATTCCTTGTGGATATAAGTCTGCTAAACTGTTCATATCTTCAAGCCACATCTTTTTTAGCTCTTCATTATTTTCAATAATTTCTGGTATATAAAATTTTACTTCGTCTAAAAGTCTTATTTTATATTGTAGTGTTCTATGTCTTTGAGCTTGTGCAAACTCTGCGAAAGTACCTTCATATGTTGTGCAATAGTTTTCTCCAAATTCTTCCTTACGACTTTTTCTTTCATCGAATAATGATATTTTACGCATTTTTGCATCTGAATTTAGCTCTGGGATTATTAAATCTGAAATGCAGTCTAAAAATTCTTTCATATATGGTTTTAATTTTTTATTAAATTTGTTATCATCTTCATTTTTTATGTAGTCTTCAAACCAATGTGCAATATAGTTTAATTGTCTTAAACTTACTGTATATTCCATTGTTGTAGCTGGAGTAAAAATACTAATTAAATATCTAGCATTTTCTTGTGCTAATTTTTTTACCTTTTTTTCTTCTATTTGAGGATATACTTTTGAAATCTCTTTTTTGTAGATTTCTATCCATTTTTCATATACATTTTTTTCTTGCTCTGAAGGTTGCATTTTTGTGTATCTTGCTGATTTTTCTGATGTTGTATACATACCTTCATTGTTTAATATCATTGCCAAAATTTTAGGAATTCCTTCTAATGCTAAATTATATGAAGTATGGTCAAATACACTGTGATGACCAGAATTTAAAGTCATGTTTGCTCTTCTTATTGTTTTTTCTTCTGGTTCAGAAAATAAAGCCTCTATATCATCTGGCATATAACATATCCCCGCCGACTTTCCTCCAAACTTTAATGCTTCATCCTTTGTTAATTTATATCCAGGATTTGTTGATGCTAATATAGAAACTTTCATATTTACTACCTCCATTTATTGTATTTTATTACTTTTTTTTTTTAACATTTATATCCTATCATACTGCATTGCAAAAATAAATATTTTTCTGAATATTTTTTTCTTTTCTATTGCCATATATTTTTAAAGCTTTACTATATCCATTCTTTTATGTTTATAAAAAAATAAAAAACCTTGCTCTATGCAAAGTTTCTTTATTTTATCACCTTTATTGCTTCTTTTGTAACTTTATTTTTATCAAATTTATTTACAAGCCAAATTATTAAACCAGCTAAAATAAATGTTGCTACATAAACCATCACTATTATTTTTACATTACCATCCATTATTTTTGATCCAACTATTGTTGATGATATTACTGATGGAAATCTTGCAAATGTTGATATTAATATGAACCTCCACGGTTTGATTGGTAATAATCCTCCTAAATATACTAGTAAATCTTTTGGTGTTCCTGGTATTAAAAATAAAATCATCATTACTAATTCTATATTTTTTGAATCCTTAAAAAATTTACTGTTTTCAATTTTTTCAATTTTTTCTTTTTTAAAGAATTGCTCTATGTATGATTTTCCGTATTTTCTTACTAAATAGAAAATTAATGTTGTTGTGATAAATACTGTTGCTAGTATAAATATAGTCCCTCCAACAGTTCCATAACACATTCCTACTAATACTTCTAATGGTTCACCTGGAAGTACTACTAATAAAATTTGTGCAAACTGTAATGCTAATAGTACGCAGAATTTTCCTATACCCATTCCATCTAATTTTTGCTGAAATTTTATTCTTCCTTCTGGAGTTGTTATTCCTTTCATTGTTGGTAACAAGTATATTATTAATCCAACAAATAAAACTACTGATAATATTGTAAATGTTATTTTCAAAATTTTCTTTTTATTTTTCATATATTACTACCTTCTTGTCTATTTATAAATAATTTAAATAATTTTATTACCTTTATAATTATAACATAAAAAAATAAATTTACAATTGTATTTTTTTATGTTATAATATTTACATAAACTTTTAAAGGAGGTTTAAAAAAATGATTTGGGCAATTATTATAATTGCAATAATTATTTTCTTTGATTTGTTTGCTTTTGCAGCTTGCAAAGCTGCAGCATTCGCTGATGACTTTTTCAATAGTAGATAAGTTATCAACGCACAAATCAGCACTGAAAAAAACGCCGCACGTTTTTTATAATCGTGTGGCGTTCTCCTTATTTTAATATTCGTAATGTATTCAAAATTGTAATTAATGTTACACCTACATCAGCAAAAACTGCTTGCCACATTCCTGCTATTCCAATTGTACTTAATACCAATATTACTATTTTAGTAGCTATTGCAAATATTAAATTTTCTTTAATTATTTTACTTGTATTTTTTGAAATTTCAATTGCTTCATTTATTTTATCTATTGAATCAGTCATAATAACCACATCCGATGCTTCTATAGCTGAATTTGCTCCAACTCCTCCCATAGATATACCTACATCTGCTAATGCAAGCACTGGAGAATCATTTATTCCATCTCCAACAAATGCAACTTTACCATCTGTATTTTTATATTTCTTTAATATTTTTTCTAATGCATTATATTTATCAGCTGGTAACATTTCTGCTTCTACATTTTTTACTTCAAGTTCATCTGCAATTTTATTTGCAATTCTTCTGTTATCACCTGTAAATATTCTAACTTTTATGTCTCGATCTTTTAATTTATCTAGAGCATCTTTTGTTCCTTCTTTTATTGTATCAGCTAAATTAATAGCACCAATAACAGTTTCATTTATTTTTAAGAATATTTTTGTCCCTTCTGTTTTATCTTTATCATAATCTACAAGCTCTTTATTTCCAACTAATATAGTATTTCCTTCAAATTTATAACTTAAACCTCTTCCAGAAATTTCTTTAAAATCTTCTACTTTTTGTTTATCAAAATCAATATTAGTTAGTTTTAAAATTGACTGTGCTATTGGGTGATTTGAAAAACTTTCTCCCATTACAATATATCTTAACACATCTTGCTCTGTATAATTTTTATCATAAACATCAATTTTTCTTATTTCAAATTTTCCTTTAGTAAGTGTTCCTGTTTTATCAAAAGCTATTTCTTTTATATTTTTTAATGCATCTAAGTAATCACTACCTTTTATTAATATTCCGGATTTAGAAGATTTTCCAATTCCTGAAAAATAACTAAGTGGTACTGATATTGCAATTGCACAAGGACATGATATTACTAAGAATATTAATGCTCTATAAATACTTTCACTATATGTTACCCCTTTATTTATTAAAGGTAAAAATACTGCAACTAATACTGCTAATATCAACACAATTGGTGTATAGATTTTTGAAGCTTTATTTACAAAAGTCTCTGTTTTTGCTTTTTTATCTGTAGCATTTTCAACAAGTTCTAAAATTTTATTTACTGTACTATCTTCATAATCCTTAGTAACTCTAACTTCTAACAAACCTTGTTCATTTATACTTCCAGATAATACATTATCACCTTCGCGTACATGACATAATAAGCTTTCTCCTGTTAATGAAGATGTATCTAATGATGCACTCCCCCTTGTGACAATTCCATCAATTGGAACTTTTTCACCTTGTTTAATAATTATTGTATCTCCTATTTTTACTTCTTCTGGAGAAACTTGTTTACATTCTTTTTCTGTTATTTTTACATTTGCATATTCTGGTCTTATATCCATTAATTCAGATATTGATTTACGAGTTTTATTAACAGCTTTACTTTCTAGTATTTTACCAATTTCATATAAAGTAATAACCATTAACCCTTCCATTTTTTGACCAACTAAAAATGCACCAACTACTGACACTGTAATTAATAAACTTTCATTTATTTTTTTACTTGATATTAATAATTTTATTGCATTTTTTACTGTTCTATATAACAAAATTAAATAACCAACTATAAGTATAGCTGTTCTTAAACCTTCTTGTAATGGTGCATAAATTCCTATTAATGCAATTGCTAAACCTACAATTAATCTTATTATTTCTGGAAGTACGCTTTGCTTTTTCATTTTTTTACTTTTTGATTTTTTATTTTCAATTAAAGTAACTTCTGGCTCTATGCTTTGAATTATCTTTTCAACCTCTTCTTTAGATAAATTACTTGTTTCATATACCAATTTTAATGTATTAAAATTAACTGTTACATTTTTTAAACCTTCATTTTTTGAGAGCTCTTGTTGTATTTTATTTGCGCAATCTGCACAATCTAAATCTTTTAATATAAATTCGTATTTTTTTACAACACCTTTTTCATTTACTTCTGTTAAAGTAACTTCTGGCTCTACACTTTGTACTATTTTTTCAACATCTTCTTTTGTTAAAATATCTGTTTCATACACCAATTTTAATGTATTAAAATTAACTGTTACATTTTTTAAACCTTCATTTTTTGAGAGCTCTTGTTGTATTTTATTTGCGCAATCTGCACAATCTAAATCTTTTAATAAATATACATATTTTTTCATTTGCATCCCCCTTATTCTTCTATATGTTCTTTAACTAATTTATATATTTGATAAATATGGTCATCATCTAATGAGTAATATACAGTTTTTCCTACTTTTTTAAACTTAACAAGTTTGGCTTGTTTTAAGACTCTTAATTGGTGTGATATTGCAGATTGTGTTGAATTTGTTATTTCTGCAATTTCACCAACACATAATTCATCTTGTAGCAATGCACTTATTATTTTCATTCTTGTTGAATCTCCAAATACTTTAAAAAGCTCTGCCATATCGAAAATTACATCTTCATCTATCATTTCTCTTTTTATTTTTTCTATTTTTTTATAATCAATAAATCCTTGGTCTAAATCTTCACTTGCCAAAATAACATCTCCTTTTATATGAATATTTGTTCATATGTTCATTATATGTTTACGAATTTTATTTGTCAATACTAAAAAGATTTTTTCACTTATTTATTATACAGTTAAATTTTGACATTAAAAATTGGCTAGATGTCATTGAACATAAAGAAAAAAACACCTACTAATAATAACCTATATAAAAGAGTACTTTTTACAGTGCCCTTTTTAATTTACATTTTATTATTAGTAAGTGAATTTCTTTTATTTAATAAATGTGTCCCTTTTTCCCAAAAATGGGAAAAGAGAACCGTCCCCTTTTCCCACTTTTTTATTCGTAAATACAGTTATTTAGTTTTTCTATAATTCCTTCTTTATCCATATTTCTTCCAATAAATACAAGTTTTACTGTTCTGTCTCCATATTTTTTGTCCCAGCTTTTCTTTATATCTGGATTTTGAGCAATTATTTGTTTTTGCTCTTCTGGACTAAATGATGCAACCCATTCTCCTGCACAAAATGCTTGTACTTGTTTTCCAGATTGTTCAAATACATATGATGACTCTGGCTCGTCTGAAAACCATAATACACCTTTACATCTGATTATATTTGAAGGAAAATCTACAGCGAACTTATCAAATTTATCTCTGTTAAATGGTGCTCTTTTATAATATACAAATGTTACTATTCCATATTCTTCTGTTTCACATTCATCGTGGTGATGATGGTAGTGACCGTGATGGTGTTCATTCTCAGCTTCTTGCTCATCATCTTCGTCGTCATTATGATGATGTTCTTCGTGCTCTTCTTCTTCATTATCTTCTCTATTTAGCTCTTCTATCCAACCAGCTGACATTGATGCTTCTTCAAAATTAAATGAATTTGTATCCAGTATTTTATCAACATCTACTTTTGAATAATTTGCTTCAATTATTTCTGCTTTTGGTTGAAGTTTTTTTACAATTGCTTTAACCATATTTAATTCATCTTCTGATAATTCATCGACTTTGTTTAATATGATTTTGTTACAAAATTCAATTTGTTGAATTAATAGATTTTCAATATCTTCTTCTTCAATATTTTCTTTTACCAAATTATTTCCGCAATTAAATTCATCTCTTAAACGTAAGCTATCTACAACTGTTACTACATTATCTAATCTACAGATTTTTGGTAACCCATATTGTTCTGTTTGCTCTGATAGTACAGTTATTGTTTGAGCTATTGGTAATGGCTCACATACTCCACTTGCTTCTATTAATATGTAATCAAATTTTTTTGTATTTATTATATCTACTATTTGTTGCATTAGGTCAACTTTTAAAGTACAACAAATACAACCATTTTGTAATGGAACTAAACTAGAATCTTCTTCTTGAACTATTCCACCTTTTCCTATTAAATCTGCATCTATATTTACTTCTCCTATGTCATTTACAATTACAGCTACTTTATAACCTTTTTGATTATTTAATACGTGGTTTATAAGAGTGGTTTTTCCTGCTCCTAAATATCCTGTAAGTAATGTAATTGGTACTACTTTTTCACTCATATTATTACTTCCTTTCCTCATTTCATATTTGTATATTATACATAAATTTTGCTTAATTTTCAAGTATTTTAATAAAAGTATATACGTAAAAAAGTTACGTTTATTATTAATAAACATAACTTTTCATATTTTACTTATTATTATTTGACTTCTTATTTATATCTTTTGAATTATCATTTTTTGGTTTAATAATTTCTTTTTTGTTATTTTCTATAGACTTATCTTCTTTTTCTAATCTTGTGTTTTCACTTATTTCCCCTTTTGTCTTCTTTTGTTTTTTGTTAATAAACATTACAAATATAACTAAAATTATTATTATTAAAATTGAAATAATTGTAACTATAATAGCAAACCTGTCCATTGAACTTTTAGTATTAATTTTTATACTGCTCATTTTCAATACTGAATCTTCTACATTAGATTTTATTTCCCTATGCTCGGAATCATATAATGTAATTTCTTTTATTTTTATTTCTGTATCTTTAAATTTCTTTTCATCCTTTACTTTAAATTTTACACGTACAGCAGTATCTTCCCTATTTTTGTCATTTGAATATATTAAAAATTTAGGTATTCCTTGATTTTTCGAATCACTTTCTCCTTCAACGCTATTTCCTAAAGATAAATTTCCAATAGACCAACCTGTTCCTAATTGAATGTCCGCGGAGTTATCTTCATTAGGTGATGGAACAAGCTCTAATGCATCTTTATCATAATATAAATATCCAAACATAGCCATTATTTTTCCATTATCTTCTCCATTTACAGTTATAGATACCAATATTTCGTCACCTGATTTTATTTTTTTGCTTTTTTTGCCACTTTCTTCATTGCTTACAGAATAATTCATATCTAGTGTTACAGCTTCTGACTTTTGATTTACTATGAACATCAATAATATTAATAAAACACTTAAGAACATTACTTTTAATACTTTTTTCATTTGTTTCAACTCCAATCTTTATTAATATTTTACCATATAATTTTTTAGTGTCAAATATTTTTTCATTTTTTTAGGATAGAGCATCACTCTATCCTATACAAATATATTATATAAAAAATTTCATTATATATTCTATTCAACGACTTCTAATGCATCTTTGTTGTCTGTTCCATTAAAATTGTAGTAACTGCTTGGTATTTCGCCTACAATTATAGATTCTGCTATTAAAATTTGATTTTTTATTTCTTCTGTTGTACTGTTGAATGGTGTTAGGATTGATACATCGCAGGTTATATCTAAATAAATTTGATGCAATGTTTGATTTATTCCTGCAGTTTTGAATTCTGATTTTAGCTCTGTTTCAACATTTCCTATTGTTGACATCTTTACCTTTACATATGGTCCGCTTCCAGATAATAATTTAATACCTGTAAAGCTTCCCAGTCTTATTCCAAAACTTGCATTATCAACATTGTTTAGCTCTTGCTGAATTTTTATCGCCACATCTGATATAATTTCATTTACTGGAATTATATTTAATTTTACCATTTGAATTTTACCTGCATCATCTTTTATTACAACAGCTAAATCTTCATATCTGTAGTTTTCCATAACTATTGTCGCTTGCTCATTTGAAATTATTGTTGCTATACTTTTGGCTTTATTAGTGCATTGTT
Source organism: Clostridium sp. CAG:492 (assembly GCA_000434335.1). Taxonomy (GTDB): domain Bacteria; phylum Bacillota; class Clostridia; order TANB77; family CAG-508; genus CAG-492. The sequence goes on from FR878273.1 coordinate 12,056, forward strand.
TTTTTACTATTGGGTCAATAGCATTTATAACACTGTAGGCAACCATTATTTCAACAAGCAAAATTGCAATAACTTTAAACAATGCTTTGGGCTTTTTTGGCATTTTATTATTTTTATGAATATTACCATTATTATAAAACTCAAATTTTGGAAGCCTTATTCTATTTCTAGAATATATTTTTTCCATTTTGTTATGATATTTTGGTACATGCATATTTTGGGATATATAATTGGTCTCCTATATTTAATTTATCAACATCTTCAATGTTATTTACAGTGGCAATTTCTTCCATTGTACTTTTAAACTTTTTAGCTATTTTCCAAAGTGTATCTCCTTCTTTTACAAAATATATAACCAAACTACTTGAATTATTATTACCACTGTTTTCTTCTACATTTATATTACTTACAATATTTACTGTATTTTTTTGATACATATTTAATATAAAATTCATACTTATTTTTACATCAACAGTATTATCTGGCATACAAATAAAATCTTTTGAATCAATTTCTATATTTGTAGTTATATTAGAGCTTTTGTTTATTTTTTCACTGCTTACTGTATGTGTAAAAGATATGGTTTGTTCTTTTACTTCTATTCTGTTAGTCGCATTTGATTCATATAAAATTCTTAATATTAATTCTCCTTCATATGATATTGAACCATTTAAAATATTTTCTTTTACTATATTTGGACATGCTTTAATACTATATATTTTATTGCTATTAATATCAGAAATATCTATTTTTTCTTGAATGTTACACATGTCTTTTATAACGTTTTTATCTTGCATTAAACTTACTTGCTCTTGGCACATTGTTATTTCTTCTTCTGGGCTATATAAATCTTGTATTAAATTTACTTCTTTATTTTCAAAAGCACTACATGAAATTGAAAATTCAATTTCGATAAATATTGAATGATCTTCAACATTATTCGGTTTTATATTAATATTTCTTATTTCATAATTAGTATTGCAAATTTCTTGATCAGATATATTTGGAATATCTATAAATCCCATAATCGGTATTTGTGCTGTTGTTGTATTTATTTTTTCATCTTCAGTCAAATACATTATTTCTACCATTACATCTGCTTTTGACAAAACTTTGTTGTAGCTTATTTTTATATCTTTATTTTTTATTGATATGTCACTACTTAATATATCAGCCAAATTATCATTAATTGTTATTGTATCCTTTGCAATTGCAACTGTTTCCCCTTTTCCTTTTAAAGAGTTTACTGTTGTAGAATTACTTATCATTTGTATTTTTTGAGTATCATTTATTGATTTAACAAACTCTTTTTCATTATTAGAAAATACTTTTATGTTTGCCTCTAAATTAATCTTAATGTTTATTTTTCTACCATTTAGTATTTTGCACTCTATATTTCTTATATTTAAATCACAATCAAAATCCATATCTTGAGTTAATTTTTCTATTTCTATACTTTGTGAAAAATCAATTACTGTATGTAAGCCTCGTATATCATTTTGCTCATTATCTGCAATGTATATAACATATGCATATACTCCTCCATCTATTTTCAATTTGCCATTTACAATTTCTTTTTTATAGATATATACATTTCCTGAAGAATCGATAGTACTTAATATATCTGGTTTTACATCTGGAATTATAATATTTTCCTCTGCACAAAAATTATCCTTTTTTTGATTTATTATTTGATTTAGGCATATTTTTTCAGTTTCAAAATCAACCATATATTCACATTCCTTTCTAACTTTATTTTGGAAATTTTATATTTTAAAATTCACCATACATTTAGTACTAGTATATTTTAGAGCAAAAAAAAAATTCCTTTTTCAAGGAATTTTTTTAATCTATTTTTTTACGTTTTCTTTTTACTTCCACTATTTCTGGCATTAATGGTGTATAATTTATTCCATTAAATACTTGCATTTCTATTGTTCTTGTTAATACATCTGTATAACTGTAAGTAACACTTCTGTCGTTATCATCATATTTTACTACAAAGATGTTAGGATATGTTTTTTCTATTGTAGCTTCTTTTTCAAACGATTTACTCCTTCCTAGAGAACCTTTGACGATTATTTTTTGTCCTATTTTTTCTCCTATATCTGCTTTAATACTTGTTATATCATTTTTGCAAATCATTTAATCACCTACTTCTTTATTCTACAAAAATTATAGCATCATCAAAAAAAAATGTCAAAATGTGTTTTTTATTGTAGAATCCTTATTTAGCTTGTTTTTCTAAGGTTTTCAGCAATTTTTGTACTTATTTCACATTTACATTACATTTATGTTACAGTTGTATTACAATTGTTTTACTTTTATATTACAATCATTTTTCCCTTTGCTCCAATACCTCCTACAGCTCTTCTTCCATTTCTTATTTTTCCTTCAAAGTCAGACATCATTATTAATTTATTTTTATTTGTTATAGATATTTCCTCTGCAACTATTAGTGGGTCCATAAAATCTATTAAAATTCGTGCTGGTGATGATGCAAAATTTGCACCAGCAGACATTATTGCTTCATAATAACTTTGACAAGCACCTGCAAATATAACTAATTCGTTTTTATCAGAGTTCCATCTTCTTGCTTCATTTACTGATTTTACAAAATATCTTGAATTTCTATAATTATTTATATCATTAAAATTTTTTCCACTTTTTATCATACCATCATGTCCTGTAATTACTAGTATATCTGGTCTATATCTTTGTAATAAATTTCTTACAACCATTGGTTGTCTAAATTCCATTACATGTTTTACAATATAATTTAATCCTCTTTTTTTATAATATTTTTCTGTTTTTTCACTGTAACTTCTGTCTCCGTCTAAATGCAAAATTTTACCATATCTTATTACTTTTCTATTATCTATATAATTATTTGTATCTTCTATTTGTTTATCAATTCTTTTTAAATTTTCTTTTATTCGGCTTTCATTTGGAAGTTCTAAATCATCTACTGGTGCATCTGCTTCAATTCTAATTGTTACGCCCTTTAATATAGCCACTTTTCCTCTATTTTCTGTTTTTACTATTTTTTCAACATAAAATAAAATATCATTTTGATACGAATTTCTTGAAACTATATCGCCTTTTTTTATCTTTTTCATATAAATTCCCCCAAAATATGTCAGCTTAGTATATATTATGATTTTTTTCTATTTTGGTGAATTTGACTGTGCTATTTATCCATTTTAAAACGTTTTTTCACAAATGATGGAAAAGAAAACAGTTTCATTTTTCTACTTGTAATCACTATAATAATGTGTTATACTAAACACAGCTTTGAAAAGGCTAAACAAATTTAATTATTAAGTAGACTATTTCCTTCAAATTATTTTATTATTAAAGGTTCAATGTGTCAAAAGATTGTTAAATGATATTTTTGAAGAAGGAGGTACTCTACTATGGCAGATAAAACATTAGTATGCAAAGATTGTGGTGCTGATTTTGTTTTCACAGAAGGTGAACAACAATTTTATGCTGAAAAAGGTTTTGATAACGAACCACAAAGATGCCCAGATTGCAGAAAAGCAAGAAAAGCAGCAAGAAGAAATTTTAATCAAAATTAATTAATAAAGACTCACGATTATTCGTGAGTCTTTTAGTTATAAATTATCTTTTTATTCCTCTATACTAACCCTATCACTACCAGCAATTTCCTTAAATTCATTATATATTTGTTCATTTATAAAAATTCCGCCAGACATAACAGATGTATCTCCATTTATTATTTTTACAGCAATATTATTTCTATCTCCTGCAAAAAATTTTATTGCTCCTCTTAATTTTTCTTTTTGCTCTTCAGATATATCTGTAATATCTATTTTTAAAATTCTAGAGCTTTTACTTCCAAACTTAGTAATTTTATTTGCAACAATTTTTGTATCTTCATCTTCTCTTATGCTTAATCGTCCTTCACACATAACGATGTTATCTTCTATTAAAACATCTGAACTATTCATATAACAATTTTCAAAAACTATTACTTCACAAGATCCATACAAATCTTCAATAGTTACAAAAGCCATTAATTTATTTGTTTTTGTATACTTTTTCTTTATAGAACTTATTATTCCGGCAAATTTTACATTTTGTCCATCTTTATATATTACTTTTCCAGTTTCTTGCTCTTCTTCTTTTGCTTCTCTCATTTGTAATGTATTTATATTTGTTTGAACTTCTATTTCATGTCTTAATGATTCTAATGGATGTCCTGTTATATATAATCCTAACATTTCTTTTTCCATTGCTAATAATTCTTTTTCTGAAAATTCATCTAAAATTGTATAATTGTATTTTATTTTTTCAAGTTCATCATCATTTTCTCCACCCATATCGAACATAGTTATTTGTCCTTTTAAACTTCGTTTAGAAGACGTATTTATACTATCAACTATGTCTTCATATGATGCAAGTAAAGTTGCTCTTGTTTGATTAAACTCATCCATTGCTCCAGATTTTATTAAACTTTCAATACATTTTTTATTTACAGAATCATTTTGCATTCTTTCACAAAAATCTGCCAAATCTTTAAATGGTCCTTGCTCTTCCCTATTCTTTACAATTGCTTCTAATACTGGAATTCCAACATTTTTTATACTTCCTAAACCAAATCTTATTTTACCATCTTCTACAGTGAATTTTGTAAAGCTTTTGTTTATTTCTGGTTTTAAAATTTGTATATTCATTCTTTTACATTCATCAATGTATAGTGGAACTTTATCTAAATTTCCTAAAAAGCTATTTAATGTTGCAGCCATAAATTCTGCTGGATAATATGCTTTTAAATATGCCGTTCTGTATGATACTACCGCATATGCTGCAGCATGTGATTTGTTAAATGCATATTTTGCAAACTCTGCCATTTCATCAAATATTTTATTTGCTGATTGCTCATCAATTCCATTTCTAACACAACCTGGAATTATAATGTTTCCATTTTCATCTGTTTGTCCATGTATAAAATACTCACGCTCTTTTGCCATTACATCTAATTTTTTCTTACCCATTGCACGTCTAACTAAATCAGCTCTACCAAGTGAATATCCAGCTAAGTCTCTAACAATTTGCATAACTTGTTCTTGATAAACCATACATCCGTATGTAACTTTAAGTATAGGCTTTAAAGCTGGATGTGTATATATAGCATGTTCAGGATCTTTTTTATTTGCTATATATCTTGGAATTTGATCCATTGGACCAGGACGATATAGCGAAACACCAGCTACTATATCTTCTAAACAATCTGGTTTTAATTCTTTCATAAAGTTAGTAATTCCTTGGCTTTCAAATTGGAATATTCCAACTGTATCACCATCTTGCCATAGTTTATAAACTTTTGGATCACTCATATCTTTATCATATTCAACATCGATACCTCTGTTTTGTTTAACAAGATTTATAGTATCTTGAATTACAGTTAATGTTCTTAAACCCAAAAAGTCCATTTTTAAAAGTCCAAGCTCTTCTAATGTTGTCATAATATATTGTGTTGAAATTAAATTATCTCTAACATATAGTGGAACATATGTATCTACTGGATCTTTTGTTATTACTATTCCACAAGCATGTGTTGAAGCCTGTCTAGGTAATCCCTCTAGTCCCATTGCTATATCTAACAATTTTTTTACTGATTCATCATTCTCATATAAGTCATTTAGCTCTCTATTTTGCTCTAATGCTTTTTTTATTGTAATATGAACTTCGTTTGGTATCATTTTAGCCAATTTGTCTGTTTCAGCATATGACACATCTAATGCTCTTCCAACGTCTCTTATAACCATTCTTGCAGACATTGTTCCAAATGTTATAATTTGAGAAACATGATCATGACCATATTTTCTTGCAACATAATCTATAACTTCTTGTCGTCTTTCATAACAAAAATCGACATCAAAATCAGGCATACTTATTCTTTCTGGATTTAAAAATCTTTCAAAAATTAAACTGTATTTTATTGGATCTATATCTGTTATTCCAATTGCATATGCAACTATTGAGCCGGCACCAGATCCACGACCTGGACCAACTGGAATTCCTTGTGATTTTGCCCAGTTTATGTAGTCCCAAACTATTAAGAAATAATCTACATATCCCATTGTTTTAATTACAGATAATTCATATTCTTCTCTTTCTTGAATTTCTTTTGGAATGCTATCTCCATATCGCTTTTGCATTCCGTCTTTGCTTAATTTTCTTAAATAATCATAATGTGTTTCAAATTCTGGTGGTACATCATAATTTGGCAATATTGTATTACCAAATTCAAATTCTACATTACATTTTTCTGCTATTTTTACTGTATTTTCTAGTGCTTGCGGTACATTTGCAAAATATTCTTCCATTTCTTCTGGAGATTTTATGTAAAAATCATTTGTTGAAAAAGACATTCTGTCACTGTCTGTCATTCTTTTTCCTGTTTGTACACAAAGTAATACTTCATGATTATAGTAATCTTCTTTTTTTAAGTAATGTGCATCATTTGTTGCAACTATTGGTATGTTTAATTTTTGTGATAATGCTATTAGTTTTTGGTTAACTAATGCTTGCTCTCTTAAACTATTGGCTTGTATTTCTAAATAATAATCTTCTCCAAATAGATTTTTAAACCATAGTGCTGTTTCTTCTGCTTTTTCCATATCATTTTTTAATATGGCTTGTGGTAGTTCTCCTGCTAAGCAAGCACTACAGCAAATTAGATCTTCGTGGTATTTTTCTAATATTTCTTTATCTATTCTTGGCTTGTAGTAATATCCATCTAGGAATCCTAATGATACTAGTTTTGATAAATTTTTATATCCATTATTATTTTTGGCTAGTAGTATTAAATGATTGTATTTGTTGTCGATTCCCGCTTCTTTGTCAAATCTTGTTCGTGGTGCTACATATACTTCGCATCCGATTATTGGTTTTACACCATTTGCTTTACATGCTTTATAAAAATCGATAACACCAAACATTACGCCGTGGTCTGTTATTGCTATTGAATCCATGCCGAGCTCTTTTGCTCTTACTGGTAAATCTTTTATTCTGTTTGCGCCATCTAATAAACTGAATTCGCTGTGCACATGTAAATGAACAAATTTTGACATTTAAATTTCCTCCGTTTCCTTTTATTGTTGTATTTTATCACCTTGTGGAGATATTTTCAATATTATGCTTGTATTTTTTATTGTTCTTACTTATTGATTTTATTGGTTTGTATATATATAATGTTTTTAGAATTATTAATTAGTATAATGACATTTTTTGAAAGGTTTTGGTGGGTATGAAGTTGTTGAGGAAGATTTTGTTGGTTGTTTTTGTTGTTGTTTTGGTGGGCTGTGTTTTTGTTGGATTGATGGGATATAATTTGTATAATAGTGCTGTTAGTAGGATTTCTTTGAGGGATAAGGTTGAAGAGGTTCGTGGTGATGAGAATTTTGTTGTTTTTTCTGATTTGCCTGATGATTTGGTGAATGCTACTATTGCGGTTGAGGATCATAGATTTAGAGAGCATGGATCGATTGATTTGATTTCTATTGGTAGGGCAATAAGTGCTAATATTAAGGCTAAAGATGCTGTTGAGGGTGGTAGTACTATTACTCAGCAGGTTGCTAAGAATTTGTATTTTATGACTGAGAAGGAAAACATTTCGAGAAAGTCTGCTGAGTTAATTTTGAGTTACTATTTGGAGAAAAATTATTCTAAAAATGAGATTTTTGAATTGTATGTTAATACTATTTATTATGGAAATGGGTATTATGGAATTAAGGAGGCGTCAAATGGATATTTAAATAAGGAACCTAAAGATTTGACTTTGGATGAAGCAACTATGCTTGCTGGAATTCCTAATGCCCCTAGTGTTTATGCTCCTACTGCTAATATGGATTTATGTAAGAAGAGACAGGCTAAGGTTATACGCTCTATGGTGAAATATGGATATATTTCTCAAGATGAGGCTGATAAAATTAAGCTTGGTATGTAATTATAATATTTTATTTACATTAAAAATATCATAATTAATATGTTTATAAAAAAATATACATTCATTAATATGAATGTATATTTTTTATTTATTATTCAGCTTTTGGAGCTTCTTCAGCCTTTACTTCTTCAGTAGCTGGAGCTTCAACTTTTGCTTCTTCAACAGCTGGTGTTGCTACTTCTTCAGCTACAGGAGCTTCTTCTGTTTCTGCACCTTTGATAACTATTTCTTTAGTTTCAATTCTTGCTCCTATATCTTCCTTAGTTTTAGCAGCTTTACCTACTCTGTCTCTTAAGTAGTATAATTTAGCACGTCTTGCTTTACCTACTCTAACTACTTCAATTTTTTCTACCATTGGTGAGTGAATTAAGAATGTTTTTTCAACTCCACATCCGTAAGCTACTCTTCTTACTGTAAATGTAGCATTTAATCCTCCACCTTGTTTTTTAATTATTATTCCTTCGAATACTTGGATTCTTTCTCTATTACCTTCCTTAATTCTTTGGTGTACTCTTATTGTATCACCAACTTTAAGGTCTGGAATCGCATTTTTCATTTGCTCATGTTCAATTGATTTTATGATATCCATCGATATTCTCCTTTCTTTATTTTGACTTTTCGTCTTATAATTTTATAAAAAATACTTTATTTTCTTTTTAATATTAATTTTTATTTAATACCTAAATTTTTCTTATCTTCATCAGATAATTCAACATCCTTTAAAAGTTCTGGCCTTTTTTTATATGTATTTTTTAAAGATTCAGCTCTTCTCCATTTATTTATATTTTCATGATGTCCAGATTTTAATATTTCTGGAACTTGTACACCATTAAAAACTTCTGGTCTTGTATATTGTGGGTATTCTAATAAATTATTTGAAAATGATTCTTCGTTTGTAGATTCACTACTAATTACGCCTTCTATATATCTGCTAACAGAATCAATTAATACCATTGCTGGTATTTCTCCTCCTGTTAAAACATAATCACCTATAGAAATTTCTTCATCAACAATTTCATCTATAACACGTTGATCAATTCCTTCATAATGTCCACATAACAATATTAAGTGCTGCTCTTTACTAAGGCTTTTTACTTTTTCTTGATTTAATACTTTGCCTTGTGGAGACATATATATAACTTTTGCATTTTCGTCTTTTACAGATTGATATGCATCATATACAACATCTGGTTTTATAACCATTCCAGCTCCTCCACCATATGGAGTATCATCTACTTTTTTATGTTTATCTTTTGAAAAATCTCTAATGTTTATTAAATTAATATTTATTAAATCTTTTTCAATTGCTCTTCCTAAAATGCTTTCATTTAAACAATTAAACATTTCTGGAAAAAGTGTTAAAACATCAAATTTCATTTTTTCCTCCATTTATTATATTAAACCTTTTAATAAATGAACTGTTACTTTTTGATTTTCAATATCAATATCTAATATAACTTCTTTGATTGATGGTAAAAGTATTTGCTTTCCAAGTTCATCTTTTACAACATATATATCTTGTGCTCCACTATTGTATATATCATCAACTTTTCCTAAATAGTCACCAGTATCTGTATACACATCTGAGCCTAATATATCAGCTATAAAATATGTTCCTTCTTCAAGCTCTCTTGCATCTTTTCTATGAATTTTTATATAGCAACCTTTATATTTTTCTGCCATAGTCATATCATCAATGCCTTCCAATTTCAAAAGTACCATATTTTTTTGATATTTTACTTCTTCAATTTTCATTTCAATCATATCTTTATTTTTAATAACTAAAATTGATTCTAGTTCTTCAAATCTTTCTAAATCATCAGTGAAAGGTTTTACTTTAACAAATCCCTTTACACCAAATGTATTTACAATTTGACCTATTTCAAAATATTCTTGCATTTTTACCTCTTAATCTACGAATTCTATATTTGCTCTTTTGCCTTCTTTGGCAGATACAGATTTCATAACAGTTCTTATTGATTTTGCTACTTTTCCTTGTTTTCCAATAACCTTTCCCATATCTTCTTTAGAAACTTTTACTTTATAATCAACATTTTTGTTGTTTATAATTTCTTCAATTGATACTTCATCTTTATTGTCAACAAGATTAGTAATTATAAGTTCTAAAATTTCTTTCATAATTTTTACTCCTTTCCAGGATTAAAATTAGTTAGCTTTTTCTATTAAAGCTTTTACTGTGTCTGTTGGTTTAGCACCATTTTTGATCCATTCTGCAACTTTTTCTTTGTCTAATACTATTGTTGCTGGGTCTGTCATTGGATTGTATGATCCTATTTTTTCGATGATTCTTCCATCTCTTGGAGATCTTGAATCTGCAACTACTATATGATAGAATGGAGCTTTTTTAGCACCTTGTCTTTGTAATCTTATTTTTACCATCTTGTTTTCACCTCCTTAAAATTTCAAATCTTTAAATGCATCTTTATCAATGCCTTTAAGATTTCTCATAACATTTTTCATACCTTTTTCAGATTTCATTTGTTTCATCATTTTTTGTGTCATTTCAAATGACTTCATAAATTTATTTAATTGTTCAACTGTTGTTCCACTACCTTTTGCAATTCTTAATCTACGTTGTCCGTTTAATATTTTAGGATTTCTTCTTTCCTCTTTAGTCATAGAACAAATCATTGATTCAATTCGTAAAAATTCTTTATCATCTACTTGAATATCCTTCATTTTACTTCCTAATCCAGGTATCATTTTTAGGATAGATGAAAAAGATCCCATCTTTTTTATTTGTCTTAATTGTGTTAAATAATCATCTAAGTCAAATTTGTTTTTTCTTAATTGAGCTTCTAACTTTTCAGCTTCTTCTTCTGTTATTGCTTCTTCAGCTTTTTCTATTATTGAAAGAACATCTCCCATTCCTAAAATTCTTGATGCCATTCTATCTGGATGGAATTGCTCTATATCATTCATTTTTTCACCAGTTGCAATATATTTAATTGGTCTTCCAGTTACTTTTTTAACAGATAATGCTGCACCACCACGAGTGTCACCATCTAATTTAGTAAGTACTATTCCATCAATTCCCACTGCATCTTTAAAGCTTTCTGCAACATTTACGGCTTCCTGACCTGTCATACTATCTACAACTAATAATATTTCGTGTGGTTTTACTGCTGATTTTAAATTTTTAAGCTCTTCCATAAGTACTTCATCAATTTGAAGTCTACCAGCTGTATCTATTATTATTACATCATTTAGCTTACTTATTGCTTGCTCAATTGCTTGTTTCGAAATTTTTACAACATCTTGTGAATTTTCATTTGCATATACTGGTATATTTAATTGAGCTCCTAATACTTGCAATTGTTTTATAGCAGCTGGTCTGTATACATCACAAGCTACTAATAATGGCTTTTTACCATCTTTTCTTAATATATTTGCAAGCTTTGCTGCTGTTGTTGTTTTACCAGATCCTTGTAAACCAACCATCATTATTATTGTTGGAGGATTTGGTGATATATTTATTCTTGCATCTGTTCCTCCTAATAATTCAACAAGTTCATCTTTTACTATTTTAATTACTTGTTGACCTGGTGTTAATGATTTTAGAACATCTTGCCCTAATGCTTTTTCTTGAATTGTGGCAATAAATTCTTTTACAATTTTATAATTAACATCTGCTTCTAGTAATGCTAATTTAACTTCTCTTAACATTTCTTTTAAGTCAGATTCTGTTATACGTGTTTTACCTTTAAACTTTCTAGCTATATTTTGAAATTTTGAAGATAATCCCTCAAATGCCATTTGAAGTTCCTCCTTACATTAAATTAATTGTCCTAGCCTTTTTTGTATGTCTTGTATTTGTTCTTTTTTTAATGTTTTATTTTCTGAATTTTTTAGTTCATTTATTATTAGCTTTATTTCTTTTTCTTGATTTAACATTTTTTTCATAAATGCTAATTTTTCTTCTATTTCAATTAGTTTATTTTTTCCTTTATTTATTACATCATTTACGGCTTGCCTTGTTATATTATTATTTTCTGCTATTTCTGAAAGTGATAAGTCATTGTTGTAGTAATCATTTAATAATTCATATTGCTTTTCTGTTAGTAACTTACCATATATTCCGAATAGTATTCCTATTTTTATTTTTTCTTCCATACTTTTGTTTTGCTCCCTTTCTTGAGATTTTTTAGTATATCTCAAAAAAATGTAATGCTTATATACTTTACACCTTTTCGACCGATTTGTCAAGTATTTTTACATTACATTTTTATTTTTTTCATATTTATCAAAAGCATAGTACATTACAACACTTGCTGCTGTAGAAACATTTATAGAATTGGACATTCCTAATAATGGTAAGTGAATTACATTATCTGATAAATCTAATAGCTCTTGGGATACCCCATCATATTCTCTTCCTAAAATTAAACATAATGGAAATTTAGGTTCATATTGCCTATAATCAATACTGTTGCTTGCTACTTCTACTGATGTTATTTCCACTCCATTAGATTTTAATTTTTTTACTATTTGTGTTGCATCTTCTACATATTCCCAATCAACCCACTTTTCTGCTCCTCTTGAGCTACATTTTATTTTGTAATTTGGTGGAACTATTGTATTTCCACATATATATACTTTTTTTATTAGTAAAGCATCAGATAGCCTTAATATGGTTCCTATATTATGTGCAACTTTTAAGCTATCCAGTACTATATATATTTCATTTCGTTTTATGTTTTTAAATTCATCTCTCGAAATCTTTTCTGCTCTTAATTCTTGTTTTGATAATTGATGTTCCATTTCCTATATCTCCTAAATTTTTAAAGATTAAATATTTTTATTTCTTATGTAATCACCCTCAAACTCTTCTGCTAATATATCCATTGCTATTGAATCATAGTATTCTCCATCTATATATATGCATTTTCTTCTTCTTCCATACTCTTTGAATCCACATTTTTGATAACATTTTAGTGCTCTTTCATTAAATTCCATCAAATCTAATTTTATGTTTTGTAAATTTAAATATTTAAATCCATATTCCAATATTAATCTAACTGCTTCTGTTCCGTAGCCTTTACTTCTGTAATTTTTATCACCTATGAAAATTCCAAGTGTTGCCGTTCTATTTATATCATCGAATTTTTCTAAACCTACTGTTCCTATCATTTTATCTTCATTTAATGTTACTATCACAAAAGTTGATTTTGGATTACTGCTTTTTTCTAAATACTCCTTTTCTGCTGATATTGATTGTAATTGTCCGCTTCTTCCTAAATAATCTGTTGTTTCAAAATCATTCATCCATTCTGTAAAAATTTCATAATCTTCTGTACTTCTTGGTGATAGGTATATTCTATCACCAACTAACTTTTTAAAATACTTCATAAAAAAACCCCTTCTTTATGTGCATTATTCGAATAAAAAAGAGCCTTATAAGGTTTCTTATTCGTTTATAATACATCATTAATAAACTATTAAGACTCCTCTGTAAGACTTTCCTCACTTCTGTGTAAATAACTGTTGTTATTCTGTACCGCTCGATTATGTACCTAGGTACACTCCTAATATGTTATATATTTTAGCATTTATACGTGCTCTTGTCAAATTCTAAAAAACAATTCCATCAATACAGTTATCAAAAATAAACTGTTTTATAGTTTCATTATTGTTGGTATTATAAAAATCAGTTAGCAATATATTGAATTCTTCCAATTTATTATCTGGTACTTTTATAATTCCTACACCATTTTGTATCATAATTTTGTTAGCACAAATTGTACTTGTTCCTTTATTATTTATAGCTCTAATTTTATCTCTTTATTGCTTTCTTCATATTTTCTGTATTCTACTCCACAATAGTCTAACATTTTTTTCGATACTATATTTCCATCTGTTCCATTATACTTATCTGACTTATATACAATTTCTTTTATTCCACACTGTATTATTGCTTTTGCACATTCATTGCATGGAAATAAATCTACATATATTGTTGCACCTTCTAAGTTTGAACCTTTATTGTTTAATATAGCATTTAGCTCTGCGTGACATACATATGCGTATTTTGTATTCATAAAGTCTCCTTCTCTATCCCAAGGCATATGTTTATCATCATATCCATTTGGAGCACCATTATATCCTACAGATAATATCTTTTTATCTTTACTTACTATACATGCTCCAACTTGTGTATTTGGATCTTTACTCCTTTGTGCAGATAACATTGCTATTCCCATAAAATAAGCATCCCAACCTATGTAATCTTTCCTTTTTTCTTGCATAATTATTACTCCTTCTTGTTGTAAATTATTACCATTATTATAAGTACTTTTATGCACATTTGTCAATCCTTAGCAAGTGTTATTATACTAACTTTATTGCATTCTGTTTGTAACAAAATTTTAGCACATTCATTTACTGTACTTCCTGTTGTAAATACATCATCTATTAATAATACGTTCTTATTTTTTAAACATATGTCACACTTTTTAAGCCTATATGCATTTTTAACATTTTCTATACGCATATCTTTTGATAATGTACTTTGTGGTTTTATATTTTTTATTTTTTCAATTATATTAGTTTGCAATTGTATAGATTTTATATTTTTAGCTATTCCTTTTGCAATCAACTCACTTTGATTATAACCTCTTTTTTTCGCTCTTTTTTTATGTATTGGAACAGGTATTAATATATCAAATTTTTTAATATAATTACATACACTTTCTGTTGATAAAATTATTTGAAGAAATGTTCTATATAGATATGACTTATTATTAAATTTATAATCAATTATCTTTTCTCTCACTTCATCTTTATATTCATATATCCACAAATGTTCATCAAAAAACTTATCATCATATTTTTGTATTTTATTCATTTGTCTTTGTTTTAAATACTCATTACAATACTCACATAAATATGAGTTTGTTATTTCCCCACAAAAGCCACAAGCTTGGGGAAAAATAAAATTAAGAGCAGTTTCAATTAGATTTTTTTTCATAAAACCTCCTAAAATTGCCCCCTATATTTTTACATATTTTTTAATTTATATTCTAACCCCGTATTTCTTTTTTTATTATCAGCATTATTAATCATGTATTCTATTACATTTGCATTGCCAACTATTATTAGCATTTTTTTTGCTCTTGTCATTCCTGTATATAGTAAATTTCGTGTTAATAACATCGGTGCAGCTTGTACTATTGGCATTATTACTACATCAAATTCACTACCTTGTGCTTTATGCACTGTTATTGCATATGCATGTTCTATTTGATCTAGCTCTGAATATTGATACCACGCATATTTTTCATCATCAAATTTTATTTTTACTCTTTTTTCTATATCATCTAATTTTAATATAGTACCAAATTCACCATTAAAAACACCATTACCTGTTTCATATCCATATTTTTCTCTTTCCCAGAAAATATCGTAATTATTTTTTATTTGCATTACTCTATCCCCTGCCCTAAAACTTGCACCTAGATTTTGTCTTTCCAATCCACCTTCTGGCAATGGATTTAAACACTCTTGCAATACCTTATTTAGCTCTTTTGTTCCAAGCATTCCTTTTTTTGTTGGTGTTATAACTTGAATGCTTTTAAAAAACTCATAATTTCCGTATGATTCTAATCTTCCACTACATAAAGATAATATTTGATTTAAAATTTTATCTTGATTATTTTCTTTTATGTAGAAAAAATCTTGATTTAGCTCTTCTGCAGATTCTTGTGGTTTTATAAATGTCTCTCCACTGTTTACTCTGTGAGAATTTATTATTATCTTACTTTTGGCTGCTTGTCTAAAAATTTTATTTAATACAATTGTCTTTATTCTTTTTGAGTTTATTAAATCTGCAAGAACATTTCCTGGTCCTACAGATGGCAACTGATCTACATCTCCAACAAGGACTAATTTTGAACCTTGATATATTGCTTTCACTAAATAATTCATCAAGAATAAATCAACCATAGACATTTCATCAACAATTATTACATCTGCATCTAATGGTGCTACATCAAAATCATTATACTTACTTGTTCGCTCTTCTTCAATTTTACCTATTTCTAACAATCTATGTAGTGTTTTTGCTTCTTCACCTGTTGTTTCAGTCATTCTTTTTGCAGCTCTTCCTGTTGGTGCGCATAATACGGTTTTTCTTTTTTTTGATTTATATAGCTCTAATATAACTTTTATAATTGTTGTTTTACCTGTACCAGGTCCACCTGTAATTATACAAACATTGTTATCATTTACAGCTTCAATAGCTTCTTTTTGTTTATCTGATAATATTAAATCAGTTTTTTGTTCTATTTTTTCTAGTTCATCTTCAAAATCATTTATATGTTTCATATTCCTTGCTTTATCTAGAGTTATTAATTTATTTGCTACATTTTCTTCTGCTTTGTAATATGAATCCAAATAAATCCAATTATTATCTTCTCGCTCTTCAATTACAATTTCACCCTTAGCTTTTAGCTCTATTACAGAATCTTCTATTTCATCATTTTCTACACCTAGAAGAACTTTTATGAATCTATATAATTCATCTTCTAATACAGCACAATGACCATTTGCAGTTGCTTTTGAAATAGCATATTTTATTCCACTTTTAATTCTCTTTTCATTATTATATTCGAAACCTAAATTCATTGCCATTTTGTCAATTAATTTAAAATCTACATTATTTGCAACATCTATTAATATATATGGATTTGCTTCTATTTCTTCAATTGCATTTACACCTAATGTTTTGTATACATTTTGTGCATTTTGAACACCAATTCCAAATTTTTCTAAAAATCCAACAATTTGCCATAACTCCCAATTTTCATTAAATTGATCTGATATTTCAATTGCCTTATCTTTTGATATTCCTCGTACCTCTGCAAGTCTTGATGGCTCAAATTTTAATACATGTAATGTTTCTTCACCAAACATTTTTGTTATTCTTTTGGCAATTGCTGGACCTATTCCCTTTATCATTCCATTTGATAAATAACGCTCTAAACTTGCCGCCGTTTCTGGCATTAATTTTTCAAATGTTTCTATTTTAAATTGTCTTCCATAGTCTGGATGTGTTACATATTTTCCAATTAATTTTAAATTATCTCCTATTGCTATAAATGGTAAATATCCTACTACTGTTAGCTCTTCTTCTTCTGTATCTAATACTCCTATTGTATATCCGTTTACATCATTTTGGAATATTATCTCTTTTAGTTCACCTTTAATTTCCAATGCTATATTCCTCGTTTCTATATATATGTTTGTAGTTTATCATATGTAGGGAGATAATTCAATAACTTTTTAGAGCTTCACTAAATTTATGTATATCTTAAAATTTTTATTCCAAACTATCAAGTTGCTTTTTGCAGTTCTCCCAATCAACTAATTTTATTTCACTATAATCATTTGAAAATTTTTCTAATATTGACTTCGTATTGTCTACAGAATCTAAATCTGTTACAATTATTTTCTTTAAATATTCTTCTTTTCCGTATAATATTCTAAATATTACAGAACGTAAAAATCCTTCTATTTGATGCTCTTGATTTTTTACTGCTACAATTACAAATATTCCATTTGATTCTATTCTTCTATTTTTTAATGTACTTTTTATTATTTTTAATATATCCCAAAAACCATATAGAGCTAATGTCCATAATATACAATTTAATATGAAATCAATCATATTGTAGCCCCCTTTTGTATATAATATGATTTTATAATCTTTTAGTGATTTACATATAATTTAAAATAATGTATTTGTAATAATTATATAAAAATCTAATTTTACTATTCTTCCGATTTATAATTATTATCTACTTATTTTAATTATTTCATAAAATTCATTTATAATTAATCATTCATAGAGCAAAAAAAAGTTAGATGTTTTAATTTTATCTAACTTTTTTATATGTAAAATTTATATTAAACTAATTTTAATATTGCAACTTCTGCTGCATCTCCTCTACGTTGTCCTTTTCTGATTATACGAGTATAACCACCTTGTCTTCCAACATATTTTGGAGCTATTTCATTGAATAATTTTGTAGCTAAATCTACAGGATTTCCTTCTGCATCTTTTACTTTGTTAAGATTTTTCATCATTGTTCTTCTTGCATTTAATCTTGAAGGCATATCTTTTTGTCTTTTTTCTGTAGTTTCTTCTTTAACTACTTTTAAATATTCATTTCCATTTTTGCTTTTTACTAATTCAGTAACTTTATTACCATTGCTATCTAATTTTGCTTTAACAACTTTGCTATCAACTTCTTCGAAGTTATCTTTTTCTCTTATAGCTAAAGCGATTAATTTTTCAGCCATAGGTTGAACTTCTTTAGCTCTTGCTACAGTAGTTTCAATTTGACCATGTAATAATAAATCTGTTACTTGAGTTTTAAGCATTGCTAATCTTATATCTGTTGTTTTTCCCAATTTTCTATTTATAGCCACTTTAACAAGTCCTCCTTTTTAATCATCTTCTCTGGCAAAGTCTAATCCTAATGCATGTAACTTATTTGTTACTTCATCTAAAGATTTTTTACCTAAATTTCTAACTTTCATCATATCAGCTTCAGTTTTATTTGCTAAATCTTCAACAGTTGCTATATTTGCTCTCTTTAAGCAGTTGAATGATCTTACAGATAATTCTAAATCTTCTATTGACATTTCTAATACTTTTTCTTTTTTAGATTCTTCTTTTTCTACCATTACTTTTGTATTCTTAGTAGCTTCTGATAAATCTATAAATAATTCTAAATGTCCTGTCATTACTTTTGCAGCTAGACTTAATGCTTCATATGGTTTTAAGCTTCCGTCTGTCCAAACTTCAATTGTTAATTTATCATAATCAACCATTTGTCCAACTCTAGTATTTTCTACTGCGTAATTAACTTTTTTAACTGGTGTGTAGATAGAATCTATTGGAAGTAAGCCTAAAGGTTGATCATCCTTTTTATTTTTTTCAGCAGTATTATATCCTCTACCCATATTGGCAACTAATTCCATAACTAGTGAACCACCTTCAGAAACAGTTGCTATGTGTAAATCAGGATTTAATATTTCTACTGTTCCATCAGTAATTATATCACCTGCTTTAACTTCTCCTTCTCCCTTAAAGTTAATTCTTAGAGTTTTTTCTTCATTCTTATCTAATTTTAATCTTACATTTTTAAGATTAACTATTATCTCTGGTACATCTTCTACTACGTTTGGTATTGTAGAAAATTCATGTTGAACTCCTTCGATTTTAACACCAGTTATTGCACTTCCTGGTAATGAAGAAAGTAATATTCTTCTTAATGAATTTCCTATTGTGATACCATATCCACGTTCTAATGGTTCACATACAAATTTAGCATAATT
The DNA here is from genome assembly GCA_000434335.1 of Clostridium sp. CAG:492. Lineage (GTDB taxonomy): Bacteria > Bacillota > Clostridia > TANB77 > CAG-508 > CAG-492. The sequence continues at coordinate 31,395 of FR878273.1, forward strand.
ATTGTCATTATCTATCTCTAAGCATTTAATATTTGGCTTTTCAAATTCTATCATTTTTACCTCCTAATATAAAGAAGTGAGATTTTATTTCTACACTTTAAAATAAATTCCATTATATATCGACAAATATAATATTTTATAGCTAAACTACTATTTTGAGTAAAGCTCTACTATTAAGTGCTCTTCAACAGGATAATCGATTTCTTCTTTTGAAGAAATTGCTAATACTTTACCTGATAATTTGTCAGCATCTTTTTCTAACCAAGTTGGAACTAATCTTGATGCATTTTCTTCAGCACTCAATTTTATTGTTCCGTTATCTTTTCTGATTTCTCTTACAGCAACAACGTCTCCAACTTTTACTAAGTAAGATGGTATATCAACTTTTTGTCCATTAACTTCGAATGCACCATGTGTTACTTGTAATCTAGCTTGAGCTCTTGTTTTTGCATATCCTAATCTGAATATAACGTTGTCTAATCTGCTTTCTAGTATTTGTAGTAATACTTCACCAGTCTTACCTTTCTTTTTAGAAGCCATATCGAAATATTTTCTAAATTGTTTTTCGCTAACTCCATAAATAAATTTTAATTTTTGTTTTTCTTTTAACTGAATAGCATATTCTGAAACTTTCTTTTGTCTTTTTAATGATTTTTTACGATTAGATTCTTTGTCTATTCCTATTACTGTTGGACTGATACCTAAATATCTACATCTTTTCAAAACAGGTTCTCTATATCTTGACATTTCTAATTTCACCTTCCTTATTACATATTAATTATACACGACGTCTTTTTGGTGGTCTGCAACCATTGTGTGGTATTGGTGTTACATCTTTTATACTGCTTATTTCTAACCCTGCTGCTTGTAATGATCTTATAGCAGCTTCACGACCAGAACCTGGTCCTTTTACAAATACTTCTACTGTTTTTAATCCGTGTTCCATAGCTGCTTTAGCTGCTGTTTCAGCTGCTTCACTAGCTGCAAATGGAGTACTTTTTCTAGATCCTTTAAATCCTAATTCACCAGCACTTGCCCAAGATAAAACATTACCTTGAACATCTGTAAGTGTAACTATTGTGTTATTAAAACTAGAATGAATATGAGCCATACCTTTTTCGATATTTTTTCTATCTCTTCTTCTAGTTACTTTTTTTGTTACATTTTTTGTAGCCATTTATGTTTTACCTCCTTAATTATTTCTTACTTTTACTAACTAATTTTCTTGGTCCTTTTCTAGTACGAGCATTAGTTTTTGTTCTTTGTCCTCTTACTGGAAGACCTCTTCTATGTCTTAGTCCTCTATAGCATCCTATTTCTGTAAGTCTTTTGATGTTTAGAGCTACTTCTCTACGTAAGTCTCCTTCAACAACATATCCATCCATAGCATTTCTTATTGCTTGTTCTTGTTCATCTGTTAAATCTTTTACTCTAACATCTGGATTTACACCAGCTTTTGCTAATATTTTTTGAGAACTTGATAAACCTATTCCATAAATGTATGTTAATCCTATTTCTATTCTTTTTTCTCTAGGTAAATCTACTCCTGATATACGAGCCATTATTTTTGCACCTCCAAAATTTTCTATAAATATTATTTTTAATGTTTTGTGTTTGATGTTTTAATTAATATTAAAGGTGAAATGCACTAAATATAAGTTAATCGGATTTTAACTTATATTATAGTCTTTAATATTTTATAAAACTTATATATATTAACACAAACCTAAACTTTCAGCCGCTTTTCAGGTTTGTGCGAATACCAAAATTTGTTTATTATCCTTGTCTTTGTTTATGTTTAGGATTTTCACAAATCACTCTAATTACACCTTTTCTTTTGATAACTTTACATTTTTCACAAATTGGTTTTACTGATGGTCTTACCTTCATTTTTAACACCTCCCTAAACATTGTTTTAATATATTAATTGATTGTTGGGTATCAATCAGATATTTTTGCTAATTTATTTTGCTCTCCATGTAATTCTTCCTCTATTTAAATCATATGGTGAAAGCTCAACTTTTACTTTGTCTCCTGGAAGAATCTTTATGTAGTTCATTCTTAATTTTCCAGAAATATGTGCTAGAATTTGATGTCCATTTTCAAGCTCTACTTTGAAATTAGTATTTGGTAATGTTTCTACAACAGTTCCTTCAACTTCAATAACATCCTCTTTTGCCATTTCTACCTCCATTTTTCTTTCATAAAATAAAATTTGCTATATTAAACAATAGCTTTTATAGTATATACCATTTTTACACTAATGTCAATATTTCCGGCTCTTTTTCTGTAATTAAAATTGTATTTTCATAATGTGCAGTTTGAGTTCCATCTTCTGATATAATTGTCCAGCCATCATCAAGCTCCAAAATATCAGGTTTTCCCATTATTACCATTGGTTCTATTGCAAGAGTCATACCTGGTTCTATTCTTGGTCCTTTACCTGCTTTTCCGTAATTTGGTATACCCGGATCTTCATGCATTGATCTTCCGATTCCGTGTCCTTGGAACTCTCTTAAAACTGAATAACCATTTTTTTCTACAAATCCTTGAATTGCGTGTCCAATATCTCCAATTCTATTTCCTTTTTTTGCATATTTTATTCCTTCAAAAAATGCTTGCTTAGTTATTTCTACTAATCTTTCATCTTCTTTGCTTTTTGGTTTTCCAACGATAAATGTTCTTGCAGCATCACCATTAAATCCATTTTTTAAAAGAACTGTATCAATTTTTAATACATCTCCTTCTTTTAATATTGCTCTTTTTGAAGGTATTCCATGAATTACTTCATCATTTATTGATGTACATATAGAGCATGGAAAAGGTGGAACGCCTTTTATTCCTGGATTATATCCTTTTTGTGCTGGTAAAGCACCATGTGCTCTCATAAAATTTTCTGCTATTTTGTCCAATTCATATGTTGAAATTCCAGGCTTTATGTGTTTTTCAAGCTCTTTATACATAAGACCTGTTAATTTACATACTTCTCTTATTAATTCAATTTCACTTTTTGATTTTATTGTTATCACTTTTCATTACTTCCTTATCTATACACTATCGTTTCTATTTATTTTTTAAATATTCTTCTGCTTCTGCTACATTGTCTTCTAATACAGTTTTTGAGTATATATCTGGGTGTATTGTACATAGAGCTCCTGTTTCTTTATAGTATTTTAACAATTCTTTTGATGTATCATGATAAACTTTTAGTCTTTGCATAACTGTATCTTCATTATCATCAGCCCTTTTTGTTAATTTTGAACCGCATTTATCGCATATTCCTTCTACCTTTGGTGGTTTGAACTCTGTATTAAATGATTCTCCACAATCTTTATTTGAGCAAACTACTCTTTTTACTATTCTTTTTACTATATCTTCATCTGAAACATCTAATTCAATTGCAGCATTAACTTTTTGATTTCTTCCTGCAAGGAATTTATCTAGAGCTATTGCTTGTTCTTTTGTTCTTGGGAATCCATCTAGTACAGCACCATTTTTTGCATCATCTTGTGATAATCTATTTTCTACTATTTCAATAACTACTTCATCTGGTACAAGTAAACCATTGTCCATATATTTTTTAATTTTTTTGCCTAATTCAGTCTCATTTTTAAGTTCAGCTCTAAAAATATCTCCTGTTGCTATATGTGGTAATTTTAAATCTTCAGAAATTTTTCCTCCTACACTACCTTTACCACTTCCAGGTCCACCTAACATTATAATATACATAATTATTCCTCCTTATATAAAGTTATTATTGATATATAACTTTTTAAATAACTAATTTTACTGCACAATATGTTAGTTATTTAAAAAATCATATATAAAGTTGGAAGCCAAATATAGTATTAATATTTATTCTTCCAACTTTTGTATATTTTTTATAATAATTAAATTGCTTTTATTGCTTTATTCTAAAAAACCTTTATAATGTTTCATTACTACTTGTGACTCTAATTGTTGCATTGTTTCTAATGCTACACCAACTATAATAAGTATTGATGTTCCTCCAAAGGCCAAATCTACTGTTGTAAATCTTGCCATCATTGGAATTATAGCTATAAGTGCTAAGAAAAATCCACCAAATATAGTTAATTTACTTATTACTGATGATAAATATTCTGTAGTTGATTTACCAGTTCTAATTCCTGGTATAAATCCACCGTTTTTCTTAATATTGCTTGATATTTCTGCTGGATTGAATGTTGCATATGTATAGAAGAATGTAAATCCAACTATTAATAATAAATATATTAAGGCATTTGCTATTGAATATCCAATTGGTAATTGATATGTAGCTCCTGCAGATGTTGTTAATGTTGATGTTGATGTTGCAATTGATAATTTATATAAAACAGCTAAAAATCCTGATTGCTCAGCTATATTGCTGTTAAATATTTGAATTATCATTGCTGGGAATGTCATAAATGATGAAGCAAAGATTATTGGCATTACACCAGCCATTGCTAATTTCAATGGTATATGAGTACTTTGTCCTCCCATCATTTTTCTTCCTACAACTTTTTTAGAATATTGAACTGGTATTCTTCTTTCAGCTTGTTGTACAAATACAACTGCTGTTATTAAAATAATAGTTCCTAATATTATTCCTAATGCTAATAATAAATTTGTTGTTGAGAAAGTTGTTGAGAATACTAATTTATATAGTGTTCTTACACCTTCTGGTAATCCTGCGATTATACCAACAAATATTAACATTGAAATTCCATTTCCAACACCTTTTGTAGTAATTTGCTCTCCTAACCACATAAGTAATGCTGTTCCTGCCATAAAAGATAATACAACTAAAAATCCTGTTAAAGGTCCTGGATTTATGAAAATTCCAGTAGATTTGTATGTTAAATAAATTCCTAAACCTTCTGCTAGTGATAAGAATAAAGTTAATATTTTTGTATATCTATTAACTTTTGCTCTTTCTGTTTCTCCACCTTCTTTAGTTAATCTTTCTAAAGAAGGTATTACCATACCTAACAATTGGATAACAATTGAAGCTGTAATATATGGAGTAATTGACATTGCAAATATTGAAAATCTAGAAAAAGCACCACCAGTTAATGTATTTATAAGTTGTGTTATTCCATTTGATCCCATATTTGCTAGTAGAGTTGAATCTACAGTTGGTACTGAAATAAAACATCCAAGTCTAAAAATGATTATTAATAATAGTGTATACCATAATCTTTTTCTAACATCTGGAGTTTTTAAAGCGTTTTTTATGGTGTTAAACAATTAAATCACCTCTGTCTTTCCACCTAAAGCTTCAATTTTTTCTTTTGCTGCTTTAGTAAATCTGTTAGCTTTTACAGCTAATTTTTTCTCTAAGTTTCCAGTAGCAAGGATTACTATTCCATCATTTGCTTTACTGATTATTCCATCTGCTATTAAGCTTTCTGCTGTAACTTCTTCAGTAGTAGCTTTGTTAAGCATTGTTAAAGTTACTTCTGTGTAAGTTTTAGCATGAATATTTGTAAATCCTCTTTTTGGTAATCTTCTATATAGTGGTGTTTGACCTCCTTCAAAGCCTCTTCTTACTCCACCACCTGATCTTGCTTTTTGACCCTTATGACCTCTACCAGATGTTTTTCCAAGACCAGAACCAATTCCACGTCCTACTCTAGTTCTTGATTTTGTACTTTGTGCTGGTGTTAATTCATCTAATTTCATTATGTGGTTACACCTCCTTATTTTTATTATACTAAGTATATACTATGTTATTTTATAAATCAACTAATTTTTTATAAAATATCTTCTACTTTTTTACCTCTTTTTTTAGCAACTTGTTCTAATGTTTGCATATTTTTTAGTCCTTCTAGTGTAGCATAAACAACGTTTCTAGGATTGTTTGTTCCTATAACTTTTGTTCTTATGTCTCTGTATCCTGCTAATTCTATTACAGGTCTAACGCTTCCTCCTGCTATAATTCCAGTACCTTCTACAGCTGGTTTTAACATAACTTTTGCACTACCGAATTGACCAACAAATTCATGTGGTATACTTGTTCCAACTATTGGAACTGTTATTAAATTCTTTTTAGCTTCTTCTATAGCTTTTTTGATTGCATCAGGAACTTCTGCTGCTTTACCATTACCAACACCAACATGTCCTGCTCCATCTCCAACAACTACAACGGCACTAAATCTGAAAGTTCTACCACCTTTAACAACTTTAGCAACTCTGCTTATAGATACAACTTTTTCTTTTAATTCTGATGTATTATTTTCCATGAATTTAAATTTCCCTCCTTTTTATTAATCTTAGAATTTTAATCCTGCTTCTCTTGCAGCTTCTGCAAATTCTTTAATTATTCCGTGATATTGATATCCACTTCTATCAAAAACAACAGTTTCAGCACCTTTTTCAATTGCTTTTTTAGCTATAGCAGCACCAACTTCTTTAGCTGCTTCTTTGTTAGATGCTTTTGTTTTTATGTCTTTATCAAGAGTAGAGCTACTAACTATTGTAGTACCTGTAACATCATCTATTAATTGAGCAAATAGATTTTTATTACTTCTATATATACATAATCTTGGACGTTCTGCAGTTCCACTTATTTTTCTACGAACTCTGATATGTCTTCTTCTTGTTTCAAATTTTCTATCTGTTTTAGAAACCATTTTCATTTCTCCTTTCTAACTAATGTAACAGCATTAGTTTTCTTATATGAGCTTTATAAAAAATTTTTGCTAATAAATATTCTATATTAATTATTAATATTTTATTTTTTACCAGCTTTTCCTTCTTTACGTCTAATATGTTCTTCAACATATTTGATACCTTTACCTCTATATACTTCTGGTGGTCTTTTTGTTCTAACTACAGCTGCGATTTGACCAACTTGCTCTTTATCAACACCTTTAACGATGATTTTGTTTGGAGCTGGTACTTCGAAAGTAATTCCTTCTGGAGCTTCCATTTCAACTGGATGTGAATATCCTAAAGTTAAAACTAGTGTTTTTCCTTTTAATTGAGCTCTATATCCAACACCATTTATTTCTAATTCTCTTTTATATTCATTTAAAACACCTTCAATCATGTTACTGATTAAAGTTCTTGTTAATCCATGTAAACTTCTATTTTCAGCTTCATCGTTTGGTCTTGTTACTTTTATAACATTTCCATCCATAGTAACTGTCATGTTTTTATGAATATCTCTTTCTAATGTTCCTTTTGGTCCTTTTACAGTAATATGTTGTCCGTCTAATTTTACTTCAACACCTTCTGGAACTGTAATAGGTTTATTTCCTATTCTAGACATGTGAATTTTCCCTCCTTATAATTTATTTTGCTATATTACCAAACATAAGCGATAACTTCTCCGCCTAGTCCTTCATTTCTTGCTTCTTTATCTGTTTTGATTCCTTTAGATGTAGATATTAAAGCTATTCCTAAGCCATTTAATACTTTTGGTAATTCATCTTTTGATGCATATACTCTAAGTCCTGGTTTACTGATTCTTTTTAATCCGTCGATAACTCTACTACCCTTTTCATCATATTTTAAAGTTATTCTTATAATACCTTGATTATTTTCAACTTTTATCTCTTCAAAAGATTTTATGTATCCTTCTTTAAATAATATATCAGCTATTGCTAATTTCATATTTGAAGCTGGAATATCTACTGTTTTATGTTTTGCATTATTTGCATTTCTAATTCTTGTTAGCATATCTGCTATTGGATCAGTAGTAATCAATTTTATCCCTCCTTTTAAATTGTTATATATATAAATTTTACCAACTTGCTTTTTTTACACCTGGTATTTCGCCTTTATGTGCTAATTCTCTAAAGCATACACGGCAAATTCCAAATTTTCTGATGTAAGCATGTGGTCTTCCACATATTTTACATCTGTTATATTCTCTTGTTGCGTATTTTTGTGCTTTTTGTTGTTTAACTTTTAAAGATTTTTTAGCCATGAATTTCTCCTTTCTTCTTAACTAACCTAAGAAAATTAATTCTTAAATGGCATACCTAATAATTTTAATAACTCTTTTGCTTCTTCGTCTGATTTAGCAGTAGTTACAAATATTATATCCATACCTCTAATTTTATCAATTTTATCATATTCAATTTCAGGGAATATTAATTGTTCTTTAACACCCATTGAATAGTTACCTCTTCCATCAAAAGAATTAGCAGATACTCCTCTAAAATCTCTTACTCTAGGTAGTGCTACATTAAATAGTTTGTATGCAAAATCATACATTTTTCCACTTCTTAATGTAACTTTACAACCTACATCAACATTAGCTCTTAATTTAAAAGCAGCTATAGCTTTTTTAGATTTTGTAACGATTGGTTTTTGACCTGTTATTTCGCTTAAATCTTTTATTGCATTTTCTAATGATTTAGGATTTTCTTTTGTATCTCCTAAACCTATATTAATTACTATTTTATCTAATTTTGGAACTTCCATTACTGATTTATAATTGAATTTTTTCATCATTGCTGGAATTACTTCATTTTTGTATTGATCTCTTAAAATTTCCATAATTTTAAATTATCCTCCTTTCTACAATTATTTTATTTTTGCTCCACATGATTTACATACACGAACTTTATTATCTTTATCCATTTCAAATCCAATTCTTACAGCTTTACCACATTTTGGGCATACAACACTAACTTTGCTCATATGAATTGGGAATTCTTTAGATATTATTCCGCCTTCTTCACCTTGTCTTCTTGGTTTCATGTGTTTTTTCTTAATATTTATACCTTTAACAATTATTTTTTCTACTGTTGGCATAACTTCTAAAACTTCTCCAGTTTTACCTTTATCATTTCCTGATAAAACTTTAACTGTGTCACCTTTTTTTACTTTTAACATTTAGGATTTCGCCTCCTCTATTATTTATTATTAATATTCATTTAATTATTTCTAATTATAAAACTTCTGGAGCTAAAGATAATATTTTCATATAATTTTTTTCTCTTAACTCTCTAGCGATAGGTCCAAATATACGAGTTCCCTTTGGATTTCCATCTTCTTTTATTATTACAGCAGCGTTTTCATCAAATCTTATGTATGAACCATCAGCTCTTCTTGTAGGCTTTTTAGTTCTAACTACAACTGCTTTAACTACATCACCTTTTTTTACCATTCCACCTGGAGCAGCACTTTTAACAGATGCAACTATTACATCACCAACTTTTGCATATTTTCTGTAAGATCCACCTAAACATCTAATACACATAATTTCTTTTGCTCCTGTGTTATCAGCAACTTTTAGTATAGTTTGTTGTTGTACCATATTGTAATTTCCCTCCTTTAAACAAAGTTTGTTTATTTATTACATTTATTATTTTTTTGAGATAAAATTATTTTATAATAGCTTTTTCTACTATTTCTACAACTCTCCATCTCTTATCTTTTGATAGAGGTCTTGTTTCCATAACTTTTACTTTATCTCCTTCTTGACACTCATTTTTTTCATCATGAGCTTTTAATTTATAAGTTCTTTTTTGAACTTTACCATAAATTTTATGTTTTTCACTTGTTTCAACTGCAACAACAACTGTTTTGTCCATTTTGTTTGAAACAACTGTACCAATCATAACTTTACGAAGATTTCTTTCTTCCATTCGAACGATCTCCTTCCTTTAATATTTATGAAATGCAATTATTTTGCTTCATTTAATTTTCTTTCATTTAATATTGTTTTTATTCTAGCAATGTCTTTTTTCACTTCTTTAATTTTCATAGGATTATCTAAACCGTTTGCTTTTTTTGTAAATCTTAATTTAAAAAGTTCTGATTTTAATTCTCCTAATTCTTTTTCTAAATCTGGTGAAGACATTTCTTTAATCTTATTTATCTTCATCTACATCACCACCTATTTCAGTTTCTTTTTTTACAAATTTACATTTAACAGATAGTTTGTTTGCAGCTAATCTTAAAGCTTCTTTTGCAACATCTTCAGATACACCAGCTATTTCGAACATTACTCTTCCTGGTTTAACAACTGCTACCCAATATGTTACAGCACCTTTACCTTTACCCATACGAGTACCTATACCTTTATTTGTGATTGGTTTGTCTGGGAATATTTTAATCCAAACTTTACCACCTCTTTTAGTATAACGAGTCATAGCAATACGAGCTGCTTCTATTTGGTTAGATGTTATTAATGCTGCATCTACTGCTTGTAGACCAAATTCTCCATCTGTTACTTTATTACCTCTAGTAGCTTTTCCTCTCATTCTACCTTTTTGTAATTTTCTATATTTTGTTCTTTTTGGCATTAATGGCATTAGTCTTCTCCTCCTTCCACTTTCTCTTTTTTGGTTGGAAGAACTTCTCCTTTATATATCCAAACTTTTACACCTATTTTTCCATAAGTTGTATCTGCTTCAGCAAAACCGTAATCGATATCTGCTCTTAAAGTTTGAAGTGGTATTGTACCATCTTTATAGAATTCAGTTCTAGCCATATCAGCTCCACCTAATCTTCCAGATACTGAAGTTTTAATTCCTAAAGCACCTGATTTCATAGTTTTTTGCATACATTGTTTCATGGCTCTTCTGAATGAAATTCTTCTTTCTAATTGTCCTGCTATGTTTTCTGCAACTAATTGTGCATCCATATCAGCATTTTTAACCTCAACAATATTTAAATTAACATCTTTGTTAATCATTTTTTGTAATTCATTTTTTAATGTTTCTGCTAAGTTTCCACCTTTTCCGATTACTAATCCTGGTTTAGCTGTATAAACATTAACTTTAACAAATTTAGCAGTTCTTTCAATTTCTATTTTTGAAATTCCGCTAACATATAATTTTTTCTTTATATATTTACGAATTTTATTATCTTCTACAAGATATTCTCCAAAATTCTTTGAATCAGCGTACCATTTTGAACTCCAATCTTTGATAACACCAACTCTTAATCCATGTGGATCCATTTTTTGTCCCATTTTAATAACTCCTCCTTTCTTATGCTCTTTCTCTTAATTTTATTGTTATATGGCTTGTTCTCTTTCTAATTCTTACTGCTGAACCTTTTGCAGCTGGTCTAATTCTTTTCATTGTTGGACCTTGGTTTGCATATATTTCAGCAACATATAAGTTATTAGATTTCATACCATGGTTATTTTCAGCATTTGCTATAGCTGATTTTAATAATTTTTCTATTATTTCAGATGAAGCTTTTGGTGTGAATTTTACAATTGCTAAAGCTTCTTTTGCATCTTTACCTCTTATTAAATCTGCTACTATTTTAACTTTTCTAGCTGAAATTCTAGCATTTTTAAGAGTTGCTACTGCTTCTGGAATCATTTCTTGCTTTTCTTCCACTTTATTTACCTCCTTATTTTTTAAGAACTATATCTTATTTTTTAGTTGTCTTATCTCCGGCATGACCTTTAAATGTTCTTGTAGGAGCAAATTCTCCTAATTTATGTCCTATCATTTCCTCTGTTAAATAAACTGGTACATGTTTTCTACCATCATGAACAGCTATTGTGTGTCCAACCATTTGTGGGTATATTGTAGAAGCTCTTGACCATGTCTTTAAAACTTCTTTTTCTCCAGTTTCATTCATTTTCTCGATTCTGGCTAAAAGCTTTTGAGAAACATAAGGCATTTTTTTGCTTGATCTTGACATATTAAAATTTCCCTCCTTAATAATTTATTTATTATTTATCTTATTATTTTCTTCTCTTTACGATAAATTTATTTGATTTTTTGTTACGTTCTCTTGTCTTGTATCCTAGAGCTGGTTTACCCCAAGGTGTCATTGGTCCTGCATGACCTACTGGAGCTCTACCTTCACCACCACCATGAGGGTGATCGCATGGGTTCATAACTGATCCTCTAACTGTTGGTCTAATTCCCATATGTCTTGTTTTTCCAGCTTTACCAACTTTAACGTTTTCATGATCTGAGTTACCAATAGTTCCTATTGTAGCTCTACATCTAGCCATAACTAATCTCATTTCTCCTGATGGAAGTCTTACGTGAGCATATTTTCCTTCTTTAGCCATTAATTGAGCTTCTTGACCTGCTGCTCTAACTAATTTTCCACCTTGACCAGGATTTAATTCTATATTATGAATCATTGTACCAACTGGTATGTTTTCAATTTTCATACAGTTTCCTGGTTTGATATCTGCTTTTTCTCCAGATACAACTTTATTTCCGTCTGTTAATCCGATTGGAGCTAAGATGTATGCTCTTTCTCCATCTTCATATTCTATTAATGCTATGTTAGCACTTCTGTTTGGATCATATTCAATACCTATTACAGTTGCTGTCATATCATCCTTTTTTCTTTTAAAATCTACTATTCTATATTTTTGTCTGTTTCCTCCACCTTGATGTCTAACAGTAATTCTTCCATATGAGTTTCTTCCTGCATTTTTCTTTTTTGTTGCTAATAAAGATTTTTCAGGAGTCTTTTTTGTAATTTCATCAAATGTAGAAACTGTCATGTTTCTTAGTGATGGAGTTGTTGGGTTAAAATGTTTCATTCCCATTTTTATTCTCTCCTCTAATTTTTTATTTACGGATTTTTTCCTGCTCCGTATAACAGATATTCTTTATTTTCCGGGTAGTTTCCCGATAATATTTATCTTACAAATTAAATTCCGTAAGCATCAATTGAGTTTTTAACTGTTTTAGAAACTTTTTTAGATTTTCCACCTTTTGCTAAATATGTTTTAGCTTGAGGATCTGTATCTATTGTAACTACAGCTTTTTTCCAATCAGAAGTCATTCCTACTGATCTTCCAACTCTTTTTTGTCTTCCTCTTACAGTTACAGTATTTACGTTTAATACTCTAACATCAAATAATTTTTCTACAGCTCTTGCTATATCAACTTTTGTAGCTTTTTTGCTAACTTTGAAAGTATACTTTCCACCTTGAAGTTCATCATTACTTTTTTCAGTAATAACTGGCTCTATTATTATATCTTCTGGCATCATTATGCGTACACCTCCTCTAATTTTTTAACTGTATCTAATGTAACAACTAATTTGTTGTATTTTAATAAATCATATACGTTTATTGTATTAACTAAAGTAGTTTTAACATTTTCTATATTTCTAGCAGATTTTTGAACTGTTTCGTTCTTTTCTGGTAATAATATTAAAGTTTTTCCTTCTACTTTTAAGTTATTTAAAGCTTTAACCATAGCATTTGTTTTAATTTCTTTTAAGTCTAAGTTGTCAACAACAACTAATTCGTTTTCTAATACTTTTGAACTTAAAACTGATTTTATAGCTAATCTTCTTTCTTTTTTATTTACTGTGTATGCATATGTACGAGGTTTTGGTCCTAAAGCTATACCACCTTTAATCCATTGTGGAGCTCTAATACTTCCTTGTCTTGCTCTACCAGTTCCTTTTTGTCTCCATGGTTTTCTTCCACCACCACGAACTTCTGCTCTTGTTTTTGTACTTTGTGTACCTTGTCTTTGATTAGCTAAAAAGTTAACTAATACACTGTGTACAACAGCTTCATTTGGTTCAATTCCAAATATTTCTTCACTTAAGTTAACTGAGTCAACTTTCTTTCCTTCAATATTGTATACATCTATACTTGGCATTTCATTTCCTCCTTCCTATGCTTTTACACTTGTTTTTAATTTTAATATTGCACCTTTAGGTCCAGGTACGCTACCTTTTACTAAAACTACGTTTTTGTCGCTATCAACTTTAACAACATCTAAGTTTTGTATTGTTACAGTAACTCTTCCCATATGTCCTGGTAATTTTTTACCTTTGAATACTCTACCTGGAGTTGATGTTGGTCCCATTGAACCTGGTCTTCTGTGATACATAGATCCATGTCCCATTGGTCCTCTGTGTTGACCATGACGTTTAATAACACCTTGGAATCCTTTTCCTTTTGTTGTTCCTTGGATGTCTAATCTATCTCCTTCAGCAAATTCTGTTACTGTTAATTCTGTTCCAACAGTAATTCCTTCTACTGAGTCTAATCTAAATTCTCTTAAATGTTTTTTTGGAGCTATGTTTGCTTTTGCAAAGTGTCCTTTTTCTGGTTTGTTTAATTTAGATTCTTTTACATCTCCAAATCCTAATTGGATAGCGTTGTATCCATCTGTTTCTACTGATTTAACTTGTGCTACTACACAAGGTCCAGCTTCGATAACTGTTACTGGAATTACTCTTCCTTTTTCATCAAATATTTGAGTCATTCCAACTTTTTTTCCTATTAAAGTTTTCATTTCTTTCCTCCTAATACTATTGGCTGATATTTTAATTTCTATTTTAAATAGTACATCAGCTTGGTCTTATAAGAGACCTCCTAAATAATTTAAATTATAATTTGATTTCTATATCAACACCTGCTGGTAAGTCTATTTTCATAAGACTGTCTACAGTTTTTTGTGTTGGATAAAGAATATCGATAACTCTTTTGTGTGTTCTCATTTCAAATTGTTCTC
>FR878273.1:45965-47692 GCA_000434335.1 Clostridium sp. CAG:492
TTCAGCAGACTGTTCTAAAACTACATGATCATAAGCTTTTAATCTTATTCTGATTTTTTCGCTTGCTACCGCATTTCCTGTTACTGTTGCCATGTAAATTTTCCCTCCTTAAAATTTTAAATTATTAGTCGGAAGTTATAAACGCACCCTGGTGTTTCATTAACATCTAATATATAAGCCCAAGTTTTTTGCATGATTTTTCTTGGGATAAGTGCTTATATTTTAATAACTTACCGCCTGGTCTAAGCCACGACATACTCCATAGGAGTTCCCTCCAACCCTGCTATTTCAAAGGTTGTAGCCACATCCTACTTCATCGCTAATCTTACATGCTTTTCCATTATATAACATTTATTTCTCTATGTCAATTGATTTTTCAATGTTTTTGCGATTTTTTTGCAGTTCTATAATTGACTTTTTATTTCATATATTTTCAAAAAACAGAGCTATTTTTACATATGCTCTGTTTTCTATCTTATTTATATATATTAGATGCTATTCTTTCCATAGCTTCAATTGTATTTGACCTACTTCCAAATGCTGTTAACCTAAAATATCCTTCTCCACTTGGACCAAACCCTACTCCGGGTGTTCCTACTATTGCCAATTCATTTAATAATTTATCAAAAAAATCCCATGATTTTACATTTTCTGGTAATTTTAACCATATATATGGTGCATTTATTCCCCCATATACAGTATATCCTGCTTTTTGTAACCCTTCTCTAATTATTTTAGCGTTTTCTTGATAATACTTAATATTCTGCATTATTTGTTTTCTTCCTTCTTCAGAATAAATTGCTTCAGCACCTCTTTGTGTTATGTATGATGCACCATTAAATTTGGTACATTGTCTTCTATTCCATAATTTATTTAATTCAACTGCATCTCCATAATTTGTATATCCTTTTAGAGCTTTCGGAATTACAGTATATCCACATCTTACACCTGTAAAACCTGCTGTTTTTGAAAAACTTCTAAACTCTATTGCAACTTCTTTTGCTCCTTCAATTTCATATATACTATGTGGAACATTTTGCTCTGTTATAAAAGCTTCATATGCACTATCAAACAAAATTATTGATTTGTTTTCTTTAGCATAATTTACCCATTTTGTTAATTGACTTTTTGTAAGTACTGTTCCTGTAGGATTATTTGGAAAACATAAATATATCATATCAGGTACTTCTGACGGAAATTTTGGTTCAAAATTATTTTCTGAAGTACATGGCATATATATTATATTTTCATATTTTCCTGTTTCTTTATTATATTTACCAGACCTTCCTGCCATTGTATTTGTATCCAAATATACAGGGTATACTGGATCTGTTATAGCTACTTTATTATCTTTTGAAAAAATATCAACAATATTTCCTGTATCACATTTTGCTCCATCAGAAACAAAAATTTCATCTGTTTGAATATCAATTCCGTATTTTTTATAATCTTGCTCAACTATTTTTGACCTCAAAAATTCATATCCTTGCTCTGGTCCATATCCCATAAAAGTTTCTTTTTTTGATAAATCATCTGAAGCTTTTTTCATTGCTTCTACACATGCTGGTGCAAGAGGAAGTGTTACATCTCCAATTCCTAGTTTTATTATTTTTTTATCTGGATTATTATTTTGAAATTCTGATACTTTTTTTGCTATTGTTGAAAATAAATAACTATCTTGTAAATCTAAAAAATTTTCATTTATTTTAATCATAGAGCCCTCCTTT
>FR878273.1:47737-52738 GCA_000434335.1 Clostridium sp. CAG:492
TTACATTATTCAAGTATTCCTTCAAATACTGTTGTTGCTGGTCCTGTCATATATATATGATTGTCTTTTTTATTCCATTCAATAAATAAATTTCCTCCTAATAATGCTACTGTACATTTTTTATTTATATAATCATTTAAATTACAAGCAACAACAGACGCACATGCTCCTGTTCCACAAGCTAAAGTTTCACCAGCACCTCTTTCCCATACTCTCATTTTTATTTTATTTTTATCTATAAGTTCAATAAATTCAATATTAGCTCTTTTAGGAAAATGTTCATCATGTTCTAATATTGGTCCATATTTTTCAATTTCAAAATTATCTATATTATCAATAATTGTTACTGCATGTGGATTTCCCATTGATACACATGTAAATTTAAATTCTTTATCATTGGCTTTTATTTTTAAATTCTTTACTATTTTTTCTTCTGATATGACAGGTATTTTTTGTGGATTTAGTATTGGTTCTCCCATATCAACTTGAACAGTTTTTACCTTATTATTTTCTATATTAAACTTTAGTGTTTTTATTCCAGCCAAAGTTTCTACTGTAATACTTTCTTTATTTGTAAGACCTTTGTCATATACAAATTTTCCTACACATCGTATTCCATTACCACACATTTCCGCTTCACTACCATCATAGTTAAACATTCTCATTTTAAAATCTGCAACTTTACTGTCACATATTAAAATTAATCCATCTGAACCAATTCCAAAATGTCTGTTGCTGACAAATTTAGCTAGGTCTGATTCATTTTCTATTTTTTGCCCAGTTTTAGCTGTTGCATCAATATACACATAATCATTTCCTAGTCCATGCATTTTTGTAAATTTTATCATAATTTTTCCACCTTTCATAAGGTACTAATGTTAGATAAAATATAGTTATATTTTTATCTGACTGTATTATATCATTAAGTAACATTTTTTCGATATCGAAAAAATTTTTTCCACATAAATCCAAATAAAAAGAAACCCCTTTACAAACATACAGTTTAATACTGCATTTGCAAAACTAAGGGTTTCTTTTAATTAATATTTTTATTAATCTCCTTCTCCATCATACAATGTTACTTTTTCACCATTTTTAGAAATTTTTAACGCTAAATTTCCAGCTTCTTCTCGCCTCATTGTACCATTCCATTCTGTTCCATTTTCATCTGTAAATATAATATTAGTTCCATTTATTTTATACGTTCCTTTAACTTCACTACTTGCTGTATAATGATCAAATAAATATGTACCGTCTTCATTTATTTGTATTTCTGTCATATCTGATTCATTTCTCCATAATTTATAATAATCACTATTTTTCACTTCACTATTTTTTAATATTATATAACCATCTTCATCATACTTATTATAATTAACTTCTTCATTTTTTGTTTGATTTTCAGTAGATTTTGCGGTATTAGTTTGTGTTTCATTACTTTTACTATTATTTGTTGTGTTCGTATTTTTATTTTCATTTTTTTCATTAGTTGTATTTTCTAAAACATTATTGGAATTTTCTATATAATTTCCATCCTTTAAATTAGTAACTTCATTTTGTAGCTCTGATATTTTCTTATCTGAATCTTGTTTGTTCTTCACTAATAAAAAACCTTCAAAAGTAATAAGACACACAATTAATATTCCTACTATAATTAAAATAATTTTAGTTGATTTTTTCATAAAATTCTCCTCTCATCAAAATTCATATATATTATATATCAAAAAATAAACTTTTCAATATACAACAAGAATAAATTTTATATATTCAAATTTTATTATTCCCATTCTATTGTTGCTGGTGGCTTTCCGGTTATATCGTATACCACTCGATTTACATGTTTTACTTCGTTTACTATTCTTGATGATACTATTTCTAATATTTCGTATGGTATTTTTGTCCATTCTGCAGTCATAAAATCTGATGTTGTTACTGCTCTTAGTGCTATTGTGTAGTCATATGTTCTTTCATCTCCCATTACTCCTACACTTTTTATGTTTGTTAATACTGCAAAATATTGGTTTATCTTTCTGTCCCATCCTGCTTTTGCTACTTCTTCTCTGAATATTGAATCAGCATCTTTTAATATATCTAATTTATTTTCTGTTATATCACCTATTACACGAATTGCAAGCCCTGGTCCTGGAAATGGTTGACGATATACTAAAAATTCTGGTAATCCTAGTTCTAATCCAACTTTTCTTACTTCATCTTTAAACAAGTCTCTTAAAGGCTCTACTATTTCTTTGAAGTCAACATAGTCTGGTAATCCTCCTACATTATGATGGCTTTTTATTTTAGCTCCTGCTCCTAATCCACTTTCTATTACATCTGGATATATTGTTCCTTGTACAAGATAATCAACAGTTCCTATTTTTTTAGCTTCTTCTTCAAATACTCTAATAAATTCTTCTCCTATTATTTTTCTTTTTTGCTCTGGATCTGTTATTCCTTTTAATTTATTCAAAAATCTCTCTTTAGCATCTACTTTTATAAAATTAACATCAAAATTTTTTGTAAATACTTGCTCTACTTCTTCTGCTTCATTTTTTCTTAACAATCCATGGTCTACAAATATACATGTTAAATTTTTTCCTATTGCTTTATTTATTAATGCTGCTGCTACTGATGAATCAACACCACCAGAAAGAGCACATAATGCCTTTTTATCTCCTATTTTTTGTTTTAATGCTGTAACTGTTTCCTCTGCAAAAGAGCTCATTTTCCAATTTCCAGAGCAACCACAAATATTATAAACAAAGTTTTTTATAATTTCTGTTCCATTGTTTGTATGATTAACTTCTGGATGAAATTGAATTCCATAAAAATTCTTTTTAGTATTTTGCATTGCTGCATTTGGGCAATGATCTGTTGAACCTATATTTTCAAATCCTTCTGGAAGATTTTCTACAAAATCTGTATGACTCATTAAGCAATCATTTTTATCTTCAAATCCTTTGAATAATTTAGAGCTATTATTTATATTTACAGATGTAACACCATATTCTCTTTTATCAGCTTTTTGGACTTTACCACCAAGCATATGTGTCATAAGTTGCATTCCATAGCAGATTCCTAAAACTGGTATTTCTAAATTAAATATTTCTTTACTACATTTTGGTGCATTTTCTGCATATACACTTGCAGGTCCGCCTGTAAAAATTATTCCCTTTGGATTTTTTTGTTTTATTTTTTCAATTGATGTACTAAATGGTACTATTTCTGAATATACATTGCATTCACGCACACGTCTTGCTATTAACTGATTATATTGACCGTAAAAATCAATTATTAGTATTAATTCTTTATCCATTATAAAATTCCTTTCTATTTTTTTAACAAATATATGTATCTATTATTTATATAGATTTAATTTTGTGTTTCCACTTCTTTTAGCATTACATCGTGTGCACTTCCCTCTTTTATACTGATGTTAGATACTAAAGTTAATCTTGCTTTTTCGTGGAATTCTGGTATTGAAATTGAACCACAATTACACATTGTTGATTTTATTTTTGCTACTGTAATTGCCAAATTATCTTTTAAAGGTCCTGCATATGGAATATATGAATCTACACCTTCTTCAAATGATAACTTATTTTTTCCTGCTTCACCTAAATCATATCTTTGCCAATTACGAGCTCTATTTGAACCTTCTCCCCAGTATTCTTTTACAATATTTCCACCTATTTTAACTTTTCTAGTTGGACTTTCATCAAAACGAGCAAAATATCTACCCATCATAACAAAATCAGCACCCATTGCTAATGATAAAGTTATGTGATAATCATGCACAATTCCACCATCTGAACATATTGGAATATATATACCTGTTCTTTCATAATACTCATCTCTAGCTTCTACTACATCTAATAAAGCACTTGCTTGTCCACGACCAATTCCCTTTGTCTCACGAGTGATACAAATTGAACCTCCTCCAACTCCAACTTTTATGAAGTCAGCTCCAGCTTCTGCTAAGTAATAAAATCCCTCTTTATCAACAACATTTCCTGCTCCAATTTTTACATCATCGCCATAATGTGCTCTTACCCAATCTATTGTATTTTTTTGCCAAACTGAATATCCATCTGATGAATCCATACATAATAAATCCACTCCAGCTTCAACTAATGCTGGTATTCTTTGTTCATAATCTCTTGTATTGATTCCTGCACCTACTATATATCTTTTATTTTCATCTAATAAAGAATTAGGATTATTTTTTCTTTCTTCATAATCTTTTCTAAATACTAAATGCTCTAAATTATCATTTTCATCTAATATTGGTAAACAACTAATTTTATTTTCCCAAATAATATCATTTGCTTCTGCTAAACTTATACCTTTTTTAGCACAAACTATTTTTGATCTTGGAGTCATATATTTATCTATTGGATCATCTAAATTTGCTCTTGAAATTCTATAATCTTTATCTGTAACAAGACCTAAAAACTTTCCATTACTTGTTCCATCTTCTGTGATTGTTACTGTTGAATGACCTGTTCTTTCTACTAATTCTATTACATCTTTTAATGTTGTTCCACTTTTTACATTTGAATCACTATCAATAAATCCAGCTTTATGTTTTTTTACACGTCTTACCATTTCAGCTTCTGCTTCAATTGATTGTGAACCAAAAATAAAAGAACATCCACCTTCGCGCGCCAAAGCAATAGCCATTTTTTCTCCTGAAACGGCTTGCATTATAGCAGACACAAACGGGATGTTCTCTGAATATTTAGGTTCTTCTCCTTTTTTAAATTTTACAAGTGGTGTTTTTAAACTTACATTTGTTGGTATACATCTTTCATCTGTTAAATTTGGTAATAATAAGTATTCGTTAAATGTTCTTGATACATCTTTTAGTACTTTTGCCATTCTAAAATTCCTCCTTTTATTAAATTAAATAGGACTTGATATATTCCTCAAGTCCTATTTGGTTAGTTTTTTTATTATATCTAATATTAAATAAAAAATCAATACATATATTATTTTTTTCAA
>FR878274.1:0-1847 GCA_000434335.1 Clostridium sp. CAG:492
AGAAAGTTTGCAATGACAGCAGCAAGAGACCAAGGAAGGGCCGAAGGCAGGTCAGAAGGAAAAATAGAGGAAAAAATTGAAATAGCCAAAAAGATGTTAGCAGAAGAAATGGATATTAATTTGATTATTAAAATTACTGGACTTACAAAAGACGAAATTGAAAAATTATAAATTACGATAAACTCAAATTTCTATGTAAAACATTAGACTTATTTTTGGCATATTTAATAAGTCTGATGTTTTATAATAATATGAAGAAATTATATAGATACAAAATGGAAAAGAGATGAAAAAATGGAAGAATCAACAAACAAAAATTTATATATAGCAAAAGCAAAAAAGTATTTTAAATTTAACAAGGATGTAAGAACAGCATTCATAAATCAAATCAACAAATTTTATGAGCTAAATTCAAATTTTAAGTTACAACCAAATGACTACAATATTGGAGAATCTCTTGTATTAAAAAAGCACACTTTTCTTCATGGAGCAAGATCAGCAATGGAACATCTTGATGAAATAAAAAAAGATGGAATTATCAGTCAAGATTTTATTACAACATATAACAAAAACAAAAAAACTCCATTTTGTGCATCAATGTGGAATATACAAAAAGAAATTACATTAGGTGAATATGTTAAATTGTATAGTGGAGCAACTGTAACAATAGGAACTGCACAAAATAAAGCTGTAGAAATAAAACTCGTTCCATATGGAGAGCTGGATCAGGCACTTGATAAATTCAAAAACACACCAAATTGGAGATGGATTGCAGAGCAAACAAAAGAAAGCAGATTTATGCCAAGCTTATCAAACAATAAAGTAGACATTGCATTTATTTTTAATACTCAAAGTCAAGAGGCTCAAGACTTTATAAAACAAGATGTATTTAATTTGAATTTAAACCCCAGAATTGTGAAAACAATTTTGAAAAAGTGGTTCTATAAAAATTATATATATTGTAAAGAAAGAACAGCTCTTACGACAAATAGAGAAAGTGCAATATTATTTGGAATGCCATCTTGTTTTATAGAGGGAATTTTAGTTAGTAAGGAACTTGAAAAGAATTTAGAAAAATTAAAGGTATTAAAAGAAAAATTTCCAAAATGTTATATAGCAAATTTAGAAGGAAAAATTATAATGTAATTAAAAATAAAGAAAAAAGGAGAAATTAATGAAAAAGAGATTTATATTTGACCTAGATGGAACTCTTCTTAATGGTGATTTTTCAAAAGAAATAAACTACTTTAAAGATGTACTAGGAAAAGAAGCAGACAAATTTCTTTCAGTATATTATGAGATATTAATAGAATATGAAAAAACACATACCAAATATGATGTAAATGATTTAAGCAATTATTACAAAAATAAAACAGGTATAAATATCACAAGTGAAATAATAGAAGGCTGGATAAAAATAAATGCAGATATTAATGATATTCTACTATCAGAAACAACAGATATGTTAAAATACTTAAAATCAAAAAATAAAAGTTTAGTTGTATTAACAAATTGGTTTAGATACACACAAGTAACAAGACTAAAAAATGCTGGAATTATAGAATATTTTGATGACATATATACAGGAGATACAGTACTAAAACCACACAAAGAGAGCTATATGAATGCATGCGGACAATATTCTCCATCAGAATGTTTAATGATAGGAGATACAATAGATAAAGATGTGCTTGGGCCTAACAAATATGGAATAGATTCAATTTACTATAATCCAGAAGACAAAGAATATGACAAGAAAAAAATTATAAGTATAGATAACTTTAATGAAATAAAAGAGCTATATTAATGATAGAAAACAAGACAGAGGTTTTAAAATTACAAAAATC
>FR878274.1:1891-2016 GCA_000434335.1 Clostridium sp. CAG:492
TGTAACAGATGAAAAAATAGTACTGAAAATAAAGAAAGTGAAGAAATTCAAACAAAAAATGAGAAAAATGAAAGTAATATAACAAAAAATAATACAACGAATAGCATAAAAGCTTTTTCAAATGA
>FR878274.1:2028-3544 GCA_000434335.1 Clostridium sp. CAG:492
TTTCAAATGAAGATTTAACAATTAACAGATTTAAACTTGGAGAAAGTGTAAAAGCAGTAGAAAATATATATGATGAAACTCCAGAAAGAAAAACGTATACACAAGATGCAACAGGAACAACAATAACGGAATTAGATTACAAATCTTTAGGTCTAAAAGTATATAATGAATTCGAAGATAGTGAAGATGATGGCAAAATGACATCAATCGAAATATATGGAACTTCAAAATTACAGACAGCAAGAGGTATAAAAATAGGATCTAGCAAAGAAGAAGTATTAAAAGCATATCCATCAAATTCGATATTAAAAAGTGATTCTGTAGATGAGAATACAATTATAGTTGGATATCCAGGAAGTGAACCAGTATATGGAAGCAAAAAAGGAAATATATATTATTTTGTAAAGAATGGAAAAATATCACGAATTTTATTAGCATATGCAATTGCAGAATAAATAAAAAAGCAATTATTTTAGTAAACAGTTAGAAAATTTGTAAAAACATAAGAATTATCACATATTTCTTATGTTTTTAATTATAATTAAAAATAACTCATACTAAATATTGCTTTTTTTGTTGATTATTTAAATTGCTAATATTATAATAAAATCACCAAACTAAACAAAGGAGTAAATATGAGAAAAATTTTAATTGTAGATGATGAAGAAAAAATAAGAGAGCTTATTCGAATGAATTTAGAGCTAGCAGGTTATAAATGCGATGAAGCTGAAGATGGTGAAATGGCTCTTGAAAAATTAAATAAATTTAGTCCAGACTTAGCATTATTGGATATAATGCTTCCAAAAAAGAATGGATATGAAATTGCACAAAGTTTTATTAAACAAAATGTTCCAATAATATTTTTGACTGCAAAGGATAGTGTAACAGATAAAGTGAAAGGTTTAAAATTAGGTGCAGATGATTATATTGTTAAACCATTTGAATCAATGGAATTATTAGCGAGAATAGAAGTTGTTTTAAGAAGAACTGGTAAATTTTCAGATATATTTGAATACAGAAATATAAAAGTTGATTTTGCTAAAAGAGAGGTCTTTAAAAATAACGAAAAAATTGAAATGACTGCACAAGAATTTGAACTACTTAAAGTATTAATTCAAAACAAAAATTTAGCTCTTTCAAGAGAAAAGCTGTTAGAATCAGCTTGGGGATATGATTATTATGGTGATACAAGAACAGTAGATATGCATATACAAAGACTACGAAAAAAGCTAAGTTGGGATGATATAATAGTTACAGTTTATAAATATGGATACAGATTAGAAATATAATTTGTGAAAGGAAAAAATATTATGAAATTATCTCTTAAAATGTTTTTTGGAATCTGTATACCTGCTGTCATATCATGTTTGGTAATAGCAGCTTTCCTTATAGAAAAAAATTTAGATGAAAATATTGATGCTGAAACTCAAATTGCAATAAAAAATGTAGAAAAGATAGAAAATAGAATAAAGTACAATGTAAATAGTACTATTTTATTTACGTCAGCAGAAAAATC
>FR878274.1:3629-4713 GCA_000434335.1 Clostridium sp. CAG:492
GGAATATGAAACAGATGAAGTATTACAACCATATGCAGATGAATTTAAAACAACAGAAAATAACAAATATATTGCTCAACAAAAGGAAATTAATGATAAAAATTATATATTTGTATCAACAAAGATGGGGGAAGATAAAACAATTGTATATATAGAAGATATTGATTATATATATAATTCAAGGTCAGTTTTAATAAAAAATTGTATATACATATGGCTTGTAATGATTGTGTTTATTGCAATTATAGCATATATAATATCTAAAACCTTAACAAAACCATTAGTAAAAATACAAAAAGAAATGGAAAAGTTATCAAAAGGTGACTATAAAATAAACTTAAAAGAAAGCAATAGTGAGTTTGGAAAAGTAGCTAAAAGCTTTAATAAAATGTCAAAAGAGCTAGAAAAAAGAAACAATGATTTAATAGAATCTGCAAATAATAAGCAATTATTTATAGATAATTTATCTCATGAAATGAATACGCCATTAACATCTATTCAAGGATATGCTGAACTTTTACAAAAAGCTAATTTGACAGAGGAGCAAAAAGATAAATATTTAACATATATTCAATCAGAGTCAAAGAGAATTTCAGATATGTATAAAAAATTATTGCTATTATCATACAAGAAAAATGCAGATTTAGATTTTAAAAATGTAAACATAAGTAATGTTTTTAGCGAAATATATAAATCACTAAAAAATCGATTAGATTCAAAAAATATCGATTTGACAATAAACAATCAACTTGAAAACATATATGGAGATGAAACATTAATTATAATGTGTGTATCAAATTTAGTAAAAAATGCAATAAATGTTTCAGATGTAAATAGTAAAATAATAATAAATGCACTAAAAATAAATGACAAAAAGTATATACAGGTAGTAGATTATGGACCTGGAATTAGTAAAGAAAATATAGCAAAAATAACAGAGCCATTCTATAGAGTTGATAAAGTAAGATCAAGAAAAAATGGAGGCGCAGGACTTGGATTATCAATATGTAAAAGCATAATGGAGTTACATAAAGGAGATTTAAAGATAGAATCAGATATAGGTAAAGGGAGTATTTTTATACTA
>FR878275.1:0-190 GCA_000434335.1 Clostridium sp. CAG:492
CCATTAGACACAATTACTAAAAAAGAATATTATAAAAGTGTAGAAGATGTAATTGATAAATCATTAAGCACATTTGAAAAAAATGTATTAAATGAATTAGTAAATGGAAGCTCATACACAGCAATAGCACAAAAGTTAGACTCACCTGTAAAATCAGTAGATAATGCGATTCA
This sequence comes from Clostridium sp. CAG:492, assembly GCA_000434335.1. Lineage (GTDB taxonomy): Bacteria > Bacillota > Clostridia > TANB77 > CAG-508 > CAG-492. The sequence goes on from FR878275.1 coordinate 174, forward strand.
AAGAATACGTAAAAAAA
>FR878275.1:335-512 GCA_000434335.1 Clostridium sp. CAG:492
TGATTTTCCAATATTTGATATTGACTTTTCATCAAATGTAATATAAACTTTAAAAGTGAAATTAATGTTAAAAAAAACATATAAATGTAAAATATGCTTACATAGCTCAGGAGGTAGAGCACTACCTTGGTAAGGTAGAGGTCACCAGTTCAAATCTGGTTGTAAGCTCCAAGAAAT
>FR878276.1 GCA_000434335.1 Clostridium sp. CAG:492
TGATATTGACGGAAATATAATTGAAATTGATGAATTTTAAAATAGATTAGTTGCATATTAGATAAATTAATTATATAATGTTTTCAAGGTTTAACCAGTATTATAAATTCACTATAGCTCAGGTAGTGAAATACCAAAAAATTATAATTAAAAATTGGGAGTTGATTTCAATTATGAAAAAAAAGCCAAAATTTTACACTGCTGAAGAAATAAGAAGAATGGTCTTACAGGAAAAAAGATTACCAGCAATTACAGGTAACAGTTGTGATGACTTTATTGTAAAAAGCAGAAATCCAATTGGTAGTCGTAAAGATAAAAATATCAAGTATAAATAATCTGAGCAAAAAATGGAAAGGAATAATTCAAAAGTCCTTTTCATTTTGTTTTTTTTATAGTATTTAATTATTTGACAAACAGCAAATCTCTATGCTAAAATAGAAAAATATTAAGAGTGTACCTAAAATATGAAGTTGAGCGGTACAGGAAGCGGAAAAGTTTCTACACAGAAGTAAGGGAGCCTTACAGAGGAGTCTTAGTAAGTTTATTAAAAGTATTATGATAAACTAAAGGGCAAATCTGTAAGGCTTTTTAGCACATAATACAAAAGAAAGGAGAAAAAATATGGAAAAGTTAGAGCTAATACAACCAAACAAATCATATGAAAAACAAGCCATAGAATATATTCAAGAATTTTATAAATATAATTCAAATATAAATGGAGTAGGAGGACTTTATAGATATCTAGACAATTATGATGCTTGGCTTAAAAAATTAGAAGAAGATAGAACAAGAAAAATGACAGAAGAAAAAGTACCAGCAGAAACATATTTTTTAGTTCGTAAAAGCGATAATAAAATAGTAGGAATGATAAACATAAGATTACAATTAAATGAAAAACTAAAAGCATTTGGAGGCAATATAGGATACAGCATAAGACCAACAGAAAGACGAAAAGGGTATAACAAAATAAATCTATATTTAGCATTACAAATATGTCAAAAGCACAAAATAAAAGAAGTAATGTTAGATTGTGACAAAGATAACTTAGGTTCTGCAAAAACAATGCAAGCATTAGGTGGAAAGCTAACAAAGGAATATTATGATGAAAATGTAAAATGTTTGGTTCAGCAGTATGTAATTGATGTAAACGAGTCTGTTGAAAAATACAAAAATTTTTATTTGCATGTATAATTGTAAAATGATATAATCCCTTTCAAAAAACAAAGGAAAGTGATTATAATGAGTAATATAACAAAAAAAGCACTTGCTAGCTCTTTAAAGAAAATTTTATCAAAAAAAGAATTTAATAAAATAACAATAAATGATATAACAGAAGATTGTGGTGTGAATAGACAAACTTTCTATTATCATTTTAAAGATATATATGATTTATTAGAGTGGATTTATACAAATGAGGTAATAGGTAAAATTAAAAATTTAGAAACAGATAATCCAACAGAAAATTGGCAACAGGAATTTTTATATGTATTTGAATATATTATTGAAAATAAAAAATTTGTGTATAACACATATTATTCAGTAAGTAGGTCATTTTTTCTGAATTTTGTATATCAGCAGACAAATTTAGTATTAACAAAAGCGGTAAATGAAAAATCAAAAAATTTGAATATTGATGAAAAAAATAAAAAATTTATTGCAGATTTTTATAAATATGCATTTGTGGGATTAGTGCAAGAATGGATAGAAAATGGAATGGAAGAAAATCCAGAAGAAATAATAAATAAATTAAGTCTAATGTTAGACGGAAATTTTGATAATGCAATAAAAAGATTATCTTTTTAGACAAAAAAGCAGTTTTGTAAAAAAATTATACAAACTGCTTTTTTTGTTTATTGAAAATTTTAAATATTATTGTAATATTATGTTTATAATATTACAAAGGAGGAAATTTTATGTACTATAGTAGTGGAAATTATGAGGCTTTTGCAAAGCCTAAAAAACCGGAAAATGTTGATAATAAATCTGCATATATAATAGGTTCAGGACTAGGAGCATTAGCTGCAGCTTGCTTTTTAGTTCGTGATGGACAAATGAAAGGTGAAAATGTTCATATTCTTGAAAAAGAGCCAATACCAGGTGGAGCATGTGATGGGTATTATTACAATGATATAGGATATGTAATGCGTGGAGGAAGAGAAATGGATAACCATTTTGAATGTATGTGGGACCTATTCAGATCAATTCCTTCAATAGAAACAGAAGGGGTAAGTGTATTAGATGAGTATTATTGGTTAAATAAAGCAGATCCAAATTATTCTTTAATGAGAGCAACAGTAAATCGCGGTGAAGACGCACATACTGATAAAAAATTCAATATATCAGATAAAGGTGCAATGGAAATAATGAAGTTATTTTTTACACCAGATGAACAATTATATAATAAAAGAATCAATGAAGTTTTCGATGAAGAAGTATTTGATTCAAATTTCTGGCTTTACTGGAGAACAATGTTTGCTTTTGAAAATTGGCATAGTGCATTAGAAATGAAATTATATATTAAAAGATATATACATCATATAGGAGGTTTACCAGATTTTACAGCACTTCGTTTTACAAAATATAACCAGTATGAATCTATGATATTACCAATGATTAAATATTTGGAATCATTTGGAGTACAATTCCATTATGGTGTTAAAGTTGAAAATGTATTATTTGATATAAAATCTAACAAAAAACAAGCAAAAACTATTGTAACTATAGTAAATGGAAAAGAAGAAAATATTAATTTAACTGAAAATGATTTAGTATTTATAACAAATGGTGGTTGTGTCGAAAATTCTACACTTGGAAGTCAAAATAAAAAAGCAGAATTTAATTATGAAATAAAACCAGGCGGAGGCTGGGATATGTGGAGAAAAATTGCTAAACAAGATAAATCATTTGGAAATCCAGATAAGTTCTGCTCTAACCCAGAAGAAAGCAACTGGATGAGTGCAACAGTAACTACATTAGATGATAAAATACCTCCATATATCGAAAAAATATGTAAAAGAAATCCTTTTAGCGGAAAAGTAGTAACAGGAGGAATTGTTACTGTAAAAGATTCAAATTGGCTTTTAAGTTGGACATTTAATCGTCAACCACAATTCAGAAGTCAACCAAAGAATCAATTATGTGGTTGGATTTATGGACTATTTAGTGATAAACCAGGAAATTATATTAAAAAGCCTATGAGAGAATGTACAGGTAAAGAAATTTGTATGGAATGGTTATATCACTTAGGAGTACCAACAGACCAAATAGAAAAGCTAGCAACAAATAGTGCAAATACAGTTCCATGTATGATGCCATATATAACGGCTTTTTTCATGCCAAGACAATTAGGAGACAGACCATTAGTAGTGCCAAAAGGAAGTGTAAACTTTGCGTTTTTAGGTCAATTTGCTGAAACAAAACGAGATACAATATTCACAACAGAATATTCAATAAGAACAGCAATGGAAGCGGTATACACATTACTAGACATAGACAGAGGAGTTCCAGAAGTATGGGGCAGTGTATATGATATAAGAGATTTACTAAATGCAACAGTAAAACTAAGAGATGGCAAGCCAATAACAGATATGAAACTAAATTTAATAGAAAGATTCATAATGAAAAAAGCACTAAAAAAAGCCAAAGGAACAGACATAGAAAAACTATTAAAAGAGCACAAAGTAATACCAGATGAAACAAAATTACCAAAAGCATAAAAAACGGGGACGGTCCTCAAAAATAAAAAACGAGGATCGTCCCCGTTTTTTATTTGCTCTACTAAAATTTAAGTTTTTATAATACCATATTCATTGTGAATAGGATCTTTAAATAGATTTATTTTTGGTGGGAAGTATGTGAATAAAACAAAACATAGTAAAAGAATTATTAGTGTAATTACTGAAATGCTTTTATTGCATTCGTCATCAAATGAAAGCATATTTTTAAATGCTATATATTCCCCAATAAATACAGCAACAAAAAAACTACCAATATCCAAAAAAGCAAAGTTTTTCCCAATGATTCCTGTATATGTATAAAAGAAAATTACAATAAAACTAATTGCATAAATAATGCCTAAAGTTTTGGCACATAAATAATTCTTTACATCTTTGCCTAAATAAAAATATCCAATAACAGTCATTATAAACATAGGGTAAAATACTAATTTTAGATGTTCCCACGTACTTTCATTTGTACTGCTAAATGCCGCAACTATATGGTTATTACAAGACAATTCAAATGTAAAGTGAAGCAATGTTCCGACTATACATACAACAATAAATGAAATAATTTGGAATCTAACAATTTTTTTCAAATTTTCAAAAATAAAATCATCCCCTTTAATTTAATATATTAAATTAATTAAAAAATATTCTAATAATAAATCTAAAAAAGTAAAAAATAATATAGATATTACAAATGGAGGAATTAATATTATGTTTTTACCCAAAAGAGTGTTATATGAAAAAGATTCAGAAAATTACGAGTTAGGGCAATATTTATTAAATTTATATAAATCAAAAGGAATTAAATGTGATGTAATAGAAAATCACAATAATATAGAAGAAATGCGAAAAAAAGAAAATTCAGAGTTTAGGGATATGAAGCAAAATCTTATAATTGGAATACGAAAAACACATAAATTTGTAGAAAATCATAAAATATCAGATTATCTTGTACCATACACATCTTCAGGATGTATTGCTATGTGTTTATACTGTTATTTAGTATGCAATTTCAACAAATGTTCTTATTTAAGATTATTCGTTAACAGAGAAGAAATGTTAAATAAAATTATAAAAGTTGCAAATAATACAGATGATAATTTAGTATTTGAAATAGGAAGTAATAGTGATCTTATATTAGAAAATACCATAACAAACAATTTGGTTTGGACAATTGAAAATTTTGCAAAAAGTCCAAAAGGTATGCTTACTTTTCCAACAAAATTTGGAATGGTAGATCCAATATTAAATTTAAATCATAATGGAAAAATAATTGCAAGAATGAGTGTTAATCCCAGTGATATAATAAAAAATATAGAAATAGGAACATCACCACTAAAAATTAGAGTTGAAGCAATAAATAAACTAAAACAAGCTGACTATAAAGTAGGAATACTAATAGCACCAGTAATTTTTTTAGATAATTGGAAAGATTTATATGAAGATCTAATAAAAGATCTATATGAAAATTTAAGTGAAAGTGTAAAAAAAGACGTATTTTTTGAAGTAATATTTATGACATATAGTTTTGTTCATAGAGCAATCAACACAGAAGCTTTTCCAACAACACAGGATTTATATGACAAAGAAAAAATGACAGGACGTGGAATGGGAAAATACACATACAAGCTAGAATACAAAAAAGAAGGAGAGCAATTTTTTAAAGAAAAACTGAAGAAATACTTTCCAAGTAATGAAATAAAATATATTGTGTAAAACCAGAAAAAATGTGTCAAGGGTTGTCAATGGGGACGGTTCTTTTTGACAACTTTATTGTCGTTAAAGACAAAGCTTTTGACAACATTTATTCGTTCTCCAATGTCACAAATATGTTATTTTAAATGTTCACCACAATATGTGTCAAAAAGAACCGTCCCTATTGACAACCTATGCAAAAATAAGAAAAACCCCATTTATTTAAGCTACTTGCTTAATAAATGGGGAAAAGTAAATTATTACTTGGTTTCTGTTATTTTTTTGCGATTACTTCCTTAAAAATAGGAATAATTACATTCTTGCTAATCTTTCTTTGATCATAGTTTTCCTGAGCGTAAGAAATAATATGATTTTTGTCAAATTTCTCAGGATGTTCCATGACATACATTGCCGCATCAGCAAGTGCCTTACTGTTATTCATTGGAATAAGTACACCATAGGGTGTTGGGTATATTTCGGTACTAGGAATTGCAGTAAGTTCATCATCGTTTGGATTTAATGTGTCTGGAACACCACCACCTAATGTTCCCACAGGAATATTGTTACAAAGCATGCATTCTTTATAAACAAGACCGTCAGGTTCATTATCTGATGGAGCAAGAAATACATCTGAAATGTTTTGCAAAGCTCTTACAATATCTGCTCCTTGTCTTCCAACAAAATGAGTATTATGCAAATTCAGCTCTGCTTGATGTTTCTTTAGCTCGTCATCTAATGCTCCAGAGCCAACAATAAGAGTTAATACATTCAAGCCCTTTTTGTGCATTTCTTCTTCATATATTTTGGCTGCATCTAAAACCAAATCAACTCTTTTAAATTGTGCAAATTTTCCAACGAAAATTGCAAGTTTATCATAGTTGGTTGGTATTCCAGCTGTTGGCAATACATTAGAGTGAAGTGAACCTAAAAGATTTTTTACATTAACTGTATCATCTTTGTAGAAAACACTAGTGTCACATCCATTACGAACAAGAACAACTTTATCAGCTGCAAAAGGGAAAAGCTTTTTAAACTTTTCTTCCTGTTGCTTTGAAATTACAAAAATGCGTTTTGAATTTCGGGCAGCTTTTTCAGCAGATTTAATGTAGAAGTTATACTTTTCAGCATCTTCTGCACTAACATTGGCATCAGATAAAAGTTCTTTGGCTTTTTCATACCCCATAAGGTCTGTACCATGTATTGTACATACTACAGGGATATCATAGTCAGTAAGTATGGCTGTGGAAATCCAACAGTGTTGACCATGGAAAATATCCGGTTTATCGTTTTTGATATGAGCTTCAAAAACCTCCCTAAACTTATTACAGTAAGCTTTTAATTGCTCATTTGTAATGTTCCAAAAGTTTTCAGAGCTGTTAGTGTGAGATGTAAACATTACGAAGTTAAAAGGTAATGCACCTTCAAGTTTTTCGATAGGCTCTTTTTCACCTGTAAAAGGTACAAGGTGATAAGTAACACCATCAAGCTTATTAAAGCTTGTATTGTTATTTGCTGTAACAATATGAACCTCATGTCCCATTTCCACATATGTTTTTGCTTGTGCCGTAATAAGTGTACCGCTACCAGCACCTTGTGTTGGATATGCAGTAACAATAGATATTTTCAGTTTCTCCATGTTAAATAACCTCCTAAAAATTGTAATGGGCTTATTATATCATAGCATTGTCAAAAAATAAAGAATTTATGCTAGAAAATAAGAATTTGGGAAAGTGGACGGGTTATTGTATAAAAAAACGGAAGAGCCAAG
>FR878277.1 GCA_000434335.1 Clostridium sp. CAG:492
GATATTCTACATATGCAGCAATACCTGGTATTTCTAAAGTACCTACAGGAATAACATATACAACAGGAGAAGAAGTATACAAGGCAATTTCAACAGCTTATGATGAAATGACAAACGATGAAGTTCCAGAAGAGAATAGATATTTAAGGATTACATCTACATTGCTTGGAATGATTAGGGATATGGATACATACAAATCAAAAGAAATATTATCCAAATTTGCAGGAATTAAAGTGGTTCCACAAGCTCGTTTCCAAACTGTAATTGAACTATTAAGTGGCAAAGATAGTGATGGAGAAAGAAAAGGCGGATTCAAGAAAGGTACTGGGGCAAAGGATATAAACTTTATGATTATACATAAACCAGCTTTATTACAATATACAAAACACAACAAAATGAAACTATTTACACCAGACCAAGACCAAGATGGAGATAACTATAAATGGTTATATAGATTATATGGTTTAAATGAATATTATAAAAATAAAGTAGCAGGTATTTATTTATCACATAAATAGAGAGGGGGAAAAATTTATATGTCAAAATTAATAGGAGTAGGTCACTCTTTTAATTCAGATGAAGAAGCAAGAGTAAAAGAGCTAAAAGAAGAAATAGAAAAATTAAAACAAGAAACAAGTAATACTGAAAGTATTGTTAAAGAAAATAAAAAGCTAAAAGAAGAAATAAAAGTTTTAAAGGCAAATGTTGAAAAGCTAAAAGCAACAACTGAAAATGAGAATGGCAAACAAGAAAATAAATAGTAGGTGATTATATGGTATATGTAGACTATACATACTATAAAAATAATTTTTTTGGAAAGTTAGAAGAAAATAAATTTGATGAATTAGTAATAAAAGCTAGTAGAGAAATTGATAAAAATGTTAATGCTGTTATTACAGAACAAGTAGTAAATCAATTAAAGATTGAGGCACAAGATAGATTGAAATATACTACTTGTGTTCTTATTGATTTAATAAATAGAAAACAAGAAAGTGATAACAGAAAAATAACAGGTTATTCTATAGATGGTGTAAATAAAACTTTTAAAGATATATCTGTAGATGAATATAATAATTTAACAAGAGATGTGTTTAGTTCCTTGCCACATGAACTTACTTGTTATCTGTAGGAGGAAAATATGTCCGAGTTTCCAACACAAAAGATTACAATATATCACAAAGAGCAAACAGAATATAAAAGATATGTAGTAACAGCAAGTATTAGACATACATATATTCTTAATCATAACAAAAATGGAAATACATCTATTGATAGTGTTTTAATAAGAATTTTTGATATAGATAATGTTGATGTTGAATATTTAATTGCAAAAGGAGATATTGTAGTAGATTGTGAGGTCAAAGATATTATTAACGGAAATACACCCCAAGCACAATTAGAAAAAATATATGGAAAAGAAAGTGTTTTTAAAGTAAATTCTGCTGAATATTTTAAATTCGATGATGAAGATATAAAAGACCTTTTCCACATGAAAGTTGGTTGTGTTTAATGGGTTGGCAAGCAAAACTAAAAACAGCAAGGCAGATATACAATGAGCTAGGATTAGAAGAAAAGGGAAGTGTTCAAAAGTATATTGACAAGAGGGTTGTAGAAAATTTACAACCCTATGTTTCTTTTAAAAGCGGAGCACAAGAAAAATCTATAGTTTTAGGATCCGTATTAGGTAGCGGAAGAGTGATAATAAATGTTCCATATGCACAATTTCAAGCAGGTGGAAAGGTAATGATTGGTACAGAAAGTCATAGCTCATGGGCAAGATACGGCGAAAAAAAAGTGGTAACTGCTAAAAATTTAAAATATCACGGTGGTGGCAAAAGGGGAGCACATCCGTTTGAAAGAATGAAAGCAGACAAAAAAAATGCCATTCTCGATGAAGTAACAAAACATGCAAGGAGGTTATCAAAGTAATGGATAAAATAACAAGTGCAATTAATAAATGGCTTTTGCAATATGAGCAGATTAAAGAAATTGCTGAAATAGTACATTCAGAAGAATTGCCAGACTGTGTTGATACATTGGCACTACAACGAACAGGAGTAGAAAATTTACCACTTAAATATATTTCTCAAAAAGGTTGGTATAGACAATACCAATATATTTTATTACTAAAAAAATACAGTGAAGATGATTCGCAGAGAACAGAAAACCTTGATTGGTTAGATGATTTAAGCGATTGGATAGATAAACAAAATATTTTAAGAAATTTTCCAAAAATAGAAACTAAAAAAGTAAAGAAAGTGAGCTGTGCAAATGCAATAACTTATGAAACAAGCGAAGATGGTAGTGTAAGTGCATATTATATACAGCTCTATTTTAATATAGAAGGAGGAATTTAGTTATGGCAGAAAATACAAAAGGTGCAAATCAAGCAGCATCAAATGCGGTAAGCGAGGCTGTTGCTGAATTAACAGATATAATGTCTTATGATGAAGCACGCTATTTAGGTGTTGGAAAGTTAGAAAGTACACAAATTGAATTGATGAATATAGGAATAACAAAATTAGATGAAAGTACAAATCCAACAGAAAAATCTGTACAATATATAGGACAAAAGTCAAAATCTAACAAAGTTACGGGTTATGATAACCAATTCAGCATAGAAAGTGATTTGATAAAAAATGAAAAAGTGGTTGAAGATATATACGATGTTCTATACTATAGAAAAACAGGTGTAGAAGCACAAAGATATTTATATTTAGTAGATTTATGGAAACCAGTAGAAGAAAAAACAGGAGTATACAAAGCAAGAAAATTAAAAGTTTCCATAGTACTATCTAGTAAAGCATCTACGCCAGGGGAAACAATAACATTTAGTGGAGATTTGAAAGGCATTGGCGATTTTGAATATGGAACATTTGACATATCAACAAAGACTTTTACAGCAAGTGCAAATAATTAAAAAGATTAATAAGGTAATTTAACATTTTATAATATTAATTGATTTTATATAAGAAAGAAGAGGAAATGTTTATGAATAATGAGAAAAAATATAGTTTAGATTATAATGATATTGATAAGAAATATGAAGTTGAGATTTTAGGATTAGTGTTTAATTTGAATATAGGAGAAATAGAGAAAGCTAGAGAAAACAAGGATAATTTAAGTATAGATGGACAAATTGAAAGAATTATAGGAGAAAAAAGTATAGAAAAAATAAATAATAAAATGAAAGCAGATGGGCATAATGAATTAACTGCAAATGGCAAAACTGTAATATTAGGATTTCTAATTGAAACATATATGAAGGTGTTAAGTAACAACATGACTAATCGTGTTACATCTGCAATAGGAAATATTCAGCAAGATATAGATAATAATATTAATAGAGCAGGAAGAAGAGGATTCAATAATCAATATAACAATAGAAATATTTATAAGTATAATAATAGAAATAATTATAGGAGATATTAATATTATGAATATGTTTAAAAGTCTGCCTTATTTTGTAATCTTACAAGGGAAAAAATATAAAATAAATGTAGACTTTAGAGTAATGATTGAATTTGAAAAAATAATAATGGATAAAATGATAAAAAAAGATGAGAAAATAAAATTGATTCTGCAAAAGTTTTATCCATTTTTTTCTGTCGAAAGCAATTATAACCTTTTATTAAATAATATTGATTTATATAAAGAGGCAAGTGATAAGTTAATTTGGTTTTATAGATGTGGAGGAAAAGAAAATTATCACAAAAGTGTAACTGGCATAAGTAAAGCAAAAACAACAGAAATATATGACTATGATATAGATGATGAATATATTTGGGGAGCTTTTTGGGATAGAGGAATTGATTTAACAGCAGATAGACTGCATTGGTGGAAATTTAAAGCACTATGGAATACAATGCCAGAAACAGCACAATTTGAAAAAATAAAAAATTATAGAGCATATTCTGGCAAAGATGAACAATTAACTAATCTTAAAGAGTATTGGACTTTACCTGTTTCAACGGAAGAACAGGAACGACAGGATAAATTATATGAATTATTAAAATAAAATTTGACACTTGTATAAAAAATACAAGTGTCTTTTTTTCTATTGTCTACCTTGGAAAGGACAATAAAAATGGCAATAGCAGGAAGTTTAACATATGATACTAATTTGGATACAAAGGGGCTAGACAAAGGATTAAAGGATGTAGATAAAAAGACAAGTGCTTTAGAAAAGACAGCATCTGTAGTTGGAAACGGAATAAAAAGAGCATTTGAAATAGGAACAGTTGCTGTCGGAGCAACTGCAACGGCTTTAGTTGGATTAGGAACAGCATCAACAAAAGCATATGCAGATTTGGAGCAAAATATTGGAGGAGTAGAAACTTTATTCAAATCAAGTTCACAAACAGTTATCGATAATGCAAATAATGCATATAAAACAGCTGGAATGTCTGCTAATCAATATATGGAAACTGTTACATCATTTTCAGCGAGTTTGTTGCAAGGATTAAATGGAGATACCGCTAAAGCTGCCAAGATAGCAGATACTGCAATAATAGATATGTCTGATAATGCAAATAAAATGGGAACAGACATGTCTTTAATACAAAATGCATATCAAGGTTTTGCTAAACAGAATTACACAATGTTAGATAACCTGAAACTTGGTTATGGTGGTACACAAGCAGAGATGGCAAGACTTATAAATGATAGTGGTGTGCTAGGAAATACCATGAAAGTAACTGCTAATAATGTAAATCAAGTATCTTTCGACAAAATGATTGAAGCAATACATGTTGTTCAAACGCGTATGGATATTACTGGTACAACAGCCAAAGAGGCAGCTACAACAATATCTGGTTCAATCAATTCGATGAAAGCATCTTGGGAAAATTTCTTAAGTGGAGACTTTGACATTGGAAAGTTACTTGAAACAACGAATACCGCAATGAATAATATTATAAATGCATCATCAACATTGATTTATGATATGGTAGAGAGTATTAGCGAGTGGATTCCATATATAATAGAAACAGTAAATAATATTATAAATAAAGTTGTCGGAATTTTAATGGATAATTTACCAAATTTTTTAGAGTGCATTACTGAAATTTTACAAGAAATTTTGCAAGCGTTAATTGATATTGCTCCACAACTTTTAGAATGCATAATGCAGGTAATAATACAATTAGTGCAGTTTATTTTATCTAATTTGCCACAGATAGTTGAAATTATTATGCAACTGCTAACACAAATTATACAAGCTGTAGCTGATTTTGCACCTCAACTAATATCAATGTTGCCTACAATTATACAAGGAATAATAGATGGAATTCTAAATAACTTAGGACCATTGCTTGAAGCGGGAATGCAATTACTTATGGCTTTGGCAGAGGGAATATTAGGTGCAATTCCGCAACTAATATCAATGTTGCCACAAATAATTGAGACAATATTAAATACAATACTAGATGCTTTACCACAAGTATTAGAAATGGGAATAGAAATATTATTGGCTCTGGTAGAGCGGTTTAATACAAGCTATACCTCAATTGGTAGCAATATTACCAGAGATTATTAATACTATAATATTAACAATTCTTGAACATCTTCCAGATTTAATTAATGCGGGTATTGAGATTATAATTTCACTAATAGAAGGACTAATTCAAGGGATTCCGCAACTAATAATGATGTTGCCACAAATAATAATACAAATAGTCACCGCTTTAATTCAAAATTTCCCACTAATAATACAAGCAATAATTAATTTGTTTATAGAATTAGTAACACATTTAGGAGAATTTGGAGTACAAATTATACAATGGATTGCTACTAATCTCCCAATATTTAT
>FR878278.1:0-2130 GCA_000434335.1 Clostridium sp. CAG:492
ATTTTTTTCACAATGTTTATAGTTTAAAAACAAGATTTTATATATTTCATCTTTTTCATTTTGACTATATTCATCCCAATGTTGTTGAAGATTTTCTATTAGTTCAATCCATTCTAAATATATTTTTTTATATTTAACATATATACCATTTTTACCATTCAACCAATCAATTACTTTCATTTCTTTTTTCTCATCACAAACACATGTATCTTGATTAAAAAATATATCATTTTTTAAATCAAGTGGAACTAATGGAAACGTGACACATTGCATAGGCTTTACAGAATGTATTGTACACATATTTGTTTTTTCATCATTTAATATACATCTCTTTTTAATTCCTATTGGTTTTAATACTATTTCAAGTGGTTCATCTTCTAATTTATTAGTATATTTTTCTAAAAAATCCGGTATTGATATATTTAAATATTCACTTATTTGTATAACATTTACGGGAGTTAATTTTATATCTCCTCTATTAATACAACACTTATCACATATATTACAACCAAGTTTTACTTTCGAATTTATCATAAGAAGACTCATATTTTTCTCCCTTTAAAATTATTTATTATTGCTTATTTTTTACTTTAAAATATAGTATTTTAAGGACCGTCCCCATTTTAAAGCTCTTTATATAACTTCTCGAATTCGTCTATTAATTCATCAAATATTTGTATTGCACTGTCAAATACATTTGTATTTGTAAAATCTACACCTGCTACTTTTAATGATTCTATTGGATTCTTTTTATTTCCTATTTTCAAAAATTCAAAATAATCTTCTAGTGCATGTGGCTCTTTTGCTCTTATTCTTTTTACTATTTTGCTTGCTCCTGTTAATCCTATTGCATATTTATATACATAAAAATTATAATAAAAATGTGGTATTCTCATCCATTCATATGAAATTTCTTTATCTAATATTATTTCACCACCAAAGTATTTTTCATTTATTTCATAATATTTTTTGTTAAGTAATTCAGCTGTTAAAACTTCTCCTTTTTCTGATAACTCATGTGTTGTTTTTTCAAATTCTGCAAACATTATTTGTCTATATATTGTTGCTTTATATAGCTCTAATAATGAATTTAATATTGATAGTTTTTCAAGCTTATTTTTTGTATGCTCTAATCTGTAATATGCTAAAACAAGTTCATTTACTGTTGATGGAACTTCTGCAACAAATATTCTATAATCAGCATATTGTAATGGATTATTTTTTCTTGTAAAATAGCTATGCATTGAATGACCTGATTCATGTGCTAATGTAGAAACATCATATTCAGTTCCTTGAAAATTTAATAATATAAATGGATTTGTTGTGGCACAACCACCAGAAAAAGCTCCTCCGCGTTTTCCCTTATTTGGATAAACATCTACCCATCTATCTTTATATCCTTGTTTTAGTATATTTACATATTCATCTCCAAATATATGTGTTGCTTCTAATACTTCATTAACAGCTTCATCATATGTGTAATTCTTTTCAAAATTTGAAATTAATGGGACATATACATCATAAATATGCATATCATTTAAACCTAAAACACGTTTTTTCATTCTATAATATTTAAACAATACATCTAAATGATTTGATATACTATTTACTATATTATCATAAACCTCTGGTGTTACATCATCTGCAAATAAGGCTGCTTCCATTGCAGATTTGTATCCACGTACTTTTGCACATGTTTTTTCAACTTCAATTTGACCAGCATATATTGATGCAAATGTATTTTGATATTGCTCATATGTTTTATATAATGTTTTAAATGCACTTTTACGAACTTCTGGATTTTGAGATTTCATATAAAGACTATAATTAGTATCTGTTAATTCAACTTCTTTACCATTTTCATCTTTAATTTTCCCAAATGTCAAATCTGAAGCTGTCAATGTTTCGTATATATCAGATGCAGTTCCTCTTTCTTTTTGAAATGCAGCTAATAATTTCTCTTCTGCATCACTTAATGTATGTGGTTTATATTTATATGCATTTCTTAATACTATTTCATATTCTTTTAAATTTTTATTTTCACTTATATATTTCTCAAAAGTCTCTTCATCCAAAGAAATTAATTTTGTATCATAAAATACTGTTGCTTCTGAAAACTTTTTATATAGC
>FR878278.1:2164-4301 GCA_000434335.1 Clostridium sp. CAG:492
TGCTCTTCCCATTAAAGTTTGTGAATCATTATTTGATGTATCTTCTGAATATTTTAAATTTGCATACGTATAAATTCTATCAATTTTTTCTCCAACCTCATATATTGTTTTTGTAGTTTGATATAATTCATCTGAAGAATTAATCATTGTATTTTCATATTTTTTTATATTTTCAATTTCAATATTTGCATTATTAAAAGCCTTTTCGAACTCCTCATTATTTGCAAATATTGTTGTTAAATCCCATGTATCCTTTTCGTTTAGCTCTTCTCTTAACATTTTTTACCATCCTTTTTTTAAAAATTTAGGTTTTTATATGGATGCCTATAAACCAAAAATAATATAAGAGATAACCTTATTTTTCAAAGATTATCCCTTATTTATTACAATTATGCTTTTACAAACATTTTCTTTATTTTGTTTATTATCTTTTTAATAAAGTTTTCTTTTTTATCATTTATTTCAATAGGTAGATTTTCAGATGTATCTTTTTTATCATTTTCATTAGAGCTATCTTCAATAGAAGAACCATTTTCACTATTATTCTGATTATTAGTATTATTTGAGTTTATATTATTTTCTTTTGAAAAAATATTATTAGTGTCATATTTTTCCTTTTTTTCATTCTCAGCATTAATACTATTTTGTTTCAAAATTTCGTTAATTATGCCTTTTTGTTTTTCATTTGCAAAATAATTCATATATATCGAAATTATTACTGCATTTGCTTCTCGCGATATTGGTTGTTCTTTTATAGTTTTATTTTCGTCATACACATATTTATAGTTTTTATCACAATTATTTTCATAAAATTGAATTTCGGTTTCAGGTATTTTATCATATTCTTCTTTTGGAATATGTTTTAATATTTCAATTACTTCTGTATATGCTTTGGCATATTTTTTATCCATATATTTTCCTCCAATTTTTTATCATTTGTATAATAGCTCTTCATTATTGTTTTTTTCCATATCTTCTATCGCTCTATTTCTTCTATAAAAAGCTTCATTTACTTCATCTGATGTTATCCCAATTTTTAATGCCTTTTGAGCTAGTCCTTTTATATAATATATATTAGAATTAGTCTGTCTGCTTTGCATTTTTTCCTCCGTTCATTTATTCTATTAAGAATTATATAATATTTGTATTTATTTTGCAATAGGGTACAATTTTCTTTTCCACAAATATAGACAAATGGACACGTTTTATTATTTTAGTATAAAAATGCCCATTTAATTTTGTAAATAGAGCAAAGAATTTAAGTTCTTTGCTCTATTTATAATTTTATGTTTTTGCTCCATCTCCATATTTTAGTACTAACATCTTATCATCCATTTTGTTTATCATTTTAGCACATTTTACTAGTTCATTTGACATTTTTTTTGTAAGTTTGTTATTTGTTTTATATTTTATGTCGTGCTCCAAGCTTGCCCAAAAATCCATTGCTAGTGTTCGTATTTGTATTTCTACTTTTACTGGTATTATCTGTTTCATTAAAGGTACTGGTACTTCTACTATCATATGATAACTTGAATATCCACTTTTTTTCGGCTTTGTTATGTAATCTTTCTCTTTTATGACATTTACATCTGGCATATTCTTTATCAAATCTACTATTGTAAATACATTATCTTTTATTGGACATATTACTCGTAATCCAGCTATATCATTTATTTGTTCCACCAAATTTCTATATGTCTTTTCATAATTTTTGTCTTCCATTTTTTTAATTATGCTTTCTGGCTTTTTTATTCTTGTTTGTGTATGATCTATTATTGAACATCCGTAAAAACAATTGAATTCTTCTTTTAAAATATCCATTTTTGTTTCTAGTTGTTTTAATGCAGCTGAATACAAAAACATTAATTTATTAAATGTTTCATCTGAGGAGTTTATTTTATCTGTTTCTACTAAAAAATTATCAATTTTTAATAAACTGGTTTCTTTTTTATTTTTCATAATTTATCCTCCTTGGTTTATTTGCTGATATTCTATATTATGAATATTGCTATTTAATTGTTTTTATGTGACTTTTTTGTGGATTTTTTATTTCATCTTTATTTTTACATAAATTGAAAGAAGCCAGCTGAAAACAGCTGGCCTCCCATCCTAATTTTTTTTTGATCAAAGTCTATTT
>FR878279.1 GCA_000434335.1 Clostridium sp. CAG:492
GAGAGCAACATATGGTGATATATGGATTTCTCATATGGCGTATATTTTTAATTTTTATTATAAAAGTAGTTATGTAGTAATGAAGGAAAAAGATTATTTAAATAAATTAACTCAAAAAATGAACTTTAAAAATCCACAAACAATACAAATGGCACAAGAATTATTACAAATTGCAAATGATTATATAAAATCTAAAATATAAATGGTTTATGGATTTCCACAAAAATCCAAATATATTAACAAGGATTGATGGTTAATTGGCAAAAAAATTAATAATTACGGAAAAGCCATCTGTAGCAATGGAATTTGCAAAAGCATTAGGTATAAATGTTAACAGAAAAAATGGATATATTGAATCTAATGAATGGATAATAACATGGTGTGTTGGTCATTTAGTTACAATGAGTTATCCAGAAAAATATGATGAAAATTTAAAATTTTGGAGATTAGATACACTTCCATTTATACCAACAGAATGGAAATATGAGATAATTCCTGCAGTTCAAAATCAATTCAACATCGTAAAACAATTATTACAAAGAGAAGATGTAGAGGAAATATATAACGCAGGTGACTCTGGGCGAGAAGGAGAATATATTCAAAGACTTGTTTTTATGATGGCAAAACCTAATCCAAAAGCAAAAATGAAGAGAGTTTGGATAGATTCACAAACAGAGGAAGAAATAAAAAGAGGTATTAAAGAAGCAAAAGATTTATCAGAATATGATAGCTTATCTGATGCTGCATATTTAAGGGCTAAAGAGGATTATCTAATTGGAATAAATTTTTCAAGACTACTTTCAATAATATTTGGAAGAAGAATTGCAAAACAAATAGATGAAGAAAAAGTATCAATTTCTGTAGGTAGAGTTATGACTTGTGTATTAGGAATGGTTGTATCAAGAGAGCGTGAAATTGCTAATTTTGTTAAAACAACATATCATAAAATCATAGGAGAATTTGGTGATACTGACAGTAGTTTTAAAGCTGAATGGAAAGTAACGGAAGCTTCTAAAATGTTTAATTCTCCACAATTGTATAATGAAACAGGTTTCAAAAAAATAGAAGATGCACAAAAATTTATACTATCTTTAAAGGATAAAAAAGCAATTGTTAAAGAAGTGAAAAAAACAAAGCAAAAAGAAAATGCTCCATTATTATTTAACTTGGCAGAAATACAGAATGAGTGTACAAAGCGATTCAAAATTAAACCTGATGAAACACTAGAAGTTATACAAAATCTATATGAAAAAAAGCTTGTAACATATCCAAGAACTGATGCCAGAGTTTTGTCAACTGCTGTAGCAAAAATAATCTCCAAAAACTTAAATGGAATAGCAAAAGGATATAAAGATGAAGAAGTTCAAGGATATATAAAACAAATGGCTGAGGAAAAATATTCTACAAATATTGTAAAAACTAAATATGTAAATGATAGTAAAATAACAGACCACTATGCAATTATTCCAACAGGACAAGGCTATGAAAATTACGAAAAATTACCGGATTTACACAAACAAATATACAAAGTAATTGTAAAAAGATTTTTAGCAATATTTTATCCACCAGCAGAATTCAATAAAATTTCTGTAGTTGTTACAATTGATAACGAACAATTTTCAACATCAGGAAAGGTGTGCACAAAAACAGGTTATTTAGACATAGCAAAAAATAAAAATGTAAAAGATCAAAACAAAGAAAACGAGACAGTACAAGATAACTTGGAAATCTTGACGAAATTAAAGAAAAATTCTGAAGTGGGAATAATAAACTTTGAAACCAAAGACGCAGAAACATCTCCACCAAGTAGATATAATTCTGGTTCAATGATACTTGCAATGGAAAACGCAGGAAAATTAATTGAAGATGAAGAGCTAAGAGAGCAAATTAAAGGTGCTGGTATTGGAACAAGTGCAACAAGAGCTGAAATTATTAAAAAGTTAGAAAAAATAAAATATATAAATATAAATGGCAAAACACAAATAATTACACCAACAGTTAAAGGTGAAGCTATATATGATGTTGTTAATATGTCAATGCCAGATATGTTAAACCCAAAACTAACAGCAAGTTGGGAAAAAGGTTTAGAAATGGTAGCAAAAAAAGAAATTGAATCAGCTGAGTTTATGGGAAAATTAGAAAGCTACATAAAAGCAAAAATAAATAAATTAGTTGTTAGAAGATAAAATTATTAATAGGAGGTAAGTATGTTTACAATAGGATGTCATTTATCTGCTTCAAAAGGATATTTAGCAATGGCTAAACAAGCAGTAAGTATAGGTGCAAACACATTTCAATTTTTTACAAGAAATCCAAGAGGTGGAAAAGCAAAAGAAATAAATGAAGACGATATAAAAGCTTTTTTACAATACTCAAAAGAGCAGGGAATAAATAGAATTTTAGCACATGCACCATATACATTAAATGCATGCTCAGCAGATAGCGGAATACGAGAGTTTGCTAAAAATACTATGAAAGATGATTTAAAAAGAATGGAATATACACCAGGAAATTATTACAACTTTCATCCAGGAAGCCACGTTGGACAAGGAGTAGAAGTTGGTATTGATTTCATAGCAGAAATGTTAAATGAAATATTAACAAAAGAGCAAACAACAATAGTATTATTAGAAACAATGTCCGGAAAAGGAAGCGAAGTAGGAAGAAATTTTGAAGAGCTAAAAGCAATTATAGATAAAGTAAAGCTAAAAGATAAGTTAGGTGTATGTTTAGATACCTGTCATATATGGGATGGTGGATATGATGTGGTGAATAATTTTGATGGTGTATTAGATGAATTTGATAAAATAATTGGATTAGAAAAATTAAAAGCAATACATTTAAACGATAGTAAAAATGATTTAGCATCACACAAAGATAGACACGAAAAGATAGGTGAAGGTAAAATTGGTTTAAATGCTATTAGTAAAATAATTAATAATGATAGAATAAGAGAGCTACCATTT
>FR878280.1:0-1520 GCA_000434335.1 Clostridium sp. CAG:492
AGAAAAAGGACTTAAATTTTCTCTTTTATATAATTCCATAATTTCTTTATTCATTAATTCTGGATTATTTTTATATTTGAATTGTATTTCCTGCATTTTTCCTTGTAATGCTGTAGTTTTTTTCATTGATTTTTGCTGTTTTATAGTTAATGGCAATAATATAATTCTTAATATTATAGTAAACAAAATTAAAGCTATTCCATAATTTTGTCCAATTCCATTGTATAACCACTCAAGTAAATATCCAAAAATATTTGCTATGAATTGAAACATATTTTATTTTCCTCCTTACTTTAAAGGGTCATATCCACCTTTACTAAATGGATTGCATTTTAAAATTCTTTTTAATCCTAAAAGACTTCCCTTTAAACATCCATATTTTTCTATTGCTTGTTTTGTATATTCAGAACATGTTGGATAAAACTTACAGTTACATCCCATATTTGAAAATACTGGAGAAATAAATTTTTTATACTTTTTAATAATAAATATTAATATTTTTTTCATTTTACACCATTTTTGCTTTATTCAATAGATTTATTATTTCCGTATTAATTATGTTAAAATTTATTTTATGAAAATCAGCATTTTTATTCCACAAAAAAACAATATCATTACCTTTTTTTAAATTATTTTTATTTAAACGGTAACTTTCTCTTATTAATCTTTTTATTCTATTTCTTTTTACTGCTTTTGCAACTTTTGTTCCAACTGCAATACCTACGTAATTTTCATTTTTTTTATTATTTTTTATATAAATAGTAACATATTTTCCTACGAAAAATTTCCCCTTTGATAAAACATTTTTAAATTCATAATTTTTTTTTAGTGTTTTTATTTTTTTCATAAAAAATTTGCTCTTTCTTTTATATTTTAAAAAAGAACCATTTTTTCAGTTGGTCCTTTTTTTAATTAAGCACTTAATTTTGCTCTTCCTTTAGCACGTCTTGCTTTTAATACATTTCTACCTGATCTTGTTTTCATTCTTTTCATAAATCCGTGTTCTTTTTTCATTTGTCTTGTTTTTGGTTGGAATGTTCTTTTCATTTATTTAGCACCTCCTATATTGCTTTTTTATATTTTATTAGATAATTTTTCCAAATTATTCATTAGTGCTACAATTATACAACCACTTTTATATTTATGTCAATAGTAAATTTTAAAATTCAAAATATTTTATATTTTTATTGACTATATATACTGGTTTTGATATTATATAGAAAATAATAGGGAATAAAGGTTTTGAAGGTTATAACTTGGTGCTTTTTTCACCGAGTTATCCACAAGATGTGGACATTTATCAACATATGTGGATAACTATGTGGATAACTTTCAAACCTTTAATTTTGGAAGGATTGAACAATAATGCCAAATGAATTAAATGAACTTTTAACAAAAGCAAAAGAACTTTTAAAAGATGAAACGACAAAAATATCTTATGAAACTTGGATAAAAAATCTTGAAATTCAAAGTTTTGACAATGATACCATTGTATTGGTAGCTTCTTCTAGTTTTCAAAA
>FR878280.1:1546-1660 GCA_000434335.1 Clostridium sp. CAG:492
GTTTTCAAAAGGAGTCTATTCAATCAAGGTATTATGATTTATTAACAAATACTTTTAATTTTATAACAAACAAAGAATGCAAAATTAACATCGTTTCAAAAGATGAATTGCAAG
>FR878281.1 GCA_000434335.1 Clostridium sp. CAG:492
CAATGCTACACAAAGCTGTATATTGGCAACTTATAC
Source organism: Clostridium sp. CAG:492 (assembly GCA_000434335.1). Lineage (GTDB taxonomy): Bacteria > Bacillota > Clostridia > TANB77 > CAG-508 > CAG-492. The sequence continues at coordinate 37 of FR878281.1, forward strand.
CTTATAATCCTGCTGAAAGAGTTCAACCACCAAGAGCACCAAAAGCTCAACGAAGATTCTATGATGATGAACAATGTAAAGTTCTTCTAAAAGGATTAAATGAACTTGAAGAAAATGAAATGAAGTATAAGGTTGCTATTATTCTTACAGTATTTACTGGAGTCAGATTAGGTGAATTAATGGGACTTGACTGGGAAAATATTGATTTCAAGAACAAAGAAATAACTGTAAACAAATCAAGTCAATATTTAGCAAGTACGGGAGTTTATACAAAACCACCTAAAACACCTAGTTCTTTTAGACATATTTCTATACCTGATTCTGTCATTGAAATACTAGAAGAATATAAATTATGGTATGATAGTCAAAAAGAGCTTTGTGGTGAATTTTGGGAAGAATCTAATAGGTTATTTATACAAGATAATGGAAAACCTATGCATCCCGATACAGTAAGTAAATGGTTTGTTAAATTTGTTCAAAAGATAGGACTACCTTATTTGAATTTTCATGGTATTAGGCATACAAACGCTACACTACTTATTTCACAAAATGTTGATGTAGCAGTTGTAGCTGCAAGATTAGGACATGCTCAAATTAGCACAACATTTAATTTCTATGTCCATCCACTTGCTTCTCATAATAGAAGTGCAGGAATAGTCTTGCAAAATTTATTAGTAGATAAAAACTAATATACTTATCAGCTAAAACTCTTGATTTCAATAAATTCAAAAATTGCTTTTTTTAAGATTGTAAATGAGGATTTATGCTATTTTATGAGCTTTATAAAAGCTTGTGTCCCCAAGCTGTCCCCATTTACGTCAAAATTACGTCAGAGACAAAAAAATAAGAGTCTGCAATCTCTTGCGACTCTAGTTAAATTCTTGGTTGCGGGGGTAAGACTCGAACTTACGACCTTCGGGTTATGAGTGTTTTTTTTCAAATTGTTAAAAAACTTTTATAAAAGCTTT
>FR878282.1 GCA_000434335.1 Clostridium sp. CAG:492
ATATTTAAAAAAATCTGTAAATTTTCTTATCCATACATTTTCTAATTTATATACATTACATCCCATATTTCTTAAAAAATCCTCTAACTCATATTCTTTGCCATCATCTAGCAACAAGAAGTCAACTTGCAATTTTGTTTTATCAAAACTCTCAACCCAATCTATAACTAAACTTTGAATACCTCCTCTAAGCATTCTATCTACAAAATATAAAACCTTAACTTTTTCACTCATCGAAAGCTCTCCCTTATTTTATTAATTTAATCTCTTTTTCTAATCTTTTTTCCTAAATTTAATATTGGTTTATATATTCCAGTTTTTAATAGAGCTAATCTTCCATATCTTTCTATTTTAACTTTAATTGTATCTGCAAAATATTTGTTGAATAACTCTTCTTCTGATAATTGATTAGCATCTTTGAAAAACTGCTCTCTTTTGTCATTTTTCTTTACAGGTTGGAACATTGCAAGAAAACCATTTGTTGCCTTTTCTACATCAATTTCTGCTACTTTATTTTTTTGACTCAATATATCAATTATATTTTTTCCGTTTTCAGTATGAGTCAAAACTCTACTTGTACCTTTATCATCATCAAAATTTTTATCAAATTTTTCAACATTGAAACAATCCCAAATCGTAATATCGCTTTCTCTATGTAATTTTTTAAATTTACAATCATAACAGGAAGGTCTATCACAAATGTTAGTAAAAAAAGCTCTTAAATATGGATCTGAATCAACACCTTTATGGTACTCCTGTTTTTTATCTGAATTTTTGTTGTATATGCTCAAATTTGAATATTTATAGCCATAATATTTATCTCTAAACATTATTTTACTAATATCTTTATATTGTTTTTGTCTCATATTTAAATATTTTTTCCATATTAATGGTGATGGAACAGCTCTACATACAACATCAACTAATATTAAGTTCTCATAGTGTTTTCCTAGATAATTTTTTAATCCCTCAACTTGACATGATGTACCACTAAAGCAAACTAATTTTCCTTTATTTAAATACTCCTTTATTTCAGAATAACAATTCTCCATTTCGCTCTGTACATATTTACTATTTCTAAATTTATATAGTTCTTCTTTATTATCAATGCCTTTATGAATAACTTTATATTTTTCATCAAATACAGCTCCATATACAATTCCATTATTATCAATTACATATTCCGCAATTGCAGTAAAAGCTCCTCCTGATGTACTTTCTCTTCTAATTTTGTCATCTGCATTTTGAAAAATATATGCATGTTGACTATTTCCATTTTCTTTGACATTTTTTATTGGACAAACTTTATCGCATAACCCACAATTAACACATTTGCTTTTATCTATAATAGGATACATAAACCCCTCTTCGTCTTGTTTCATCACAATTGCTTTTTTAGGACATATACTACTACAAGCTGTGCAACCACAACATTGTGACTTCTCTTTTATTTCAATCATCTTTTCTCATCCTTTATTTTATTGAATTTTTCAAAAATCTTTTAGAACTTTCTCTAAATTTATCTAGTTTTTCATTAACATTGTCAAAATTAATTTGCATTTTTATTACATCATCAACATTTTCGGTTCCACTTAATATTCTTTCTTTTAAATCAACAATTCCTAATAATGAATAAATTCTTGAATTCGTTGAAACTTTTGAATTTTTATTGCTATATCTTTCAAAAGTAAAGAATTTTGTATTATTAATTAAACTAAATACAGTTCCATGGAATGAGTCTGTACATACATATTCTGCATTTCTTATTAAGTTTATCCATTCTGCTGGTCCTATGTCATATGGTGCATAATCGCAGAATTTATCACTGTATTTTACATATTCATCTGCGTGATTTAGCGAAACTATTTTGCATCCTGTTTTTTCTTTTAATCTTTCTGCAAATTTTCTATGCTCTATGTTTTTTCCTAGAAAATAGCATAATATATATTTTTCTTTTATTATAGGCTCTTCTTTTTGAATATCCATCCATTCTTCTTTATTTAATAATAAAGTTGGATCACATACTAATGTTGCTTTATTATCTGATAATTGCTCTACTAATTTAACTCCCGCTTCTTCTCTAGTTGATAGGCAATTTATTCTATTTAAGAATTTTTTATAATCATTTTTATATTTATCAGGAACAGTTGATACTCCAAAGCTTGTGGCGTATGATACTTTATTTACATTGTCTGGCACCCAATTTAAAGTATAATAATCTGCTACAACATTGACTGGTAACCATAATTGATCGCTTCCAACTATTACATCAGAATATTTTGCACATTGCTCACTTAGCTCTTTATATGTTTTATATGGTTTTGTTAACTTAAAATTCTTTTCAAATTCTTTATACTTATTATCTCTTATTTGTATATTATTGCCTAAATTTTTATTTATTTTTTTATCAAATTTTAACTTTACCATACCTAATTTTGATTTAATAAATGGAATATTTGTTATTTGTGACATATAATATTTCTTTTTTCCATTTGCAAAGTCTATGTTTTCATCTATATTTATTGTTTCATTTGGTATTTCCATATTATCTAAAACTTTTTGTGTTGCATATGCCTGTAGCATACTTCCGTAATTGTGTTTAAAATAGCATGATACTATTCCTACTTTTTTATCCATGTCTTTCCTCCAAGTTAATTATATATTTCTTTATATTTTTTGCACATATTTGTAATAGTATAGTTATTCTTTATATCACTAATAACATTTTTTTGTATTCTATTTATATCTACTTTTTTTTCACTTATAGAATTTATCACATTTTCATATTCCTTCAAATTATTACATACAAATCCGTTTTCTCCACTTTTTATTACATCTCTGTTTCCTATAACATTACTTACTATACAGATTTTACCTAAATACATTGCTTCTAACAATGCTATTGGTAATCCTTCCCATAATGACGGTAATATAAATATGTCATTTTTACATAGTTGTTTTAACACATTCTCTCTACTTGCCCAACCTGTAATTTGGATATTTTTGCTTGTCAGTGATTCTTTAAGCTCTCCATCTCCAATCCATGTAAATGTATATTGTGGAAATCTTTCCGCAATTTCATTAAATAATTTTGGATTTTTTTGAAAACCTATTCTTCCAACTGTACATATTTTTAGGTTGTTTGTGTTTATTTTCTCTGGTATTATGCCTTTTATAATTTTGTCTATTTCGTCTGTATTTACACCATTATTTACATATGTACAATTTTTTGTTAATTTTAAAGTTTCAGTATATTCGCCTTTAGAACATGCGATTATTTTACATCTTCTTTTATACATTGATGCTAATTTTTCTATTGATTTATATATAAATCTTTTTATTGCAGAATCATCTTGTTTTAAAAATGAATATCCATGTGGCGTATAAAATAACTTCCTATTTTTACTACTTATTACTAATCTTCCAATTATTCCTGCTTTTGATGAATGCATGTGCACTATATCTGGATTTTCCTGTTTTATTATTTGCTTTACTTCTTTACATGCCTTAAAATCGTTTACACCAATACTTCTTGTGAAATTTTTTACTTCTATAAATTTTATATTTTTATTAAAATACTCTTTAAAATTTTCAGGTGTTTGGTTTCTTTTTGCATATGCTATTACTATCTCATAATCTTCTGACATACTATTTGATAATTCTACTAAAAATGTAAATACACCACCACCAAAAGCCTCAACTAAATGTAATATTTTCTTTTTTTTATCTTGCATTTCTGTTTCCTCTCTTATTACCTTGCACCTTTACTTTGAAATACCGATACAACTGTCCACATTATAATCTTAAAATCAAACCATAACCCTTTATTATTTGTATAAAATCTATCCAAACGGCATCTATTTTCAAAGCCCACATCAGACCTACCTCTTGCCTGCCATAATCCAGTTAATCCTGGTTTGTTTTTTATTACATCATCATAATACTCACCCATATCTTCTTTTTCTCTTGGTAAATATGGTCTTGGTCCGTACTAACGACATTTTTCCAGTAAGTACTCCAACAAATTGTCCGAAATTCATCAAGGCTAGTTTTGCGTATAAATGCACCTATTTTAGTAACACGTGGGTCGTGCTCTAATTTTTTATTTTTCAAATACTCTTCCTTTATCTCCGGATTTTCTTTCAT
>FR878283.1 GCA_000434335.1 Clostridium sp. CAG:492
TGCACCTAGGATTGCCAAATTTATAAAGGATTTGCTTTCTTAACAAAGGAGGTAATATGGAAGAAAAGTATATAAAGATAATAACAGAGAATACGGAAAGTTGTAAATCTGCACATAAGAGATTGGATACATTGGAAAAGAATATTGATGGAATAAATAATTTAGCTGTAGCAGTAAAAGAAATTGCCATGGAAACAAAAGCAACAAGAGAAGATGTAAACGACATGAATAGCAGATTAAAAGATGTAGAAAATAAGCCAGCCAAAAATTGGGAGAATTTAAGTAAAACAATATTAACTCGGAATTGCAACAGCAGTTCTGGGTTATTTTTTGGCAAAATTTGGAATGTAAAAGGGGGAAAAGTTATGAAAGGTAGGGAGAAATATGGAAAAAATTAAGAAAATAGCAAAATATACAACAAATGTACTAGCAATAGTAGGTGCATTAGTAGCCGGCATTAATGGTGTAGATGGTATAACAATACCATATGCGACCCAGATAATACAGATAATAGCAGTTTTACAAGGTGTAATAGGAACATACTTATTATCTAATAAAGTAATTAATAAATAGAGGTGTTTTAAATGGAAATAAAAGAAAACCTAACAAATATAAATTTTAATAAAATGTCTAATAAAATAAACAAGTATATAGTTATACATTATGTAGGAGCAATAAGTACAGCATATAACAATTCTGTATATTTTAAAAATATAAATAGAAATGCAAGTGCAAACTATTTCGTGGACGATAACGAAATATATAGAGTTGTAAAAGATAGTAATAGGGCTTGGCACTGTGGAGATAAGCTAAAGCAAGGAGATGGCGGTTCCTATTATGGGAAATGTATAAATTCTAATTCTATAGGAATAGAAATGTGTTGCTATAATAACAATGGGACCTTAGACGTTTCTGAAAAAACGATTGCTAATACTATAGATTTAGTAAAAGAACTAATGTCAAAGTATAATATATCTGTAGAAAATGTAATAAGACATTACGATGTAACAAATAAAATATGTCCAGAACCATTTGTAAAAAGTACCGCTAGATGGCTAGATTTTAAAAATAGATTAGTAGAAAGTGGCAACAAGCAAATTATACAAGAAGAAAATAAAAGCGAAAATATAGGCACTATTGCTAAAATACAAAGCACTATAAATGCAAGATATGGATTAAGCATAGCAGTAGACAATATTTACGGAAAAGAAACTAAAAAAGCACTAATAATTGGATTACAAAAAGAACTAAATAAGCAATATAATAAAAATTTAAATGTAGATGGAATCTTTGGAAGCAAAACAAAAAATGCTTGCGTATCTGTTAGAAAAGGTGCAAAAGGTAATATAACATATATTTTACAAGCAATATTATATTGTAAAGGATATAATATAGCTGTAGATGGAATTTTTGGTACTAATACAGAAAATGCTATAAAAAATTACCAAAAAGCTAACAGCCTTACTGTAGATGGAATTTGTGGTAAAAATACATTTTCAAAATTATTTTGCTAAAAATATTGACAACGATATAAACATAGTATATTATAAGTTCAATTCCAATAACTCGGTAGATTCTATATTAAATTAGTCTACCTTCATTATTGTTTAACTATAACATGTAATGTATTTTAATGAATTTTAAAATAAAAGTAATATTTTCTAAACTATTATTAGTTTAAAATTTATTAAAAAAATTGGTTTAACTTTAACACATAGTGTATAAATAGAAAAATAAGAGGAATTTTCTTCCTCTTATTTTTTATATAATCCATATATTAGTTACTTTAACTAAAATTTTGAATTGATAGTCACTATCTTCATTCATTTTCTCTATGTAATTTTTACTTAATATATCAAAATCTACTGCGATTTCTTTAACCTCTTCATTTTCGTTCATTGTTCTATAACAAATACAACCGTTTTCTGTTTCTTCTCCCATATCTAGTGTACCATCTAAAGCAGAATTAAGATTGTCACCCTCGTAGATGCTTGTAGGAGATTCTAATATTTCTTCACATTTATTATCCATGTCTAATAATGTTATCTCCTTACCTAATAATTCCTCTTTTAATTCTTTAATCATTTCTTCCATTTTAAAATCCTCCTTGTTTATAATTATTTTTTTTCCATCAAATTTTAATGTTGCTGTTCTATCTGCATCGTTAAAACCTAGTTCTTTAACCCAGGGAACTGGTAATGTTATTCTGGTTGTAGTATATCCATTTCCATTTTTAGCAAACAATATTTTTGTAGTTCTTATTTCAACATCTTCTTTTTTCATATTTACACCTGGCCCTTTCGTTTTGTTAAATATATATTAACATAGTCGTGTCGACTTATCAACAATTTTTTCAAAAAAAATTAAAAAAAATTTTAAAAATCCTCAAAGTCCCTAAAAACAGAGACATAAA
>FR878284.1 GCA_000434335.1 Clostridium sp. CAG:492
TTGGAAAACGTGATGGAATTGAAATTGGAAAAAATGATGGTATACAATTTGAAAAAATAGAAACAGCCAAGAAAATGCTAGCTAAAAAAATGCCAATAGATGTAATAATAGAAATAACAGGATTATCAAAGGAAGAAATTGAAAACATAAAAAAAGGTATAAAAAACTAAAGCAATCTAAAAATGCTCTATTACAATAATGGAGCATTTTTTTGATGTATCAAAATAATAAATTTATGTATCACGAAAAATAAAAAATTTGCTAATTTACAAAAATTACTACACAAACGCAAAAAAGTATGATAAAATAACATAGATTTGTGTTTTTTGAATACACAGAAAAGAGATTATAAAAAAGGAGGAATTAGCATGTCAGGACATAGCAAATGGCATAACATACAAGCCAAAAAAGGTAAAGCTGATGCAGCAAGAGGAAAAATATTTACAAAATTAGGAAGAGAATTATTAATAGCAGTAAAAGCAGGTGGTCCAGATCCAGCAGGTAATTCCAAATTAAAAGATGTAATAGCAAAATGTAAAGCAGCAAATATGCCAAATGACACAATAAACAATGCAATAAAAAAAGCAGCAGGAGCAACAGATAGTGCAAACTATGAAGAAATGATATATGAAGGATATGGTACAAACGGAGTTGCTGTAATAGTAGAAGCAAGTACAGACAATAAAAACAGAACTGCAGCAGATGTACGTCATGTATTCGACAAAGCAGGTGGAAACTTAGGAACATCAGGATGTGTATCATACCTATTCAATAAAAAAGGTGTAATAGTAATAGATAAAACAACATCACCACTATCAGAAGATGAATTAATGATGACAGTTCTAGAAGCTGGAGCAGAAGATTTTTCTGCAGATGACGAAGTATACGAAATAACAACAGATCCATCAGATTTTTCATCAGTAAGAGAAAAATTAGAAGAGCAAGGATTTGAATTCTTAGAAGCAGAAGTAAGAATGGTACCAACAACAACAGTTGAATTAGACGAAAAATCAGCTGAAAAAATGCAAAGATTATTAGATAATTTAGATGACCTAGATGATGTGTTAAATGTATATCACAACTGGGCAGAATAAAATAGAGTTCTAAATATAAAAAAAAAGCATACTATATTAATATAGTATGCTTTTTTTTTATATTTAGAACTCTATTTTATTCTGCCCAGTTGTGATATACATTTAACACATCATCTAGGTCATCTAAATTATCTAATATGTTTACCAACACAACTCGCAAAACTAATTTTGGAGCATAACATTCAGAAATTAGAAGAAATTAGAATAAGAGCTAATAAACCAGTAATTTTAAAATTAGGGCAAGTTGAAATAGTTTTGAATTACACAATAACAACAAATGAAATTATTGGAACTTTGCAAAATATTTGTAATAATTCAATTTATACATATCAAAATCAAATTTGCAATGGATTTATAACTTTGCCAGGTGGAAATAGAGTTGGAATTGCTGGAAATGTTGTGATTAAAGATGGACAAGTATCAAATATAAGCTATATATATTCATTAAATTTTAGAATATCACATCAAATAAATGGTGCAAGTGATAATATTTTAAAATATGTATTGGATACAGAAAATAATACAATATTTAACACACTAATAGTATCACCACCAGGAGCTGGAAAAACTACAATGATTCGTGATTTAGCTAAACGAATAAGCAATGGAATAAATGAGATAAATTTTAGAGGGTTAGATGTTTCTATAATAGACGAAAGAGGTGAAATAGCAGCAATGACCAAAGGAATTACATTCAATGATGTAGGAATTAGAACAGATGTATTAGATAATGTTCCAAAATCAATAGGAATAAGAATGGCAGTTAGGTCAATGGCTCCAAAAGTAATAATAGCAGATGAAATTGGAAATAAAGATGATGTAAATATTATAAATTATGCAATATGTTCTGGTGTAAAATGTATATTTACAGCACATGGTAGTAATATGGAAGATTTGCTAAAAAACAACGAAATAAATAAAATAATAAATTTACAACTATTTAGTAAAATAATATTTTTAGATGAAAAACAAAAAGGAAAAATAAAAAATGTAGTAAATATACAAAATTAAAGTTCTAATAAAATAAAAAATGAATATATATAAGACTAGGGAGATTTATAAATGTTAGTATTAAAAATCGTAATGCTTTTTGCAGTATTTGGGACAATCTCTACAATAGGAGTAAAAATTTCAAATAGGTATACTGAAAGAGCAAATAATTTAAAACAAATAAAAAAAGCATTAAACATATTTGAAACAAAAATAATGTATACATATGAACCAATACCAGATGTATTTTTAGAAATATCTAAAAAAATAAAAGGTGATGTTGGAAAATTATTTTGGGATGCAAGCAGAAATATGTCTTTAGATTTTGCAGGAGATGCGTGGGAGAAAAGTTTAAATAATTCAAATATAATGTTACTAGAAGATGATAAAGAAGCTTTAAGGTCTCTTGGAAAATTATTAGGTAGTACAGACATTGATGGTCAACTAAGTCAAATAAGACTTGTAAATGGATTTTTAAACGAGCAAATAAAAGAAGCAATTGAGCAAAAAGATAAAAATGAAACTATGTATAAAAAATTAGGAATAATAGTTGGTTTAGCAGTTGTAATTGTACTGGTATAAAATTCGAACAATTAAACAGAAATAAATCTTTACAAAATTACAAGAAAGGGTCAACTTATGAATGTAGATTTATTATTTAAAATTGCAGCAATAGGAATATTGGTTGCGGTATTACATCAAGTGTTGGTAAGAGCTGGAAGAGAAGATCAAGCAATGATGACAACTCTTGCAGGAGTTATTATAGTTCTTACAATAATAATAAAAGAAATAAGTAATTTATTTACAACAGTAAGAACAATTTTTAATTTATAAGCAAGGAGAAATTATGGACATTGTAAAATTAATAGGAATAGGCTTAATTGCTTTAGTAATTATAATAATAGTAAAACAGTACAAGCCAGAATTTGCAATATACGTTTCTTTAGCGGCAGGTATATTAATTTTAGGAATGACTTTTGACACAATTTCTCAAATTGTTGGTGTTATAAATGATTATACAAATAAAGCCTCAATAAATAATAAATTTGTTATAGTACTATTAAAAATAACAGGAATAGCAATACTTGCAGAATTTGCAACAAGCATTTGTAAAGATGCAGGAGAAAGTGCAATTGCAACTAAAATTGATATTGGAAGTAAAGTATTAATAGTATCTGCATCAATACCAATAATATCAAGCTTATTAGAAGTAATATTAAAAGTATTACCATAATTGATTCTTATAGTATAAAAGGGAGTTCAAATGAAAAAATATAAAATATTTATAATAATTATATTTGTATTTTTACTATGTGCTCAAATTGTACAAGCAGAAGAAAAAAACGAAGTAATGGATAATCAAAAAGATGCAGCTCGGAGTGACAGATTTTATAGAACAATCTGAAAAATATACTTCAGGAACATTTGAAAATTTAGATATAAACGAAATACTATCATCAGCAATATCTGGAAAAATAGATAATACAAAATTATGGACAGGCACATTAAAAATATTTGGAAAAGAGCTACAAAATGCAATCACAATATTAGGAAGTATTATATTAATTATAATAATAAATAGTATACTAAATTGTATAACCGAAGGACTAGAAAACAAAAGCATTTCTCAAATAGCATTTTATGTGCAATACATATTAATAGTAACAATTGTGCTAACAAATTTTTCAGACATAATAAGTTTAATAAAAGAATCAATACAAAATATGACAAGCTTTACAAATTTATTAATCCCAATAATGATGACACTAATAATAACAACAGGAAGTGTAACAACAGCTACAATAATTCAACCAATACTAGTATTTATGATATCACTAATAGGAAATTTTATAAACAATATAGCAATACCAATAGTACTAGTATCAACAGCTCTAGGAATAGTATCAAAAATATCAAATAAAGTACAAATAGACAGATTAGCAAAAAGACTCAAATCAAGTACAATATGGATTATAGGAGTAATTTTAACATTATTTGTAACACTAGTATCAGTTGATGGAACACTAAGCAGTAGTGTAGATGCAGTAACTTCAAAAACCGCCAAAGCAGCAGTATCAAACCTAATACCAGTAGTTGGCAAAATACTAGGCGATGCAGTAGACTCAGTAATAGGTTGCAGTAGTATACTAAAAAATGCAGTAGGAATAGTAGGTGTAATAATAATACTAGCAATATCAATAGGTCCAATAATAAAACTATTGCTATTTATGGCAATTTACTACATAGGAGCAGCAATATGCGAACCAATAGCAGACGAAAAGGTAGTAAAACTATTAGACACAATGGGAGACACATTTAAAATTCTACTAGGACTAATGTTCAGTATGTCAACAATGATAATAATAGGAACAACACTAATAGTAAAAATATCAAATTCCGGTAGCATAACATAAAAATAAAAAAATGCAAAATTTCTAACATAGCACAAAGTAGTGAAGAAGATATTATCACAATTAAGTTAGAGTTGTGACTTAAAAATGGTATAAGGAGTATAAAATTATGCTAGAATGGTTTAGATCATGGGCTACAGGAATTGTAATTGCAGTAATAATAGCAACCATAATTGAAATGATACTACCAAATAGTACATCAAAAAAATACATAAAAATAATCATAGGAATTTTTATAGTATACACAATCATAAGCCCAGTCATAGGCAGTTTTAAAGGTGAAGATTTGAATAATTATATAAAAGTTGAAAACTATATACAAAGTAACAGTAATGCTCTTCAAACAAACGAGGTATCAGATAATGCACAGAGTTCAATAAAAAAAATTTATTCTCAAAATTTACAAAATGATTTAAAAACAAAATTAAAAGAAAAAGGCTACATTTCAAATAACATTAATATATCAATATCAAATGATGATAAATATAATATAGAAAGAATTGATATAAAGGTTGATGAAAAAGTTACAAATTCTAATCAAGACGAAAAGCAAGTAAAGACTATTGTAGATAATATTAAAGCAATAAAAATAAAAGTAAAAAAAGATGATTCGCAAAATAATGCTATAATTACAGAAAATGATAAAAATGAAATTAAAGAATATATAAAGCAAATTTATCAAATAGATTTAAATAATATAAATGTTTCTTAATTTGGAGGTGAGAAAAATTAAATGTTTAAAGAAAAATTTGGAAACTTGAAAAATTCTTTAATAAAAAGTGAAAAAAAAGATAGTAAAAAAAGTGTCGAAAATTTAATATTATTAGCAATATTACTAATTATTGTTATTGTGGCAATTAATTATATTTGGAAAGATAATGGAAAAGCCAAAAAAGATAATGCAAATAGTACTAAAGTATTGGCTGACACAAATATAATAGAAGAGAACACAAGTCAAAATAATGATTTAGAGCAAAAGTTGAAAAAAATATTATCAAATATAAGTGGTGTTGGTGAAGTTGAGGTGTTAATTACATATTCTCAAACCAGTGTAGTTAATCCAATTTATAATGAAGATTATGGTGAAAGTGTTACAGAAGAAGAAGATACAAGTGGTGGAAAAAGAAAAGTAAGCTCTACTACGAATAAAAAAGAAGTTGTAAGTTCAAATAATGATGTTATAACACAAAGTGTTACAAGTCCGCAAATTCAGGGGGCTGTTGTAATAGCAAAAGGTGCAGGTGATGCAAATGTGAAGGCTAATATAATACAGGCAGTTGAAGCGGCAACAGGGTTATCTACATATAAAATTCAAGTTTTTGAAATGAATTAAATAAAATGTAAAGTTTAATAAAAACTTTTACATATATTATACAAGAAGGGAGCGAATGATTATACGAATTATGTATATATCATGTAAAAAAGGTATGATGAAAGCATTAAAGAAAAATCAAATTGTTATATTTGCAATAGCTCTAATGTTAATTACAGCTGGCTATTTAAATTATACAATGCAAACAGAGCAAACTGCTCAAACATCAGGTACAATAAACAATGAAGAAATGGCAGGAATAGGTGATGCCAAACTTGTAAGTACTGATTTAAATAATGCAATACCACAAAATAATGTGGAACAAAAAAATGATGTGGCAAATACCACAAATAGTACAGTAAATGCAGATAATAAAAGTAAAACAGAAAATAGTGTAAATCAGTCAAGTGATGTTAAAAATCAAACAAATACAACAAAAGAAACTACAACAACATCAGCAAAAGAGACTACAGATACTGAAAAATATTTTGCTGAATCAAAATTAGAAAGAGAAAATATGTATTCAGAAATGTTAGAATCATATCAATCAATTTTAGCAAGTACAAATGTATCTGCAGAGCAAAAATCAACATCACAAAAAGAAATAAGTACAATAAACAGTCAAAAAAATGCAATAATGATAGCTGAGAATTTAATAAAAAATAAAGGGTTTAAAGATGTTGTAATATTTGTAAATAATGATAGTATAAGTGTAGTAGTAAAAGCGGAAAAATTACAAGAATCAGATATAGCACAAATACAAAGTATAGTTCAAAGAGAGCTAAATGCAAAAGTTGAAAATATACATATAAGTAATAAATAAAAAATTATTAAATTTATATTGTAAAAATAATATTGTTTGGTATAGAATAGTAATGACAACAGAATTTGACACAAAAGAAAAATACAAAAGCGGGGGAGAACAATGTTTTTACAAATAATAATTGTTATAATAATTGTATTGTTAATATTTACAAATGGAATAACAGATGCTCCAAATGCAATAGCAACAATAGTAGGCTCTAAAACAATGAAATTTAGAAAGGCTGCTTTCATAAGTGCAATTTTTAATTTTATTGGAATTATAGTAATGAGTTTTATTAATATATCTGTAGCTGATTGCATAAGTTCAATGGTAAATTTAAATGATACAAAAGGTGGAATGATTGTATTAATTTCAGCAATGGCATCTGTAATATTATTTGCATTAATAGCAATGCAATTTGGAATACCAACAAGTGAAACACATGGTCTTGTGGCAGGGTTAACAGGCGCAGCATTTGCATTATATGGAGCAGGTTCTATAAATTTAGGTGAATGGCAGAATATTGGAATTGGATTAATATGGTCAGTGGTTGGAACTTTTATATTAAGTTATGTTATTACAAAATTATTAAAAGGATTATTAAATAAACTAAAAAGCAAGGTTATTTCAGATTTTCAAGTACTGGGAATGTGTGCAATGTCATTTATGCATGGTGCACAAGATGGTCAAAAGTTTATAGGCATATTAATAATTTATAATTATATAATAAAGGGGCTAGCAATACCAGATGTATTAATACCATCTGAAAATTTAGCATCAATTGTATTTACTGCATTAGTGATGTTTATAGGAGTTTCAATTGGAGGAGAAAAAATAGTTCAAAATATAGGTTCAAATATGACCGCACTTGATAATAAGCAAGCTTTATGTAGCGATATAGCAACATCTGCAACAATTTTGGTAGCAAGTTTAAACGGAATACCAGTAAGTACAACACACGTAAAAACAGTTTCTATTATTGGTGTTGGAAAAAGTGAAAAACAACAGGTGAGCAAAAAATCGGTATTGCAAATAATAAATGCCTGGGTATTAACATTTCCATTTTGCCTGGTTGTTTCATATATTTTAGCAAAGGTTTTAATTAAATTTTAAATATAGGTTGTAAAAAATAAATAATTAATGTTATAATACAAAAAGCAAAAAAAGATGAATTAGGGAAGGAGTGATATATAATATGAAAAATGCAATAAAATGGATCTTTTTTATAATACTAATAGTAGTGTTTGCAATAGATGTAGCTGGTTTTTGGAAATACAAACTAAAAA
>FR878285.1 GCA_000434335.1 Clostridium sp. CAG:492
TTTGTTTTTTTATAAAGGTTTTACTTATAAACCAATTTCATTTTCTATGCATTAACTAAACCTAAAACTAAAATTCCTATATTATCATTATAAATTTCATCGAATTGTGAAATTGGTAGTGGATTTTCTCCTAATCCAGCTTCTACTGTATATCCTGGTTTGATATGCTCTTGTATAAACCAATCTTTATATCCAGCAAAACTTGAATTGTACGGTACTTCTGTTAATAAATATCCACTTACTTTTGCAAATTTTTCACCAATTATTTTTGCACCTTCTGGTGCTAAGTTTTGAAAGTTCCAATATATTTCTTTTCCCTGTGTATGATATGCAATTACTAATTTAAAATTATTTTTTAATGTAAAATCATATATTGCCTTAGACTCTGGCTCACTAATTGGTGCTGTTCCAACATAGTTTTTAGGAGCTGGCATTGTATATCCTCGCGAAAATTTTATTTTTTTTGCTTGTTCCCAACCAGCTGGAAATTGCAAATTTAAATCCACACCATTTATATTTGCCTTCCAACCATCTGGAAATGGAATCTCTGGAAAATTATTTGCAATTTTCACCGCATTTTTATATGAAATTTCCACATTTTTTATACTACCTGTGACTAAGTCCACTCCATCTGGATTAACCATTGGAACTATATATAATGAAGTAGTATAATATAACGCTTGTGCATTATG
>FR878286.1 GCA_000434335.1 Clostridium sp. CAG:492
TTTAATTAATCGGACGAATTTCGATGAAACTTTATCTGAAAAAAGTGAATTTTCCTTGCATATTTTGTGGCGTTTTAGTATAATACATTAGTAGGAAATTACAAGAAAAGAGGTTAACATATGGAAGAAAGAAATGATGGAAAAATAATAGATAGAGATGTCGAGAATGAGATGAAAAGTGCATATATGAGTTATGCAATGAGTGTTATAGTTTCAAGAGCTCTACCAGATGTTAGAGATGGTTTAAAACCTGTGCATAGACGTATTTTATATACAATGCACGAAGATGGTTTAACATCAGACAAGCCATATAGAAAATCTGCAACAACAGTTGGAGATGTTTTAGGTAGATATCATCCACACGGAGATTCATCTGTATATGACGCCATGGTTAGAATGGCACAAGATTTCTCATTAAGATATCCTTTAATAGATGGTCATGGAAATTTTGGTTCTATAGATGGTGATGGAGCTGCTGCATATCGTTACACAGAAGCAAGAATGTCAAAAATGTCAGAAGTAATGTTAACAGATATAGAAAAAAATACAGTTGATTTTATGCCAAACTTTGATGGTAGATTACAAGAACCGGTTGTATTACCAGCCAAAATACCTGCATTATTAGTAAATGGTTCATCTGGTATAGCCGTAGGTATGGCAACAAATATTCCACCACACAATTTATCTGAAGTAATTGATGGAATTATTAAAATTATAGATAACAGAGAAACGACAGATGAAGAATTAATGACAGTAATAAAAGGACCAGATTTCCCAACAGAAGGTATAATTTTAGGAAGAGAAGGAATCAAACAAGCATATACAACAGGTAGAGGTAAAATTATAGTTAGAGCTGAAGCTGAAATCGAAGAAATGAGTGGAAATAAACAAAGAATAATAGTAAGCTCATTACCATACCAAGTAAATAAAGCAAAATTAATTGAAAATATAGCAAATTTAGCTCGTGAAAAAAGAATAGAAGGTATATCTGATTTAAGAGATGAATCAGATAGAAATGATAGAGTTAGAATTGTAATAGAGCTAAAGAGAGATGCAAATGCACAGGTTGTTTTAAATCAATTATACAAAAACACACAAATGCAAGATACTTTTGGTGTAATTATGCTAGCCCTAGTAAATAATGAACCTAAAATACTTACATTGAGACAATGCTTAGACCATTATATTGCTCATAGAGAACAAGTAATAACTCGTAGAACTAAATTTGAACTAGACAAAGCACTAGCTAGAGCACACATATTAGAAGGTTTAAAAATTGCATTAGATAACATTGATGAAGTAATTAATATTATTAGATCTTCATATGATGACGCAAAAGAAAGATTAATGAAAAGATTTGGTCTTTCAGATATTCAAGCACAAGCTATTCTTGATATGAGATTAAAAACATTATCAGGTTTACAACGTGAAAAAATTGAAGAAGAGTATAATGAATTAATGAAATTAATTGCTCATTTAAGAGAAATATTAGCTAATGAACAATTAGTATTAGATATAATTAAAGAAGAGCTATTAGAAATTAAGCAAAAATATGGTGATGAAAGAAAAACAAAAATTGTTGCTGCAGAAGGCGAAATAAATGTTGAAGATTTAATAAAAGAAGAGCAAACTGTAGTTGCCCTAACACATTTCGGATATATTAAAAGAATGCCGATAGATACATATAGAAGCCAAAAAAGAGGCGGTAAAGGTATTACAGGTATTTCTACAAGAGAAGAAGACTTTGTAAAACAAATATTTACTGCATCAACACATGATACAATTTTGTTCTTTAGTAATAAAGGAAAATTGTATAGATTAAGAGGATATGAAATTCCAGAAGCAGGTAGAACTGCTAAGGGAACAGCAATTGTAAACTTATTAAGATTAGACAATGGAGAAAAAATCTCAGCTGTTATACCTATTACAAATTTTGAAGATGGAAAATATTTATTAATGGCAACAAAGAATGGATTAATAAAGAAAACAGCCTTAAAAGATTTTGATTCTACAAGAAAAACAGGATTATTATCAATAACATTAAAAGATGATGACGAATTAATTGATGTAAGATTAACAGATGGTGAAGATAATGTTGTATTAGTAACAAGTAAAGGATTAAGCATAACATTTGATGAAAAAGATGTTAGACCAGTTGGCAGATCAGCACAAGGTGTTATTGGAATAAGATTAGATGATAAAGATTTTGTAATTGGAATGGAATCAATAATTGCTTCTAAAGATGCAACATTACTTGCGATTACAGAGCATGGTTTTGGAAAAAGAACAGAGCTATCTGAATATAGAGTACAAAACAGAGGTGGAAGAGGAGTTATAACATATAAAGTTACTCCAAAGACTGGAAATATAGTTGGAATTAGAATCGCAAATGGTGATGAAGATGTAATGATGATTACTGACAAGGGTACAATAATCAGATTAAAAGTTGAGGAAATAAGCATACTAGGAAGAGCAACACAAGGTGTTACATTAATGAGAACAAACGATGGTGGAAAAGTAGTAAGCATAGAATTAATTCAACAAGAAGAAATAAGTAAATAAATTAAAATAAAAGCAAATAAATTATTTTATTTGCTTTTATTTATTTTTTTATAAATAAAAAAT
>FR878287.1:0-276 GCA_000434335.1 Clostridium sp. CAG:492
TCCATACTTTTAATACTTTACACGAAAGTGGAAAACAAATAATTCTTTCAAGTGATCGACCACCAAAAGATATTCAACTATTAGAAGATAGATTAAAATCACGTTTTGAATGGGGTCTTATTGCAGATATATCTAATCCAGACTATGAAACTCGTTTAGCTATACTTAGAAAAAAAGCTCAACTAGATAATATCATCATTGATGATGAAATTTTATCAAATATTGCAAATAGAATAGACTCAAATATTAGAGAGCTTGAAGGAACTTTAAATAAAT
>FR878287.1:447-576 GCA_000434335.1 Clostridium sp. CAG:492
AATATTAATGCAAAAGACTTAAGAGGTTCAAAGCGCTCTAATGATATTGCATTTCCAAGACAAATTGCAATGTATCTTTGCAGAAATGTAGCTCAAATGTCTCTACCTCAGATAGGAAAAGACTTTGGT
>FR878288.1 GCA_000434335.1 Clostridium sp. CAG:492
GTAATAATATTAATAATATATTTTAAATTAAGTGCAACATTAGGTAGGCAAAATATGAGAGAACTTAAAAATGCAATTTCTAATGTTTCAAACTTACAAAAAGAAGAATATACTCGTGAAAAAAATGTAAAAGGAATGACAAAACTACTAGAGCCAGAAATAATAAGAGATTTCCCAGAATTTAATAAGGATTTAATATTTTCAATATGTGAATCAAACCTAAGAAAAATATTCAATGCTATAGAATCACAAGATGCAACAGCAATAAATAATGATAAAGAGCTTATATACTTAAGAGAAAAAATAAATCAACAAATTGAAGATATGAAATCAAATAATATAACAGAAAAATTTGATAACATAGAGTTCAATAGACAGGCAATAATGGCATACAATAAAAACAATGGAAAAGCTACAATAAAAATTTCCACAGCATTAAGTTATTATTACAAAACAAATAGAACAGATAAAAAATCATATGGAGACATAAAAAAACAAACAAGATATACTTCGGAGTTTGTATATGTTTATGATGAAAGAAGATTTACAAAAAATCAAGTAACATTTTCTGTTTTATGTCCAAATTGTGGAGCACCACTAAGAGGACTTGAGTCTAAATACTGTGAATATTGTGGAAATCACGTAGAAAGAATTAATTTAAAAATTTGGAAAATGTCTTCGTATAAAGAAGATTATTAATAGGAGGTATTATTATGGGATTAATTAAAGCTGCAGCAGGAGCTATAGGAAGTACATTTCACGATCAATGGAAAGAAGCAATAAGATGTGAAGATATGGGGAATGATATCTTAATGATGAAAAAAACAACATCATCAGGAGTAATTACAAATAAAAGTACAATTATAGTAGGACCTGGTCAATGTGCTATTATTTATGATAATGGTAAAGTTATTGATGCGACAGCAGAAGAAGGTTTTTACACATTTGACGAATCTTCAAGCCCATCTTTCTTTGCAGGACAATTTGGTGCTGTATTTAAAGAAATGTGGCAAAGATTTACTTATAATGGAAAAACAGCAAAACAACAAGCTGTATTCTTCTTTAATACTAAAGAAATCATAGAAAATAAATTTGGAACAAAAACACCTGTACCATTCCAAGATTGGTCTCGTTCAATGATGAATGAAATGAATGGTAGAGAGCTTCCACTAAGTTTAAATATTAGATGTTATGGTACATATACATTTAAAATAACAAATCCAGCATTATTTATGAACGAAATTGCTGGAACAGCAGATGTATTCTATAAAAGAGACTTAGTTGAAGGTCAAATGAGGGACGAAGTTGTAGGTGTTTTACAAAATGTATTAAATGAATTAGGTTCAATTGGTGGAAATAAACCAGTAAATGAAAGAATTGGTGCAGACCAATTACCTAGTCAAACAGACGAAATGAAAGAATTAATGGATGAAAAAGTATTTGACGAACCAATTCGTGAAAGAGGAATTGCAATAAAATCATTTGTTATTGTTTCTGTAACTCCAGATGAAGCATCTGCTAAGAAAATTAATGATTACGAAATTGCAGCTAATGCTAGTATGAGAAAAGGAAAACTTACAAGTGACTATGGTGAAGCTGTAAAATCAGCTGCATCAAACAGTGCAGGTAGTATGAATGGATTTATGGGAATTGGAATGATGAATATGGCTACTGGAGGAGCAATGGGAAATGTTGCTCAAGGTGTATGGCAGGATACAACAAATCAGGTTCCACAACAACAAGCGCAACAAACTCAACAAGTTCAACCACAAAATATAGAAACTCCAGAAAAGGAGCAAATACAATCAAATGAGTGGGAATGTCCAAATTGCCATACAAAAGCAGATGGCAATTTCTGTCCAGAATGTGGAACAAAAAAACCTGAAAACACAAAAAAATTCTGTTCTAATTGTGGAAAAGAGCTTAAAGAAAATGCAAAATTCTGTCCAGAATGCGGAACAAAAGCTGAATAGTAAAAAATAGGTAACTTATAATAATTTTAAAAATTATAT
>FR878289.1:0-542 GCA_000434335.1 Clostridium sp. CAG:492
CCATAAACTACTTTTAAACTTACTTCTTTATTATTTTTATCTACTGCTTTATATGGTTTCCATTCTCCTACAATATTATCTATATTTACAACATTGTTATCTATTTTTTCTTCTTTTCCTGTTGCCATTTGTGATTGTTCTATATTGTTTATTGTTTGGCTTTCTTTACTAAATAAATTACATTTTATTGCTACAAATGTTCCTACTCCAAAAACAATTACCAAAGATGCAGCAATTGCCACTATCTTTTTTACTTTTTTACCACTTTTTATCTTTTTATTACTCACATTTTCATTATTTACTTTCTTCATAATCATTCCCCCTAACTCTTCTGGAACTTGTATATTATCAATATATTTTTTTACTTCGTTTGTTATATACTTATCATCAAATTCATTTTTCATGTTATAAAATCACCTCCTATTCGCTTAATAATTTTCTTAACTTTTGCATTCCATTATAATATATGGTCTTTACTGTACTTACTGGCTTTGATACTGTATTTGAAATATCGTCAAATGTGTATTCTAAGTATAATTTCA
>FR878289.1:596-1124 GCA_000434335.1 Clostridium sp. CAG:492
TCAGTTAATTTGTTTAATGCTTGATTAATATTTAATTTTTCTATTTGCATATCATCTATATTTTTTATGCTTGCAGATTCATCATACTCTGATATATATGTTATTTTAGAATCCTTTTTTATAAAATCTCTACACTCATTTATTGCTATTCTTGTTATCCACGTATTAAAAAACTCATTATGTTTTAATTTTTGCATTTGAGTATATGCTATATATATTACTTCATCCAATACTTCAATTGTATTTTCTCTGTTTTCCAAAATTGCATATATTGTTTTATATAAAGAATTTTTAATATTATCAATTATTAATGGAAAAACGTCTTTGTTTCCAGACTTGAATTCGTCTATTAACTTTTCTTGCTCGTTTGTTATTTGACTCATTTTTTACTCCTTTCTTTTTTTATTAGACTTTTTTGTTGATGAAAAAGTTTTATTTTTTTACAAATTATAACATTTTTTATATTTTGTAGTAAAATTTTACAAAAAAAATAAACTAACTAAGAAATTTTTATGCTTTTCTTAGCTA
>FR878289.1:1161-15865 GCA_000434335.1 Clostridium sp. CAG:492
TAGCTAGCTTTTCTATATTTATCATGTATTTTTTCCTTTAGCTCTTAAGTATGATTTTTCACCAATATAATCTATCCCATCTATAGCTAAAGCTAAATATATTGGAAACATTGTTAGTATATATCTTGATCTATTTTCCCATATTAGTAAAAATACGATAATTCCTACCATTGAAATTGATAATATATATTTATAACTTGTATAATCTTTTTCTTTTATTAATTTAATGCAACTAAAGATTATTAAAATTAACAATGTTAAATGCATTACTTGTGGAAAATATTTATAAACATTTGAATATTTTCCGTCATTTAATATGCATTCATGAATTATATTTTTATTTACTGGGTTTCTACTCATTTTTGCTGGTGCATAATATGTTCCATCAGTCCATGCATATTTTAATTTTACAGTTAAATGTTTAATAAAATCATTGCAAGTATAATTCCTCATAATTTCATTTATTTTTAATCTATCCGCTTCTCTTTTTTCTGAATAACTATTATACGAAAGCGTATAATTTAAAAGTTCTTCGTTATAACTTCCATTATCAACTAATCCCATCATTATCCAATGTTCTATAGGCATTTTATAGATTCCTGTGTTAGATGACTTATTTAATTGCGTATTCATAATAGTTGAAAATCCTAATAATACGACTACAGCTGTTATACCAGTAATACAATAATTTTTTAATGTTTTTTTATCTATTTTGGTAAGAATTTGGTATACAACTATTGCTATAGCTATAAAAATGCTTGTAATTTTTACTTTCCAAGCTATAGCTAAAATTATTCCCATTATAATTAATAAAATATTTTTCAATGTCGTTTTATTTTCATTTTCTTTTAAAATTAAAAATAAAAATAATATTAATGTTGAAAAAAACATTGATAAAGAATCTGTATAATATATTGCACAATGCATATATAATGGTGTTGTACATAAACATATCATTAATGCTAATAGTGCCTTGGATTTATTATAAATTTTATTTATACAATAATATAGCAAAATTACAGTGGCTGTTATTATTAATGAATTAAATAATGTTGCTATAGTTATAAAATCACTACATTTAAATATATATGATATTTTAAATACAACTATATATATGACTGTAATCATTTGGTTATTTGGATATTGTAATAGATATCCTGCTCCTATATCTTCACTTCCTATTGTATAGTTTTTGGCTATATTAAATACATCTCCCATATCCCACGATGGATTTACCTTTAGTAGCTGTCCTAATACTATTGATAATATTCCAAATATTGAAAATAACACTATATGTATGTATTTTATGTGCTCTATTTTTGGAATTATTTTTTTACTTGTAAATATTAGCAGAGCTAAATATATTGCTATACCTATTATAAGGTAGATTGGATTAAATTGATATATTATTGGATCGTAGTTTAGTATTGCGTTTTGGATAATCCAGAAAAGGATTGATGAGAGTATGATTAGAAAAAAATTTTTTATATTATTCTTCACGATTTTTCTCCTATAATATCGTTTACAATGTACAAATTTAAAACTTTATTCTATATTTATCTTTTTCTCAACAATATACTGTGGTCTTTGTTTTGTTTCGTCATAAATTCTACCTATATATTCTGACATAATCCATAATGATAATAATTGCACACCTGAAAATAATGTAATTGCAACCATTATAGATGTCCATCCTGAAGTTAAATTTCCCCAATTAAATATAAATGATAGTAAAGAATATATTAGAATTATTAATGATATTATAATTGATACTATTCCTAATACTCCAACAATTTTTAATGGTTTTGTTGAAAATCCAATTATTCCATCAGAGGCTAATTTTAACATTTTCTTTAATGGATATTTTGTTTTTCCAGCAAATCTTTCTTTTCTTTCATATTCAAAAGCATATTGTTTATAACCTAACCAACTCCAAAGTCCTCTTAAGAACTTATTATGCTCAGGTAACTGATTCATTTGGTCAACTATTTTTCTATCAACTAATCTAAAATCTCCTGTATCCTTTGGTATATCTACATCTGATAATGCGTTCAATGTCTTATAAAACATTTTAGCTGTAAGTAGTTTGAATTTAGACTCTCCATCTCTAGTTTTTCTTTTTCCATATACCACTTCATTACCTTGTTCCCATAATTTCAACATCTGTGGAATAAGCTCTGGTGGATCTTGTAAATCTGCATCTATAATTACCACTGCATCTCCAGTTACTTCCTTTAATCCAGCTGTTACAGCACATTGATGTCCAAAATTTCTTGCAAAAGATATTACTTTGACCTTTTTATCATTTTGGGCTATATTTTCTAATATTTCTAAAGTTTTGTCTTTACTACCGTCATTTATACAGATTAATTCATAATCATAATTTTTTATATTACTTAATACATCGGACATTCTTTTATAACATTGTTCCGCTACCTCTTCTTCATAATACATTGGTATTACAACTGAAATTTTTTTCATATTACAACCTCCATTTAAACTTCTACACTTAAAATATCAACATATAACCAATCACAATTAAGAGTCTCATCTTTATTAATTATCATTTTAAGATCTTCTACATCTTCTAAATCAACTTCAACTTCCTTAATTTCATTTGGTACTATTTTTTCTGCCAATATATTTTCTTCATTTCCATTAATTGTAAAATTAACAATTCCTGCATCTGAACTGTTTTTTTGAGTTATACTTTTATCTATATATAACTTTAATTTTATTTTTTTTACTTTTTTATTAATTGGTATCTCCACTATTGTATCTGTAAATCCAGGTGAAAAGAATACTGTATCTTCATCCATAAATTTACATTCGCCTAATTCCTCTCCTAAAGAAATATTCGCCTCTAAAAAATGCATATCCAAAATTTTCTCATATTGAGATTGCCACTCGGGATAATATGAATACAATATATTAAAGAATTCCTTTATCTCATCTTCCGTAAAAGCTCTTTTCTTTTTGTATATATAAGCTTCTACATTATCCTGCAATATATATGGACCGCTGACCTTTTCATATGCTTTACCAATTGATTTGTTATTAAATATTTCGTTATTAGGAACTGACACTATTCTCTGACCTTCTTCACTAACTCCAGTTTGTGGTATATTTGTTACAATTACATAATCACATAAAAAACTACTAAAATTAATTCCATCTCTCAAATCAATTGATGAACCATAAATTATTTTACTTTTTATGTTTTTTGTTCCTAGCATATCAATAAGACTATCTGATAATGTTCCACTACTTCCAAATACAGTAAATTTCACATTTTTTCCATCTAATTCACTATCTAAATTTGTTATTAAATTTTCCAAATTTTCAAAATTATCATATCTAAATTTAAAATATGTGTTTTTTTGTGAAATTATTGGAGTTGAAATATTTCTGAAAATATATGTTGTTGAAAAATTAATTACAAATAATCCAACTACAAATATTAGCCAAAATACTTTCATCCATTTATATTTCAATATAGAGTATATGCCATATATACCATATCCAACTAACAAAATCATCCACAATGAAATAGCCAAAAAGTGGTGAACTCCCATCGTTTGTACTCTCGTAAACAAAAAATAACATATTATTATGTTTAAACAACAAAAAATTCCGTTCTTTCTATGCTCCTTTTTTACAATTGAATATATTAAACCAATAACAGCAAGTAGCAATACAATAATTCCAAATTCATTTTTTACTCCAACTAACTGATACATCCATGTATTTTGAAATGCGCTATATGACTGACTATAATTTTCATTGATTATTCGTTTTAATAATGGTAATTGTAATACTAAAGCCATACTAAGCATCGTAATTCCTGCAATTGCAAAATTCTTAAAAGCTTCCCAAAAAGCTTTTTTTCTTTTTTCTTTTTCCAATCTAAAAAATCTTATAGCTTCAATTATAAAGAAACTTGCATAAAAAGCTACAACTGAATAAGCATACCATCTTCTAAATAGAAATTCAGAATATGTTACAACTCCAAGTATAATTGGAATATACAACTTTTGCTTTTCAATAAAACTATATTTAAAAAACATATAAGCAGATATTCCAACCGGAATTATTCCAATGATATCTGGTAGTCCTCTTAATGTTGGTGACCAGTATCTTGTATAAAAAAATAAAATAAATGCCATAGCAATGATAAAACATGTATCACCATTTTTTTCTTTATATATCATTTTTTTGATTGAAATTAGAGTTATAATTATTGCTGGAATAACA
Organism: Clostridium sp. CAG:492; assembly: GCA_000434335.1. Taxonomy (GTDB): domain Bacteria; phylum Bacillota; class Clostridia; order TANB77; family CAG-508; genus CAG-492. The sequence goes on from FR878289.1 coordinate 5,416, forward strand.
TAACATATAACCAATCCCAATATATATCCTAATCTACTTGAATTAAATATAAAATAAAAAAACATTATTCCTAAAATTGGAGTAACATTGTAATCTGATTCCCTAATTGATGTAATTATATTTTTTATTCCTTCTTTATGATTTTGTTTCAGATTTTCTGTATACTGAATATATTGTTGATGATATCCACAATAATCATAAACATAAACAGGGTCTTCATTTCTTACATACATATAGCAAAAAACTGTTCCCATAATTAAAAATAGCAAAAATAATATAACAATATTTTTTTTCATGACTATAATCCTTTCTTTTTTTTAACATTATATACCAACAATTACGAAAAAGTAAATATAAATATTTACTTTTTTGTATCTTTATGGTACTCTTATCTCAATTGAGGAGGTTTTATTATGAAAAATAAAAAAAATATACTTTATTCTATTTTAATTTCAGTATTGGCTACTTTTGGATTATTTTTCTTTTTTAACATACTTACACCATCTGAGAATTATAATTATGGTTTTGTTTTTATATTTATATTTTTTTTGCTTTATTTGCTTGCAAAAAAAGTCATTTTAAATATAAATAAACGAATTATCATTTTTAGTTTTATTAATTCTTTTGTTATATCAACCATATTAACCATTGGAATACAATTAGAAAATTTTAGTATTATTATTTGGTCATGCTCTACACTGTTAAAAATAGTACTATTATCATTTTTCTTTTTTATACCAATATCTGCATTTTATAATTATTGTATTTCTCATACAACAACAGTATCAACAAATAATTTTATTAGTAAACATTATAAAGCAATTTCATTTACAGTAATTTTATTTTTTTGGTTGCTAACTTATTTGGCAGTTTTTCCAGGTGTATATGGATACGACTCAGGTTTCCAATATTTAGAATTTGCCAGTTCATCTCAAGCTGTAAATACACGTTTTTCAATAGCATACTCATATCTTTTTTATCAAATTGTTCATCTTGGGTATACTTTTTTCAAAAGCTATGTTATTGGTTTTGCTATATATAGCTTATTACAAATGATGTTTTTAGTATTTGTGGCATCTAAAATATGTACATATGTTTATAAGAAAACTGAAAATATTATATATTTAGTAGTTTCAATATTATTTTTTGCATTGAATCCTTTATTTTCAGTCTTAGCAGTTTCATCATCACAAGATCCAATATTTGCTGGAATCTTTGCATTACTTATATTAGAAACATTTAAATTTGTAGAATCGCGAACATATTACTTTTCAAGTATAAAAAATACATTAATATATATCTTTTTATTATTGCTTCTATTTGTTTCAAGAAATAATGGTATATATATGTTCATTTTTGTTGTTCCATTTTTATTGTTCTATAATAAAAAACATATATTAAAAACATTTATAATAATTTTACTACCAATTATTATGTTGAAATTTTATAATATTTCAACTATAAACTTATTCAATGCCGAAAAAGGAAACTCTCTTCAGGAAATGTTTAGTGTTCCTGGTCAACAATTTGCTAGAGCATATAACTATAATTCTGAAAATTTAACAGAAGATGAAAAAACAGATTTGGAAGTTCTTATTTCAAAATTTGCATTAGAAAATTATCCTAATAGTCAAAGTATTGCTGATGTTGTAAAAGGGTATACTAATACCAACTTATTGAAGTCTGACCCTCAAAAATATATAAAATTATATTTTTCTGTTTTTAAGAAGTCACCTAAACAATTCATAGAAGCCTTTGCTTTGAATACATTAGGATTTTGGAATCCAGAAAAAAATTATTATGATAGTAGAATGGTTCATCCTTATTTGGAATTTTATATGCTTGAGGCAAAAAAACATAATCCTGATTATATAGAAATACAACGACATAGTTTTTTACCTCACTATGAAAAAATCTTAGAAAAATTAGTTGCCCAGAATTATTTTTCAAAAATACCAATTATATCAAGTTTTCTTAAACTTGGAACATATTTTACTTTATTTATTACAGTTTTAATATTTATACTATATAAAAAGAGCTACAAATATCTTGTTCCTCTTAGTTATGTCTTTGGTCTATATATAACATTGTTTTTATCACCGGTAGCTTTATTTAGATATGGATTTCCAATATTATTAATAACACCTGTTTACTTTAATATTTTCTTTCAAAAGAAGGAAGAACAGCAACAATAAATAAAAGAGAGAAATTATAAATTATCATAATTTCTCTCTTTTTTCTTTTTTCTAATCTAAATTATAATTTTGGGATGCCTATAAAACTTCAAATTTTATCTACCCATTATATTATTTTTCAATATACATATTTGATTTAAAGATATTTCAAATGCTTGTCTATTCTTTTTTACAATAACCTGAAGAATCAATCCTGTAGTTTCTAATAATAAACCTACTATAACTAATATTCCACTAACCACTAATGTAGGAATTCTAGGTACTAATCCGGTTCTAAAATATTCTGAGAAAACAGGTACTGCTAATATAATTGATATAATAAAAACTATTAATGCAATTATATTAAAAAATAACGCAGGTTTATACTCCTTAAATAATGTTCCAATTGTTTTTAAAACTTTTAGACCATCTTTATAGGTATTTAACTTTGATACACTTCCTTCTGGTCTATCTCTATACATAACTGGTATTTCTTTCAATGTGAAATTTTTATCAACAGCATGAATAGACATCTCTGTTTCAATTTCAAATCCTTTTGATAAGACCGGAAATGTTTTTACAAACTTGTAAGAAAATGCTCTATATCCAGTCATTATATCTTTTATATTTGTTTTAAACATTATTTCAATCAAATTTCTTACAAGTTTATTTCCCATATTGTGAAATGGCCTCTTATTTTCTTGAAAATATGTTGATGAAAGTCTATCACCTATCACCATATCAATTCCATCGTTTAATACTAAATCACACATTTCCCTTGCATTTTCGGCTGGATATGTATCATCTCCATCAACCATAATATAACAATCAGCTTCAATGTCTTGAAACATTGATCTTATTACATTTCCTTTTCCTTGCTTTCTTTCATATCTGACAACTGCACCACTTTCACTTGCAATTTTATCAGTTCCATCACTAGAATTATTATCATATACATATATATCAGCCTCTGGTAAAACTTTTTTATAATCTGATACTACTTTTTTTATAGTTTTACTTTCATTGTAACATGGTATTAATACTGCAATTTTATTTTCTTTCATACTTATTTTCCTCCCTCAAATAGTAAAATATTACAATTCTTCTGCAAATCCTTTTTGTAATTTTTTAAATATAAAATAACCAATTACTGTTATTGCAACTGATATTGCTCCTACTATTGCTAAACTAGTGAAATTAGGCATTTGTTGATAATAAAAAATATCTCTATATGCATAAATAATATGTGCCATTGGATTTAGATTTATAATATTAACAAATGATTCTGGTATTGTTCCTTCTGAATAGAATATTGGTGTTGCATAAAAACCAACCATCAAAACAATTCCAATAATATGTTCTAGATCTCTAAAATATACAGTTATAGCTGAAACTATAAATGATATTCCCAATAATAAAACATATTGTACTAATAATATTATTGGATAAAATATAATATATTTTGTTACTCCCAAACCATATGCAAATAAAAAGATTAGTATTATTACAGTTGATATTAGAAAGTTTACTGCACCACTAGTTACAATTGATATTGGTAATATTTCTCTTGGAAAATATACCTTCTTTATTATATTTCCACTTCCTATAATTGCATATGACGCCTGTGATACTGTTGTTGTAAAATATGTCCATGGTATTAAAGCCACACATATAAATATTACATAATTGTCTGGTGTGTTTTTCATAATCAATGGAAATACTATTGCATATACCAATAGCTGTAATAATGGATTAAAAAAAGACCAAATTACACCTAAAAACGAATTTTTATATCTTCCCCTTATATCTTTCTTAACAGTCGTCTTTAATAATTCCCTATAATTATATATATTTTTAAAAATATTCATATCTTTCTCCTTATGATAAAATTTATCTTGTTACTCGTATATATTCATCAATTACTTCATCAGTATTTCCATCCATTTTTACTTCACCTTCATATATCCAAATAGCTCTATCACATAATTTTCTTGCTGCTCCTAAGCTATGTGTAACAAATACCATTGTTTTTCCTTCTGCCTTCAATTCATCCATTTTTGCGAAGCACTTTTCTTGGAAATGCTGATCTCCAACTGATAATATTTCATCAATTAATAATATTTCTGCATCAACATTTATCGCAACAGAAAATGCCAATCTCATGTACTGTCCAGATGAATATGTTCTTACGGGATTATCAATCAATTCTCCAAGCTCTGAAAATTCTATTATTTGATTTAATCTATTGTCAATTTCTTTTTTTGTTAAACCAAATATTGATGCATTAAAATATATGTTTTCCCTACCAGAAAAGTCTGGATGAAAACCAGCTCCAAGCTCCAATAAAGATGTAAGTTTGCCATTAGTTTCTATTGTTCCTTGATTTGGATATATTATCTTTGTCATTAATTTTAATAATGTTGATTTTCCGCTTCCGTTTACACCTATTAAAGCTACTGTTTCACCTTTTTTTATGTCTATATTTATATTTTTTAAAATTTCTCTTTTTTCCTTTTTGTTTCTCTTACCTATGAATAAAAGTCTTTCTTTTAAAGTATTAGCTCTATCATAATACACATTAAAAGTTTTATATACATTTCTAACTTCTATTGCATTTTCAGCATTTTCCATTTTTTCCTCCTGTACTATTATTATAAAAAATTTTATTGATTACATTTTCCAAATCAATTTGCGATTTTTTCAATAACTGTATAACCGATTCTTGATTTGTTATAGTATTTCGTTGAATATTATCTAAGATGAAAAACATCCTCTCTTTGGTTAAATCAGTATAATCTATTGCATTTTCATTATTTTTAAAAATTCTATTTAAATATTCCATTTTATTTTTATAGTGTTCATGGATATTGTAACATATAGAAATACATGGTATTCCTAATGCATAACTTAACAAAACTCCATGATATCGCAATGATATTATAATATCTTGTTCCATAAACAAATTGGTTATTTCATCAATATTATTTGTGAATTTACAAATATTAACATTATTTAAATTTTCGTTTTTTAAGGTTTCCTCGTAAAATTTAATATCTATATCGTTAAAATTGTAAAATGGAATAAGATTTATCTCACATGTTATTTTTTTATTATCGTAATATTCATTTATATCATGTATTATTTTAATTAATTTTTCTTGATTTTCATATGCACTTATCCATACAATTCCTATATTTAATTTTCTAATTATTTTATTTTCATTTTTTATATTTATACAATTTCTTTTTTGTAATATATCATTAGCTAAAACTAAATCTTGAAGTATATTTAATTTTTTTTCTTCTATATTACAATTTTCTTTTATTATTTTAAAGCTATTCTCATCTCTAACCGAAAAGTATTCTGAGTTATTTATTATATAACTTAATTTTTTTATATAATTTTCATTTGTAATTGTAGTGCTTGAACTCAATGCTAATGCAATCACTTTTTTTTCAAAAGCAATTGCTCTAATTGATAATTTTATTAGGATTGTTCCTAAATCATATCTATATGCATCCTCTTTTTCATAATTAGTATCATCAATAATTGCACCACCGCCAAATATAAAATAATCATATTGCTCTGCCAATATATTAAATTCAAAAATGTTTTTAGGATAATGAATAAACCTAATCGCAGGATACTTTTCTACATCATATCTTGGATTGTCAGCTAACATAACTGTAATTTCGTACTCATTAATGTCACTCAGTTTTTGAATTAATGTTTCTAACATTAATTCATCACCAATGTTTGGGGCTCCATAGAAACCAATGATAAGTATTTTCTTATTATTGGTTCTATTCATTGCCATAATATTATTTTCAATATTATAATAGTCAAATTGATTTGTTCTATTATAAATAATATCTAATTTATTTTGATGCTCACTAGCAATCATATCTATTTTCTTATTAAGCTCTTCCTGTTTCTTATAAAAGATATCATTTATAGTGTTTAACTTATTATTTAAATCTTCGAATTTATTTTCTAAATAATATTGAGATTCTTGTTTACTTTCAATTAGTTTATGATTTCTTTTTTCCTCATTTTCATCAATTTTATTTATAATTTCAGAATAATTAAAAGAAATTTTTTTAAATATTTTTTTTAATAATTTCTTTAACAAGTTTATACCTCCAGCCAGAATTATTTTCTCATTAGGATCTTCTTTGCCACGTTTTTTGTTCCTCTTATGACTTTTCCTTTCCCTCTTCTAAGGATATCTGCAATTTTCAATAGTTTTGGGTGAATTCCAACAAACATTCCTTTTGTAGCTCTATGGAATTTTATGTGTCTTATATTAAACTCTGGATTTTTCATTATTTCAGGATATGCCTTTATTCTTTTCTCAAAAACTCTAAATTTCTTTCCTGAATGAAATAATTCTAAATTAATATAATATTGTACTGAAACCATTGGTAATAATAACTTTCTTAATACAAATTCTCTTTTTTGTGGTGTGAATCTAGTATCATTTTGAACGATATTCATAAGCTCAAGAATTACATTTTCATGATGCTTATAGTTTTTCATCATTCCATCTTTGCTTACAGATTGTCCTATGTTTCCTATATAATATCTATATAAATTTAAGTCATATTTCTTTACAGTATCAATATTTATTATTGAATAAGCATTGTATAGCATATCTACATAAAACGTTTTTTCTAATAATTTAAAATTAGCTTCTCTCAATTTTTCAGTTTTATATGTCGCAGTTGGTAATGATGGTCCCCAATCTCTAAATCCATATGTTCCAATAGCTATATCATCCATATGATATATTACATCAGGAGTTAAGAAATTATAGAATATTTTTGGATACAATTTATCTTCAAAACTTCTTGCCTCACAATATTCTGTAAGTACCATATCAACATCTTCATTTTGAAGTTTTTCTAACAATTTATCATATGCCTCAATATCTAACCAATCATCTGCATCAACAACTTTAAAGTACTTTCCTCTAGCTATTTCTATTCCCTTATTAATTCCAGATCCATGACCCCCATTTTTTTTGTCTATTAATTTTACTATTGAACGATTTCCTATTGTTGTTATTTTTTCATACATTCTTCCTATTTCAGCAGTATGGTCTTTTGATCCATCATTTATTATTAAAACCTCAGTTAAATAAGAATATTTGCTTTTTAATAAATCTGGTATACATTTATTTAAAAATTTTTCAGCATTATATGATGGAACAACAATTGTTAATAATGGATCTTTTTCTACTTTTGCTAGTGGATATATAATTTCTTCAACTGGCTTTATTGTATCATTTATATATTTTATTTCTCTATGAATTGTTTCTTCAATGTTACATATTTCCCTTGTATGTTCACTCATTTTTTCACTTATTTTCATAAATTCATTTGGATTGTTATATAAAAATTCTATTTTATCTGCGTACTCTTTTATATTTTCTGTACTACAAATAAGTCCAAGTTTTTCGTCAAAAAATTCATGAATAACATCTAAATCTGATGTTATTACAGCAAGTCCAGATGATGCTGCTTCTAATGCAGAAACGCCTTGTGTATCTTGTCTTGTTGGAAATAATGCTATACCACATTTTTTATGCATTTCTGATAATTGATTATGTGTCATAAAGTTTTTTATTATTTTTACATTATTAAATTTTCTTATTGGTTGAACTAGCTCTTCAAAATAATTGCCTTCACCACAAATATAAAATTCTAAATCATTAAAGAAATCTCTTCTTGATAATTCCAATATTGTTAATACAGCAATATCTATAGCATATTTTTTATAATTATCAAATCTTCTTGTCATAAAGATCTTTTTTCGTAATTCTGGATCTTTCTTTTCATACTTGAATGTATCATTATCTATTACATTATGAATAACTATTGAATTTTTGAATTCATCATTATGCATTTTTTGTGCTTCTCTTCTCTCATCTTCAGATACGAAAACCCACTTAATATTATCGTTCTTCAAGAATTTCTTTAAATATTTATCTCTTTTCTTAAATTCATTTTCCATGTATTCTGGTATTTTGTACTCATTTTCAAAATACGGTGTATAGATATCAGCACAGTTCCAATATAAAATATCTGCTCCATGATTCCAAAAAATAATTGGAATATCTTCTATATAACTTGTATCTAAGTAGTAAGCATACTCAGAGTCAAAGAAGTGTACTAATATAGCATCATATCTTTTTGACATTATTATTGATCTCATTTGTGAATAATCTGTTTTAAAAACATCTACACCTTCAATGTTATAATGAGACATTGTATTGTTATAATATATTGATGCTACATCAACGTTTAATCCACATTTTATGTATTCTTTTACTCTTGAATGAACAAATCCACATGCATATAAATTATCAGGTGATGGATATGATGGTGTAATTAGTAATATATTATTTTTCCCCAAATACTTATTAAATGTATATACTGGACTTTCAGTTGTAGTAACTTCTATCTTTTCTATTTCAATCTTAGTATTTGGCTTAACAACAATAACTGGCATTAATGCATTTTTTATTTCTTTTAAGCTTGATGTTTCAGAATTGATTACAACATCCATCATTCGCGCTCTTTTTTTGTTAATAAAACTTAGTCTTGCTCCTGAACCAATTAAAATATTAGCTTTAAAATCTACATTTAAAAATTTATATTTACATTTAATAATATTAGTTGAAAAAACCATGCCTTCACAATCTGATTTGTTTTCTATTATAACCTTTTTATTTTTTTTTGATATCTTTATATTTTTACTTTTTTTTAACCAATTATCTATATTCATTTTACTTCCTCTCATATATAAACAAATAATTTATTTTAACTTTTCAGCCAATTCTTTGGCACTAATCATACAATCTTCCATAGAACAATATGTCCATGCTCCATATCTGCCTATTGTATAAACACTATTATCATTTAGATATTTTTCAAATTCTTTTATTTCCTTGTTAGTTTCGCTATTAATATGAACATATGCAGGATTCATTACAATTGTAGAATAATCAACAAGTTTATTATCATCTTCTACAATACCTACCTTCTTTAAATTCTGTAAAGTTAAATTAAGTTGCTTTTTAATATCATCTTCTGATATCTTTGACTTTTTCTCATATCCAATTTCTATATACATACTTAATTTATCAGACATTAATATGTTGTCATAAAATCCCACTCTATAAAAATTTATATCTTTCTGTGGGAAATAAATCCAATGTTCTTTAAAATTTGATTTCTTTTCAAAACCTAAATTGAATACTAAAACTTTATTATATGATATATTCTCTCTTAATTTTTCTGTATTATCAATTAATTCAAGTAAATTATTTAATGGAGAAGTATTTATTAGATATTGATAATTTATTACTTCATCATTTTTTGTAATAACTGTTTTATTTTTTAAATCTATCTTTTTTATTTCATTCATAAGTTCAACTTTTTCTTTGTCTAAATTTTCATATAGCTTGTTTAAGAAACTACCGGCTCCATTTTTTGGATATAAAAAAGTATTATTGTATGAATTATTATTTTCTTCTTTCATATTATTTATTATTTGATTTAAATTTGCATATGGGAAAAATCTTCCCATAGCATCTTTATCTAAATTATTCAAATCACATGCATACAATTTTTCATTATATGGTTTTAAAAATTTTTCTACAATTGATTTTCCAAATTTTCCATATAACATGTCCAAAAAGCTTTCGTAATTTTCTTTTTCATTTTTATTATATAAATCATATAGACAGTCTATAAATTCCTGTTGTGGTAACTGATGTATATTCATTTGAAATGGATAATCAATTAATCTGTCTCCGTAATATATTTTTGTATTTTTTTCTTGGAATATTAATTCTTCATCCTTCATCAAATCTTCAAATAATTTTTTCATTTCATCTGTTTTAAAATGAAAGAAATGCCCTGCATAATCCCATAAATACTCACCTTTTTTTATTGTTCTGCAGTATCCTCCTACTTCATTTTCTTTTTCTATTATTAAATAATCATCTTTTATAAAGTTTGCAAATGTCAAACCTGATATTCCAGCACCAATTATTAAGTATTTTACATTCCTATTCATAAACTTTCTCTCCTTACTAAAATTTTTTTACATTATATCACAATACTTCGCTTTGTCAAATTCAAGGCTTTTAACTTTCTTTATTTATATTCATAAACTTTTTTGATTTAATTCTTCCTGGAATCCATAAAACAATTATAAAAATATTATTAACAATATTTTTAACTTTTTTCCTCCTCTGCCCAGTCAAA
>FR878289.1:15880-22172 GCA_000434335.1 Clostridium sp. CAG:492
CTCTGCCCAGTCAAATACCCAAACAAAATAAAATGCTTAATAACATACAACCTCTTACCAAAAGAAACCCCTTTCATATCCATATCATTCAAAATCTCATAAAAATACATATAATACCCAAATGGATTATTCACAAATTCCTTATCGATATTCTTTGTATATCCTTCTTCTTGATACTCACATACCATCATATACTCATTATTACAAATCATCTTGTAATCCTTATCCATTTTATGATACATTCTAGCTTCGGTAACAAATCTTTCATTATGCTCTAATTCATATCTATACTTTTTTCTAACTTCAGTAATAAAAGCTAATGCTTTTTCACCTGTTCCGCCTTCTTTAAAATATAAATCAAACATTGTTGTTTCTTCTTTTTTAAATGTATTTCCCATATTATTTCCATTTTGATCAATTTTTAAAAAAGCAAATGCATAAATATCTTTTCTTTCTTTGTTCTTTTCATATAAATCCTTAATTTTATCAAATGCTCCATCTGTAAAATAATCATCTGAATCACATTCTATCCATATTTCACCTGTTACATATTGTGCTAAATTATTTATTGCTGTCATTTTTCCTTGATTTTGTTGTTTGAAAAATTTTATTTTAATTTCATTTTTAGCAATATAATCTTTTATCAAATTTTCTGTTTCATCTTTAGAGCCATCATCCATTATTAACCATTCTATTTCATAATCATTAGATTTATTTTTTATTAAGCTTTCATATAATTTAGGTAAACATTTTGCTCTGTTATATGTTGCTGTTAATATGGAAAATTTCATTTAATCACCTACTAATTCTATAATTTTTTGCAACTTTTCTGTATTGTCATATTCAGTATTTGTTTGTGTATTATTAAATATTTTGTCATCATTATCATTTAATAGCTTATACAATCCATCATAAATTTCGTCTTCACTATTTTCTAATATCAACGCCTCTGGATAATTTTCTATGCACTCTCGTGCTGCTGTATTTGTTATTATTATTGGTTTGTTTAATATTTTTGCTTCTTCTAATACCATTCCATATCCTTCAAATTCAGATAATAAACAAAAATAGTTTGCATTTTTTATATATGGATATGGATTTTCTTTTTTACCTAATAAAACGAAAGTATCTTCTACATTTTCTTGCTTTATTAATTTTTGAAGATTTTCTTTTTCTGGTCCATCTCCAATTATATATACTTTGTGTTTTAAACCTCGATTTATTAGTTTACTATGAACTCGTATAAATCTATCTATTGCCTTTTGCTTTACTAATCTACATACTGTTAAAAAATTTATTGAATTATAGTCAAATTCAACTTTTATATTATAATTTGATTTTTTTATTACTAAATCTTTATCTATATAATTATAAATAACATGCATATTTTCTGTATTTAAATCATTATATATGTTTTGAAATTTTTCCATATTATCTTGACTTACAAATACTAAATCATTGTACTTCTTGTATATTTTTTTATCTATATATTTTTTTATTTTTGATTTTAAATCATTGCCAAATACTTTTTCTATGTCATTATGAATCCACGCTATTTTGTGAACATCTTTATTTTTTGTACTAAATAATCTTGTTATTGGTCCTTCTAAAAATGCTATTTCTGTGTCATAATTTTGTTTTATTTTTTTATTATAAATTATTTTGCTGAATAACAATATTTTTATTGGAATCCACATTTTTTGTAATTTTGTTAATTCATCATATCTGCAATTATATAAAGCTTTAAATTTTACATTTTTGTTTAAATCATTTTTTAGCTCTCCATTGTCATATATTGAAAATATTGTTATATCGTATTTTTCTGATAGCTTATTTGATATATCTACTAATACTCGCTCTGCTCCACCTAGTGTTAGGCTTGTTATTCCAAATAAAATTTTTTTAATTGTTATCACCTCTTTAAGCACTAAAAATAGCACAATATATTTTATATGTAAATTTATTTACTGTTTTCATATAAAAATTTTTTGCTGATTTATCTTTTTTTAGTATTTCATTTTTCTTCCAATTTGGAAATTCGTTATTTAGTCTTGTCCACGTTTCATTTAATAATTGTTTTCTTATTTTTGCATCTTCTATTTTTGTAATTCTAAATAACGAACTGCATAATAGTAATCGTGCGTATGTATATTCTAGCTCTGTTTTATATTCTTCATATAAATTGTTTTCTTTGTAATATTTTATTACATTGTCCATTATTGTGAATATTTCTTTTGTTCTTTCATTTTGCGTATTTGATATTGATGAACTTCTTTGAATATAGTGTATTAATGGTTCTTTTACAAATGATACTTTATTGTAATATGGAACCATTTTATAAAAGAATTCTACATCTTCATATCTTAGCCCTTTGGGGAACTCCATTTTGTGCTCTTCTATTAAGCTTCTTTTTATTAATTTATTCCATGCAACAACTCTTGCATATGTTAACATTTCTTTTTTGTTGTTATATATTTTCCCCGTATCAACTCTTTTTCTATCTGGATATTCCCATATAAAATCACATTCTACCAAATCACTGTCATCTTCTTTTGCCTTATTGTACATTTTTTCATATGTATCTAGCTCTACATAATCATCTGAATCTAAGAATGCAATATATTCTCCTGTTGCATATGGTATTCCGTAATTTCTTGCATCAGATAATCCACCATTTTTTTTATCCACTAATTTTATTTTATTTGGATATTTTTCTTGATATATTTCTATTAATTTTTTTGAATTGTCTGTAGAACCGTCATTTACAACTATTATTTCTATATCTTTTAAAGTTTGATTTACTAATGAATCCATTGACCTTACTATATATCTTTCTACATTATATACTGGTACTATAATACTAACTTTAGGCATATTCCCTCCTATTATCTTAATTTTAAATACCATCTTATGTTTATATTTAAAATTATTTTCTTTAGTAATTGTTTAAAATTTCTTGCTTTTATATTTTTTAATATTTTTCGCTTTTTAATTTCTTTTATATAGTATTTTTGATTTATTTTGTTTAAATCTTCTATTTTTAAAATTATATTGTTTGTATAATATATTTTTAAATTTTCTAATGTTTGTTTAGATATATTGTATTCTTTTATTTTTTCATTCATATAATCATAATGGTATAGCATATCTAATGCTCTTTTCATTATTTTTTGTTGGTCATTTCCTCGTGTTATACTTGAATTTGATTGATAATAATAATATCCATATACATTTGTTGATGCTACTTTTTTTGCCTTTAACATTATTAGTGATGTTAATGCAAAATCTTCATGTAATTTTCCTACTGGATATTCAAAATTATTTTCTTTCCAGAACTCGGTTTTATATAAGTATAACCACGCTGGTTGTAACATTACATCTTGATAATATAATGTATTAAATGCTTCTTCTCCTGTTTTTTCTTCAAATATTGGACCATCTACTTTTTCCGTTTCATTATAGTTTTCGTCTACTTTTACTAGTTTGTATTTTATCATATCGTAATCTAAATCTAAGTATTTTTGTAATTTTGAAAACAAATTTATATCTATGTAATCGTCAGAATCTAAAAAGCATATATAATCACCGGTTGCCTTTTGTATTCCATAATTTCTTGCATCTGATAATCCACCATTTTCTTTTTTGTAATATTTAATATTTTCATATTTTTGTAAATATGGTTGTATTATTTTTTCTGAACTATCTGTAGAGCCATCATTTACCAGTATTATTTCTACATTGTTGTAACTTTGACTTTCTACCGAATCAATACATTTTTTTAAATATTTTTGTGTGTTATATATCGGAATTATTACGCTTATTAATTTCATTTCCGCCTCCTAGCTTTTGAATTGCTACATACCACTTCAAATTTCTTGTGTAGTTTTCTTGTGTAGTTTTACTTCAATATAATATCCTCTATTTTTTTTATTATTTCGTTATTATATTTTTCTGGGTCAAATTTATTTTTTATTTCATAGCCGTTGTTTATAAATTCTTCCATTGCTTTGCTTATTTGTTTAACATCTTTTGAACAAACTATGCCATATTTTCCTTCTATATCTTTTTTACTATCTGATACATCTGTTGTTATTATTGGTTTATTAAACACCAATGATTCTATATATACAACTGGATATCCTTCAAAATTCGATGTTAAAATTACACTATCACATTCTTTAAAATATGGATATGGATTCTTTTTTGGTCCCAAAAATATAATTTCTTTTTCTAAATTTAAGTCTTTTACCTGTTTTTGGTAATTTCGTGTATCTGGGCCAACTCCAACTAATATTATTTTAAATTTATAGTTTTCTTTTTTTAATACCTCAGCTGACTTTATTAGTTTTGTTAACTGTTTTTGTTTTTCGTCATGTCTTCCTATATTCAAAAAAGTTATTTCATTTTTATCTTTTTTAAAATCTGTTATAACTTCTTCTGATTTTTTTATTATCTTATTATAGTCGATTAAATTATTACATACTATTAATTTGTCTTTTAAATTTTTATATCTATTTTCAAAATCTTTTTTAGATTCTTCTGACACAAATACTATTTTAGTAAACTTTTCTGCATTTACATTATTGAAAAATTCTAAATATTTTCTTTCATCATTTTCAAAGAAATTTAAATAATTATTATGTACCCATAATACACTATTTTTTGATGATGTTCTTGCTACAAATGATGATGATAATGAATATGTTGCAAATGATATAGCACAATCAAATTTGTTTTTATATTTTAATATAAATTTTAATCTATTTAATGCATTTTTTATTTTTGCTAGTATTTTATTTTTATTATAGCTTGGTGAATATTCTATAATTTTTATATTTTTATCTATTGTGTCTAAAAATATTCCTTCTTTTTTTTCAAGTACTAATGTTATGTCATACTGTTTTTTTGCTAAGTAATTTATTAATGTTACTAATGCTGTTTCAATTCCACCAAGATCTAAAGAATATGCTGCAAATAATATTTTTTTCACTATATTTCAGCCTCCATCTTAATATATTAATTACTATCTTTCTTATTTCGTTCTTCCATTCTTTTCATTTTTGCTTTATTTAGGTCTGCTTTTCTTGTTATATCTTTATATCCAACTGCAATTATTGCAGATACAACCATTGCAAATGATACTGCTTTCCATACACCACTTTCTAGTAAAACAATTGCAAATACTCCTAATATTGCACTAAATCCATATAATATAAATACTGCTTCTTTTTGTGTATACCCTCTTGCCATTAATCTATGATGTAAATGTCCTTTATCTGGCATAAATACTCCTTTTAGAGATTTTCTTTGGTAAATTCTTCTTACTATTGCAAATAATGTATCAAATATTGGTAATCCTAATACTATTATTGGTGCTACTATAACTATTGCAGTATATGTTTTTGCTACACCTAATATTGAAATTACTGCTAATGAAAATCCTAAAAAGTTTGAACCTACATCACCTATAAAGGTTTTTGCGGGATTAAAATTATATGGTAAAAACCCACTTATTGCTCCTGCCAATGCTGTTATTAATATTATTGATAATAATGGTGATTCATTTATTGTAAACACTATCATTAATGATATACATGATATTAGTGTTATTCCTGATGATAGACCATCTAATCCATCTATTAAATTTATTGCATTTGTTATACCAACTATCCAAAATACAGTTAATATATATGAAAACCATGGGTGAGCTTGTATTATATTATTTATTACTGGAGAATCCATATTTTCTATATTTATTCCACAAGCTACAACAATTATTGCAGAAATTGTTTGAGCTAGTAGTTTTAATAATGGATGTATATCTTTACAATCATCTATAAAGCATACAACTCCTAACACGGCAATACCACAAAAAAATCCTATAATTTCGGTAGCATGTTCCATTAATCCAAATCCGCCTTCTATTACCATAGATGTTAATAGATATATTACAGATACCACAAATCCTGATATTACAGCAATTCCACCTAATCTTGGCATTGGTCTTTTATTTATTCTTCTATCACTTGGCATATCTATTGCACCAACTTTTTTAGCTAACCTCATTGTATATGGTGTTATTACATATGCTGTTATAAATGCTAGTAAAAAAGCTATTATTATATCTCCCCACATAGTTTATATCCTTTCTTTAGCTGATATATATTTTAATTCTATTTAATCCACTCTATTATTGCATAAATCCATTTTTTTGTAAACAATCTTTTTTACATAATATTTATGTTTTATATTTTATTTAAATCACTACAATTTCATTTAGTTCACTATAGTG
>FR878289.1:22330-26607 GCA_000434335.1 Clostridium sp. CAG:492
AATATCTTTTTAATAATTCTAATCCTGTTATTATAACTCCACCTAGTATAAATGTAAGAATGTTAAATGTTGAAAATGTCATTGCTGGTTGTGGTATATCTAATGTTGTTGCTCCCATAACAATAGAATATAATGAACCTAACATCATTCCTAATATTGTATATACTGTTTGTGAACGGAATTTTTCTAAACACATTCTTATTAATTTTGTAAATGTTACTATTCCTGCAATCATACCTAATCCAAATATTATTAATACAGGCATTGCTGAAAAATCAAGTGATATAAAAGCTTTTACTTTTTCCATAATTGGTATGTATAAGCCAAATATTAATAATAATGTTGAGCCAGATATTCCTGGTAATATCATTGCTGATATTGCAATCATTGCAGCTATAAATATATAAATTATTGTACCTGCATTTAATACATTAACATCAATGCTTTTTCCTGCATGTGAGTTAAAAATTGTTATAGCTACTACTAATGCAATTCCTAATAATGTAAATACTAAGTTTTTATATTTTCCTTTTACAACCTCTTTTTCTTCTTTAATTACTACTGGTATAGCAAAAATTATAAATCCTATGAATAAAGAACTCATTGCATATATTTTGCTATTAAATAAGCTTGATAAGATGCTTGCTGCAAGTAAAAATCCTACTATCCATCCACATCCTATTTTTACTAAAAATCTTAGTGCAGTCTTTTTTTGTTCCATTTTTCCTCTAAATAAATCGTCTAATGAACCTATGAATTTGTCGTAAAATCCTAGTAAAAATGCTATTGTTCCTCCAGATACACCAGGTACGCTGTCTGCTAGTGCCATACAAAATCCGTTAATTAGATTCATTATGATATCTTTTAGTTTCTTCATTTTTTTTATTCTCTCCTTTTTATATTTTTATAATATCCACATTATTCCATAAATGCTTTGTAAAGTCAAATAAAATTTTATATTTTAAATTCCAGTTTCATACATAGAATAATACTTACCTTTTTTGGCTAATAACTGTTCGTGTGTTCCTTCTTCTATTATATTTCCGTTTTCTATGAATATTATTTTATCTGCATTTTTTATTGTTGATAGTCGGTGTGCTATTATAAATGATGTTGAATTTTTTATTAATTTATTAAAAGCATTACTTATTTTGTTTTCTGTTACTATGTCTATATTGCTTGTTGCTTCATCTAATATTAATATTGGTGGTTTGGTTAACATTACTCTTGCTATGTTTATTAGTTGAATTTCTCCTGGTGATAGCATATTTTGATTTTTTATATATGTGTTGTACCCTTCTGGTAATCTTTCTATAAATTCGTGTGCATATGCCATTTTTGCTGCTTGTTTGATTTCTTCATCTGCTGCATTTGGTGATCCGTATGATATATTTTCTTTTATTGTTCCTGTAAATAATTTTGTATCTTGAAGTACTATTCCTATATTTTTTCGTAAAAATTCTTTTGATATATTTTGTATATTTACACCATCTATTGTTATCTCGCCACTATTTATTTCATAAAATCTCATTAATAGATTTACAATTGTTGTCTTTCCAGCTCCAGTTTTTCCTACTATTGCAATATTTTGTTTTGGATTGGCTATTAAATTAAATTTTTCTATAAACTTTTTGTTATTGACATATGAAAAATATACATTTTTAAATTCTACTCTGCCTTCTATTTTATCTAATGGTACTATTTTAGAATTTTGTGGCTCTTCTTTTTCATTTAAATAATCGAATATTCTTTTTGCAGATGCTATTGCAGTTTGTATTTCTGATATTATTGATGTAATTTCATTAAATGGCCTTGTAAATACGTTTGTGTATACTAAAAATGTTGTTAAATTTCCAATCGAAAAATGTGCATCTGCTGTATTTTTTATTATCATGATTCCAGATATTGCAACTACAATATATGCTAAATTAGATACAAATCTTGTACTTGGATTTGTAAGTGATGAATAAAATTGTGATTTTATTCCTACATTTTTTAAACTTTCATTTTTATTTTTAAAATTGTTTTCAAAGTACTGTTCACTATTAAAATTTTTTATTGTCTTAAATCCAGTTAAAGCCTCTTCTGTATATCCATTTATATCTGATATTTTTTCTGCTCTTTTTGAAAATAACTTTGTGGTATTTCTTCCTACAAATCTTGAAATAATATACATTATTGGAGCAATACAAATTAAAATAACTGTCATTACCTTATTTATTTTTATCATTATAATTATAGAAATTATAACCGTAATAATTCCCATTGTTATTTTTGATACAGATTGAATTAATCCATTTGAGACATTTTCTACATCAACAGTAAATCTGTTTAGTGTATCTCCATATGGATTTTTATCTAAATATTTTAATGTTAATTTATTTGTTTTTTCAAATAAATCTGCCCTTAGAATTTTAGATGTTTTTGTAGCAAATTTTATAAGAGCTTTGTTTAATAGTAAATTTGAAATGAATAAAACAACATATA
Source organism: Clostridium sp. CAG:492 (assembly GCA_000434335.1). Classification (GTDB taxonomy): domain Bacteria; phylum Bacillota; class Clostridia; order TANB77; family CAG-508; genus CAG-492. Next base: position 24,818 of record FR878289.1, read on the forward strand.
TTAACAGTAATTTTATTATTTCTGTAATTAAATTTTCTTTTATAAACGGAATCGTACTGTCAATAGTCTTTCCTATATAAATTGGTGCTAATATTGTCATTATACTACTTAGAATTGAAAATATAGCAATGATAATTATTGAATATTTACTATTTTTTATATATCTCCTAAAATTTTTCATAATATTACCTTTCATCTTGTATTCTTGCGTCAAGGGTTGTCAATGGGGACGGTTCTGATTGACAACCTTTTGGTTAAAGGAAGGTTCAGAAAATATGTCAGAGGTTGTCAATCAGAACCGTCCCCATTGACAACCCTTTCCCATTGACAACCATTGACAACCCATTGACACACCTCGCTGATATGATTTTTATTTATCTTTTTTGTAGTTGAAATATTTGCTTATATATTTTTGATTCATTTAGTAATTGATCTGGCGTTCCTATGTTTTCTATGTTTCCGTTGTCTAGGACTATTACTTTGTCGCATTTTGATATAGTGGAAATTCTTTGTGATGCGATTAGTAGTGTTATTTTGTTTTCGTTGATGTAATTTAATATGTTGTTTAGTACATTGGATTCTGTTTTGTAGTCTAATGCGTTTGTTACATCATCTAACATTAATATCTGTGGATTTCCGTGTGAATGCTCTTGCTAGTGATATTCTTTGTTTTTGTCCACCTGATAGGTTGTTGGCATTGTTTTCTAGTTTTGTATTTTCTTTTTCTTTTAAATTTTGTACAAATTCGTAGCTTTCTGAATATTTAAGTGCTTTTTGTATATCTTTTTTAGGTATGTTTTTCCCCATTTTTATGTTTTCTTCTATTGTTGTGTTGTAGAAATTTGGTTTTTGCTCTATTAATTTTACTATTGATTTTATTTGTTCATTTGAGTATTCATTTATATTTGTTCCTAGTATGTTTAACTCTCCTTGGCTTATTTTGTAGCTTCTATTTATTAGTTGTAATATTGTTGATTTTCCAGATCCTGTTAATCCTATTATTCCTATTTTTTCGCCTTTTTTTATTTGTAGATTTATATTTTTCAAAAATGTTTTGTTTTTATCATATTCAAAATTTACATTTTTAAATTCAATTGCAATATCGGTATTTTTTATTTTAATATTTTTTCCTTCATCATCTTTTTCTGGTATTTCTTGTAATATTTCTTTTATTCTTTTATATGATACAAAACTTTTTGTATATATTGTTATTAAATTTGACAATACTATTACTGCTAATATCATTTGTGATATATAGTTTATTATTGCTATTAAATTTCCTTGTGGCATGTAATCGTTGCTTATTTTTATTCCTCCAATATATACGACTAGTGCTATTGTAAAATCAAGTATTACAACAGATACTGGATTTAATAGGTTCGAAAATATATTGGCCTTTTGTGATAATTTATAATTTTCATTATTTGATTTTTGAAATTTTTGCTCTTCTAATTCTTCTGTACCAAAACTTTTTACAAGTCTTATATTTAATAAATTTTCTTTTACTTTTAATGCAATTTCATCTAATTTTGTGTTCGCTTTTTGTTGATATTTTGAAGTTTTTTTTATTATTACATATATACAAACTGCAAGAATTACTGTTGATACAAAAAGTATTTTCGAAATTGTACTATCAAGTACATACACCATTATTAAAGACCCCATAAATATAAATGGAACTCTAATTACCAATCTTATAAACATTGTTACTGCTACTTCTAAGTTTAAAATATCGTTTGTTGCTCTATTTACAATTGCAGATGTTCCATATTTTTCTATTTGTTTATTGG
>FR878290.1:0-1828 GCA_000434335.1 Clostridium sp. CAG:492
TAATAACGTCACTAAGGATAGCGCTATTCCGTTTGGTAACAATAGCCGCTATGTGAATAAGGATGTTTACGAAGCACTCAGATCTCGCAAGATCTCGGATTTCGTTGACAAGCCGTTCGAGTTTAACATCTAAAATTTTAAGACTCAATTTTCCGCTTTAATTTGCGGGGTAAAGAGGCTCTGTGGTCAGGGTCTTTTTACTTTTTCTTTATAATTAATATCAGTTACTAATTGATAAGCCATAAAATTCCCCATTAGTTTAGTGGGTAACTTTTTATAATATTAAATGCTTCTTCCATAGTTTTACATTTAACAATTTTATTTTGCATTTCAACAAGCATGTCGGGACTCTATCTGAAGATTTACTTGCTAAAAAAAATACACTAAATAGACAAATAAGTTAAATACACGCTTGATATTTTATGTAAAGTATGATATAATTATAAATGATGAAACATTTTGTTTTACTCCGTTTCATCATAGGTATTATCAACATTAGAACGTGCTACTGCACAAGGAGGAATCATTATGACGAAGATTGATCGTAACATCGCTGAAAAGATTGCTGAAGGAATGAACACCTGGGCTGGCGAAAAGTATCGGAAGCAGATCATCACTGCTGATGAGGTTCTGGACCTTTCCCCTATTGCTACACACGAACCCAACGGATATGTCGTATACGCATATCAGTGGGGAGATGTCACCCTTCTGGCTTGCGTTTTCCGTGATGGTCTCGTTCGTATCAAGCATACCTGTTGGTAAGTTTTTCGTCAAAAAAAGAAATTTCTTTCTCACTCGTAAGGGTGAGTTTTCTTTTTTTAAAACAATTAAAATAAGGAATATGAATATGAAAATAAATAGTTTTGAAAATTTAATGAAATACATAAGTAAATATAAAAGCACTCCTAAGAAAATATCTAAAGTAAAAGATAAATTCAATGAATATCTTAATTTATGTAATGAGCAAAATATAATAGATTATATAAATGCATTAAAAAGTATTACCCAAATGGAAAACACATTATATTATAACTCTGATTCTATCTACAGAAAATTTGGAATAGGAACAATTTTAAAAATAACGCAAACAATGGAATTTAAAAAAAGATTTGAATATATTCATGAAATGTATAAGAAATTTAGACTAAAATATTATACAATCGATGATTTTTTAGACAATTTAATGGAATATAATGAAAATGGATATATTTGTGATAATATGGAACAAATAATTAATTCTAGTGATATACATTCATTAATAAAATCAAACTTACTAAAAAAACTCAAACAATTAGATTCTGATAAATTTGAAAAAATGCATTCTTTAATAGTTAGTAAAATGACAAAGATAAATCATAAATTTATTGATTCTACTATTTTATTTGGACTTACTACAATTGTTGATGAAATAGCAAATAATGAAAACGTCGACATATCAGACATTGAATATATTGCAACAGGGACCTTTACAGATGTATATAAATTAGGAAATAAGGTTATTAAATTCGGGAAAAATAGATTAACAGATAAAATTCCTTATCATAAAAGAATTTTGCAACCATTAATTAGAAGAAAAGTATCATCTGGTATTAATGATTTATATATTGAAATATCTGAATATTTACAAACTGATAATTCAATTACAGATGATGATGCTTATTTAATTTATAAAGAATTAAGAAATGACGGAATAATATGGATTGATGCTAAAAGAGAAAATTTAGGCAGATTAGAAAAGAATAATATAGCTCATTTTAATGAACCTTTATATGTGAAAAATGAAACAGTAGGATACATTCCAGAAACATTATATGGAAATGAACCATTG
>FR878290.1:1853-2009 GCA_000434335.1 Clostridium sp. CAG:492
ATGAACCATTGCAAAAAGGAGATTTAGTTATTATTGATACAGACTTCTTATTTAGAGAAGATGATTTTGATGTTACACATTTGGATAGTAGAATAAATACAGAGTTTTATAGAGTTTGTGAACAAAGATATCAAGAAGAAAAAAATATTGAAATTA
>FR878291.1:0-4483 GCA_000434335.1 Clostridium sp. CAG:492
AAATAAAATAAATTAATTAAATAAAATAAATTAAGCCAAAATAAAAAGTGAACACTTTTTATTTTGGCTATTTAATTAAAATTAAATATCTAAGTTATCTACATATTTTGCATTTTCTTCTATGAATTTTCTTCTTGGCTCTACTTCGTCTCCCATTAACATTGTAAATGTTGCATCTGCTTTTATTGCATCTTCTAGTGTTACTCTTACTAATATTCTTCTTTCTGGGTCCATTGTTGTTTCCCATAATTGTTCTGGGTTCATTTCACCAAGACCTTTGTATCTTTGTATTGATAATTGGTCTATTGATATACCTTTCTTCTCTAAATCTGCATAAGCTTGGTTTAGCTCTTCATCAGTATAACAATATATGTCTTCTATACCTCTTTTTGATAATTTATATAGTGGTGGTTGTGCTAAAAATACATTTCCATTTTCAATTAATGGTCTCATATATCTAAAGAAGAATGTTAATAATAGTGTTCTAATATGAGCACCGTCAACATCGGCATCGGCCATTATTATTACTTTTCCATAACGAATTTTTGTTATGTCAAAATCTGGTCCAATTCCGGCACCTACAGCTACTATAACTGGATTTAATTTATCATTTCCATATATTTTATCTGCTCTTGCTTTTTCAACATTAAGCATTTTTCCCCATAGTGGTAAAATTGCTTGATATCTTCTATCTCTACCTTGTTTTGCACTTCCTCCAGCAGAATCTCCTTCGACTATATATACTTCACATTCTTCAGCATTTTTACTACTACAGTCTGCTAATTTTCCTGGAAGAGTTGTAGATTCCAAAGCTGTTTTTCTTCTAACTAATTCTCTTGCTTTTCTTGCTGCTTCTCTTGCTCTTGATGCACTTACGCATTTTTCTAATATAGCTTTTGCTACATTTGGATTTTCTTCTAAGAATGTAGATAAAGCATCATTTACTAAACTTTGTACAATACCTGTAACATTACTATTACCTAGTTTTGTTTTAGTTTGTCCTTCAAATTGAGGCTCTTTAACTTTTACAGAAACAACTGCTGTAATTCCTTCTCTTATATCCTCACCTTGTAAATTGCCATCTTTTTCTTTTAAAATATTGTGTGATTTTGCATAATCATTAAAAGTTTTTGTAAGAGCTCTTTTAAATCCTTCTAAATGAGTTCCACCTTCAATTGTATTTATATTATTTGCAAATGTATAAATATTTTCTGAATATGCTGTAGTGTATTGAAATGCTATTTCAACTGGTACTTCAGAATCTTGTTTATCAATATAAATTGGAGTTGGATGTAATTTTTCTTTATTTGTATTTAAATATTCTACAAAAGAAACTAATCCACCCTCATAACAAAATTCAGACTTTTTTACATTTTCTGGATCTCTTTTATCCTCAATTGATATATATAAACCTTTTGTTAAGAAAGCCATTTCTCTAAATCTTTCTTCTAGTGTTCCGTAGTCATAATTTAGAGTTTCAAAAATTGTAGAGTCAGCTAAAAATCTAACTTTAGTACCTGTTTTTTTAGAATCCCCTATTCTAGTTAATTTTTCAGTAGTCTTTCCTCTTTTAAATTTCATTTGGAAAATACCACCATCTCTTTGAATAGTTACTTCTGTCCATTCTGATAAAGCATTAACAACTGATGCACCAACGCCATGTAAACCTCCAGATACTTTGTATCCACTATCTCCACCAAATTTTCCACCAGCATGTAAAACAGTATATACTGTTTCAGCAGCAGAAATTTTTGTTTTTGGATGTATGTCAACAGGAATTCCTCTACCATTATCTGATACAGTTATTATGTTTCCTGGTTCTATTGTAACTTCTATATGTGTACAATAACCTGCCAAAGCCTCATCAACACAGTTATCTACAATCTCGTATACTAAGTGATGTAATCCTCTTATAGATACACTTCCAATATACATACCTGGTCTTTTTCTTACGGCTTCAAGGCCTTCTAAGACTTGTATTTGCTCTGCTTTGTATTCATGTTCAAATTTTTCCATTACTTTTTCAATCCTTTCTCAAAAAAACTTCGCCATCTATGACATTATATATGTTTGAATTTAAATTTTCAATATCTATTTTATCTGTACAAGTTACAAAAACTTGTGTATCCCCTATATTTTCTAGAAAATTTTTTCTTCTTTCTTTATCTAATTCAGACATAAAATCATCTAGTAATAAAATAGGATTTTCTCCAATTTCATCTTTTATAACCTGCAATTCAGACATTTTTAAAGATAATACTACTGTTCTATTTTGTCCTTGAGATCCATATGTATTTACATTTTTTCCATTTAGATAAACAATGAAATCATCTTTATGAATTCCTTTTGATGTCGCTCCTCGTATTATATCAATCTTTTGATTTTGTTTCAATTGCATATAAAAATTTTCTTCACTTGAAAAATCAGAAATATATTCTATTTTAATTTCTTCGTTTCCATCGGTTATTTTTTTATGTATATCATTTATTTTTTCTTTTATTTTTTCGATAAACTCTAATCTATACTTATAAATTTTTTCTCCATATTCATATAATTTTTGATTCCATAGGTCTAATAAATCTTCACTTTTATGCTCTAATTTTATTTGTTTTAAATATGCGTTTCTTTGCTCTAGTGTTTTAGTATACATATTTAAGCAATATATATAATTTGGTCGTAATTGACTTATCATAATATCTAAAAAACGTCTTCTCATTTTTGGACCATTTTTTAAAATATTAATATCATCAGGAGTAAAAATTACAATATTTATCTTTCCTAATAATTCACTAAATTTTTTTACTTTAATTCCATTAATAAATATATGTTTTTTATCAGAATACTCAATTTTTATTTTCCCATCTCTATCACTTTTTTTATATTGAACTTCAATTCTAAAAAAATCTTTATCAAATTTAACAAGCTCTTTATCTTTACTAGTTCTAAAAGATTTTCCTATTGAACATAAAAATATTGATTCAATAATATTTGTTTTTCCCTGAGCATTATTTCCATAAAAAATATTTATTTTATTATTAAGATTTAAATTTAGTTTATTATAATTCCTAAAATTCTCAATTTTCAAATTAGTTATTAACATATTTTACCTCTTTTGTGGATAACTTTATTACTCTTTCATTCTTATTGGTAAAATCATATAAATATAATCACCATCTTCTACAGGTCTTATAATACAAGGTGATATACTTGTTCCAAAATCCACAAAAATTTCCTCATCATCAATAGACCTACACGCATCTAAAAAATATTTTGGATTAAATCCTGCTTCCAAATTTTTTCCTTCTGTAGAAACAAACATTTCTTCTTTTGCATCTCCAGTTTGGTTAGTACATGATATTGTTACTTTTCCAATGTCTACAGAAATTTTTACTGGATATTTTTTCTCTTTTTCCATACTAGATGAAGATATTAAAGAAATTCTTTCAAAACAATTTTGTAAATTTGATTTATTAACTCTTATTCTTGTTTCCCATGTTTCTGGAATAACACTTGAATAATTTAAAAATTCTCCATCAAGTAATCTTGTTACTATTTTACAATTTTCTAATTCAAATAGAGCTTGATTTTTGGCTACACCAATTTTTATTGGTTCAAATGAATCTACTAAAATTTTATTTATTTCATTTAGAGTTCTTCCTGGTATAACAGCTTTAAAATCATTTACTTTTGTTTGTAAATATTTGCTTTTCCATGCTAATCTAAAACCGTCTACAGCAACTAAATTTAATTTATTATTTGTTATTTCAAATAAACAACCAGTAAAAATTGGTCTATTTTCTTCAGTACTTACAGCAAAAATTGTTTTTCTTATCATATCTTTTAAATTATTTTGCTCTATTTGAATTGAATTTTCTATGCTTATTTGTGGAAGCTCTGGAAATTCACTAGGATTCATTGTTGCTAATTTATATAAAGAGCCTTCACATTCAATAACAAATAAATTTTTATCATTTACAGAAATAGAAATATCTGTATTAGGTAATTTTCTTATTATTTCACTAAACATTGTAGCATTAACAACTATAGCTCCTTCTTCTTCAACTTCACAATCAATAATATATTCTATACCAATTTCTAAATCATATGTTGTTAACTTTAATTCATTATTATTTGTTTGAATAAGTATTCCTTCTAGTATAGGATTATTTGGTTTAGAAGCTACCGCTTTAGTTACGGAATTAAGTGCTTTTATTATTTTTTCTTTTTCACAAATGATTTTCATTTTGTCGTCTCCTTTATTATATAATAAATAAATATATTTAGTAGTAGTAGTAGTAGGTCCTGTGGATTATGTGGATAACTATGTGCATAACTGATTTCCCTATGGGTTTAGATGTTGATAATTTTGTGGAAAACTCAGCAAGTTATCCACAGTAAAAAAATCCAATTGTGGAAAACTCAGTTATCCACAGCTTATCCACACGATATCCACACCCCCCTGTGGATATCTAACCAATCACTT
>FR878291.1:4567-4693 GCA_000434335.1 Clostridium sp. CAG:492
CCAATTTTTGTTGATACCATACTACTTTTCGGCTAATAAAATGTTTTTCACACTTTCCACAATTAGCTTAGTATTTTGATTTTCTTTTATCTCATTTTCGATTTTTGTACAAGCATGCATTACAGT
>FR878292.1 GCA_000434335.1 Clostridium sp. CAG:492
GTTTGTAATTTCTTTTGATATTGATTCATTTTGACTTATTTGAGTATCTAATTGCATTGGACCCAATACTGTATTGTCTGATGGATACCTGTACAATTTCATAACTGTTTTTCCATTTTCATATGTTCCAACTGTATAGCCTACAATGCTTTGTTTACCTTGTATTGTATATGGTAATACCAATCCTAATTTAGTTTGATCACTATCTGTAGTTTTCACTATTGCATAATATGGCGTCATTTGTGTTGTTTGTTGTGATGATGAGTTAGTTCCTGCTCCATATTTTGCTATATCCCAAACATCATTTGCTCTATATAAAACATCTGGCTCTGTGTTATGATATCTTTTTAATATTTCTGCCTGAATATTATATAAAAATTCTGAATAAGTAAAATGTTCACTTATTTCTGTTGGTATTTCTGAATCAATATCCATAAATACATCTGGAAAAGCTTTATTGTATGCCATTATTACTGGATCTGTTCTATCTGTTATATAAAATTTAACAGTACCATCATATGCATCAACTAATACTTTTACTGAATTTTTTATATAATTAATTTCTTGCCCATTTACAGTTGTTTTTTGCGAATATGGATAATATTTTGACGTAGTATATGCATCAATTACCCAAACTAATTTTCCATCATTTGTAACAACTAGGTATGGTGAATTGTCATATGTTAAATATGGCATTATTTTTTTAGCTCTTTCTATAATATTTCTATTTGTTAATATTTTACTATTATCATTAATATTATTTGTAATTGCCAAATTTATATCTCCATTTGAAATTGCTAATATTATTCTGTCAATTGTATTTAAATTTAACCCAGCTTGTCCATCATATGAATTGGTAACATTTTCTGAATCATTG
>FR878293.1:0-692 GCA_000434335.1 Clostridium sp. CAG:492
TTGTTACTCTTATTGAGTAATTAAACTTAACTGTAACATCTTTTAATTTACTTTTCTTTAAGTCAACCTTTACAATTTCTTCTGGATCATCTTCTGCTTTGTGTCCAGTTTCAGTTACTACTGTTTGACCATTTTCTGTTACTATTGCTTGTGTTACCCATTTACGTAATGCTAAGTCAAATACCTTCTTTTCATTTGGAATAGTTATTGTAATTAAAGATTTTTCTTCATTTATATCACAAGTAACTTCACCGTTTGAAGCATTTTCTTCATTGTCTGCTGCTTTTTGAGTTAATTTAGTATTTTCTTTGTCTAAGATATATTTTTCTGTACTTTCTTTTGCTGATACTGTTAAAGATATAGTTCCATTATATGGTTTATATCCATCTGGTGCAGTTTCTTCTTTTATGTTTAATACTGTTTGGGTTCCAGCTTTTGATATTGTTATATCTTTTCTAACATCTATGTAACCATTAGTATCAGTTGGACCAACTTTTTCGCTTTTTGAATTTTCGTCAATTGTAAAATATGCTCCAGCTAATCCTTGGTTTTTGTTTGATAAGTCAACTTTTTTAATTACAACACTATATTTACCAGTTAATTCTTTAACTTCAACAGTTTCAAAATCGTCATCATCTTGTTCTCCAGGATAATAATCTTTTATTGTTGTTGTTTTTCCTGAAGCATCTGTA
>FR878293.1:715-847 GCA_000434335.1 Clostridium sp. CAG:492
TGAAGCATCTGTATATGTGTATGATTTTCTGTTTTCATACCATTTATCAAGATTTAATGAACCTGAAATTGTATTTTGTACTGAATCTCTATCTACATCATTTATTGCTTTTGCTTCTTTCCAAGTTCCATT
>FR878294.1:0-2302 GCA_000434335.1 Clostridium sp. CAG:492
AATACCCCAAAATTATTTCTATATATGATATATTGTGTTTTTTTAATACATACCTTTGAAATAAAATATAAAAATCATTTATCAATAATATAATTAAAAATGGTAATAATGCACAAGTATATACTGCATTATATTGAAAAGCTTCTGAAAATTTTAATTGTATTATGCTTTTTGTTGCTCTTGTTAATCCACAAGAAGGACATAAAATTCCATAGTTATCATACCAAAAACATGAAGTTTTTATTATTCCTATTTGTACTAGTACAACTAATATTATTGAAATTACGTATATTATTGCTCTTATTAAAGCAAATAAATCAATTTTTTTTTCTAATTTTATTTTCATTTTACTCTATTCCCAAATACTCATTATAAGTTACTTCTCTATCAACAACCTTATCCGCTTTAATATCAATTATTCTATTTGCAACAGTTTGAGTTAATTGGTGATCATGTGATGTGAATATCATATCACCTTTGAATTTAATCATTCCATCATTTAATGATGTAATGCTTTCCATATCTAAATGGTTTGTTGGTTCATCAAAAATTAAAAAGTTTGCTCCTGATAACATCATTTTTGAAAGTACACATCTTACTTTTTCTCCTCCAGATAAAACATTTACTTTCTTTAATGCTTCTTCACCTGAAAATAACATTCTTCCTAAAAAGCTTCTTACATATGTTTCGTCTGGATCTTTTGAATATTGTCTTAACCAATCTGTTATACTTAGATCTGATTCAAATAAATAGTTATTGTCTTTAGGGAAGTATGAACTTGTTATTGTTGTTCCCCATACAATTTCGCCTTCATCTGGCTCTACCTCTCCTGCGATTATTTGGAATAATAATGTTTTTGCATTTTCGTTATCAGCTAATAAAGCAATTTTATCACCTTGTTTTACAGTAAATGAAACATTATCTAATAACTTTTCGCCATTTACAGTTTTAGTTATATTTTTAACTTGTAAAATATCTTTTCCAGGCTCTCTGTCTGGTTTAAAATCAACATATGGATATTTTCTGTTTGATGGTTTTATTTCATCTAATTCTATTTTTTCAAGAGATTTTTTTCTTGATGTAGCTTGTTTTGATTTTGAAGCATTTGCAGCAAATCTAGCAATAAAGTCTTGTAGCTCTTTTATTTTTTCTTCTTTCTTTTTGTTAGCTTCTTTCATTTGCTTTAATGCTAATTGGCTTGACTCATACCAGAAATCATAGTTTCCTGGATATACTTTTATTTTTCCGAAGTCTACATCTGCTATATGTGTACAAACTTTATTTAAAAAGTATCTATCGTGAGATACAACTATTACAGTATTTTCAAAATTAATTAAAAATTCCTCTAACCAGCTAATGCTTTTTAAATCCAAATCATTTGTAGGCTCATCAAGTAATAATATATCTGGATTTCCAAATAGAGCTTGAGCAAGTAATACTTTTACTTTTTCTTTAGCTTCAAGTTCACTCATTAATTTATAATGCTTACTTCCGTCTATACCTAAATCATTTAATAAAACTTCAGCATCAGATTCAGCATTCCATCCATCTAGCTCTGCAAATCTTTCTTCTAATTTTGCTGCGACCATTCCATCTTCCTCAGAAAAATCTGGTTTAGCATAAATTTCATTTTTATCTTGCATAATTTTATAAAGCTCTTGATTTCCCATAATTACAGTATCAATTACAGTATGCTCTTCATATGCAAAGTGATCTTGTTTTAATACAGATAATCTTTCGCCCTTTTCCATTGTAACTTCACCTTTGCTAGGCTCTAATTCTCCCGATAAAACTTTTAAAAAAGTAGATTTACCAGCTCCATTTGCACCAATTATTCCATAGCAACATCCTTTGTTAAATTTAATATTAACATCTTCAAATAATGTTCTTTTTCCAAATCTTACAGTTACTCCAACAGCATTTAACATTTCCGTTCCTCCTTCTTAAAATACCTGGTTATTATAACTTATTTTAGAAGAAGTTGTCAATGGGGACGGTTCTTTTTGACACACCACACTCAACCAATTACAACACCAACTAAAAAAAACTTACACCACAATATCAGCTTCAATCTTTTTAAACTTAGCTTCACCTATTCCTGAAACATTTTTTATATCTTCAATCTTTTTAAATTTTCCTTTTTCATTTCTATATTTTATTATTTTTGATGCTGTTGATGGTCCTATTCCATTTAAAGTTTCTAGCTCTGTTTGCGTAGCTGTATTTATATTTACTTTTGAACCTTTGCTTTCAGCATCATTATTATTTCCGTCAACAATAACATTTGTTCCACCGGATTTTG
>FR878294.1:2364-3072 GCA_000434335.1 Clostridium sp. CAG:492
GTATTATCTGTTGTGCTTTTGTTTTTCTCGTCATCTTTTTCCTGCAAAAAATTTTCATTTTTGTTTTCATCTATATTTGGAATGTTTATTTTTTGTCCATCTTCCACTTTGTATGCTAAATTAATATTTTTTAAATCTGCTTTTTCTGTTGTTCCTCCAGCCTTTTCTATTATGTCTTTAATTCTATCTCCTTCTTTTGCAATAACCACTCCTGGATTTTTTACTTCTCCCATAATATGAATATAAATATTATTTTGAACTTCTGTATTATTATTTTCTGTTGTATTTGAGTTTATAGATTCCTCCGAAATTTCTAAATAATTATAGTCTTCTGAAGATGCATCTTTTTTATCTAAAAAAAATAATATTATTACACATAAAATAACAATAATTATACATATAAATATATAAATTATTTTATTTTTTTTAATATTTTCCATAAAACCAACCCTTTCTATTTAAAAATTAGTAAAACAAATATTAAAGTTTATTACTTAAACTTAATATAATTTGGTACTTGAAATAAATGTAATTTTAATATATATTAAAAAATGAATTTTTTTTTACGAGGTGTTTACAAATGAATAGAATAAAATTTTTGAAAAAAATAATGTCTATAATAACTGTATTAACAGTTGTTATACTTTTTATAAATATAACCTATGCAACACAAATAAATGGCAGTGCTACTACTAAACCTACACAACA
>FR878294.1:3221-3417 GCA_000434335.1 Clostridium sp. CAG:492
AATCAAATACTCAAAGCGATACTTCGCCAACAGACTCTAATGAATTAAACCTATATTCTAAATCTTCAATATTAATAGATTCTACTACTGGTCAAATTCTTTATGAGCATAATGCATATGAAAAATTATATCCAGCAAGTACAACAAAATTAATGACTGCAATTTTAACATTAGAAAACTGCCAATTAACAGATAT
>FR878295.1:0-4746 GCA_000434335.1 Clostridium sp. CAG:492
CCTAAAGTAATTTGATATGATAAAATGGCGATATTAAAAGGAAAATTGAAAGGAACAATAAAATGGAGAAATATATTTTTTTAGTATTAGGAATGGTATTAGGGGTTGCAATTTCGCTCTATGTGTATGCAATAAAAAAAGAGCGTGTTTTTAAAAGAATAAAAAAAGATCAAGATAATTTTTCAACAGCTAAATTAGATAGTGCCTTGGAAAAAGCAGTACAACAAATGCAAAGACAGATGAATGTTGTTGGAAGAAAATTAACAGAAGATGAGAAAAATGAAATTATATTTGAATGCTTAAATAAAATACAAAATAATAATTAGTTTTATTAAAGGAGAAAAGCGGGATGGAGAATGTTTTAGAAATAAATAGTTTGAATAAAACATATGGAGGAAAATTTAAGGCAATAGATAATTTATCATTAAATGTAAAAAAAGGAGAAATATTTGGCTTACTTGGGCCAAATGGAAGTGGAAAATCAACAACAATAAATTGTATATTATCATTATTAAATTTTGACTCAGGAAGTATTAAGATATTTGGAAAAGAAATGACTCCAGTAAGCTATGATATAAAATCTAAAATTGGTGTTGTGTTCCAAGATGTTGCTGTTTTTGAAGAGCTTACTGTATATGAAAATATTAATTATTTTTGTGGATTATATATAAAAGATAAAAATGAAAGAAAAAAATATGTTAATGATGCAATAAATTTAGTTGGATTAGCTGAGTTTAAAAAATTTTATCCAAAGCAATTAAGTGGAGGTTTATTAAGAAGATTAAATATTGCATGTGGTATAGCTCATAAGCCAGAGCTTATAATACTTGATGAACCAACGGTTGCTGTTGATCCACAAAGTAGAAATAACATATTAGATGGAATAAAAAAGCTAAATGAAGAAGGTGCAACAATAATTTATACAACACATTATATGGAAGAAGTTGAGCAAATTTGTACTAAAATTGTAATAATAGATAATGGAAAAGTTATCGCATCAGGTACAAAACAAGAGCTAAAAAATCTAATATCAACAGGGGAAAAAATTACAATAACAATTGATAATATTACTGATGAAATAATAAGTAAAATGTCAAGTTTAAAAAATGTGTTAAGTGTAAATAAAGAAAACGAAAATTTATGTGTTACATATAAAAGAGGTGAAGAAAACTTAACTGGTTTGATAGAGTTTTTAAAATTAAATAATATCAAGTATAGCAGAATATTTTCAGAGCTACCAAGCCTTAATGATGTTTTCCTAGAGTTAACAGGAAAGGGGCTTAGGGACTAATGTTTTTTCATATATTTAAAAATAGGTTAAAGATATTATTAAGAAAAAAAAGTGTAATATTTTGGACAATGATATTTCCAATAATATTAGCAACATTATTTCATTTGGCTTTTTCAGATATACAAAATGATGAGAAGTTAAAAGTAATTGATGTAGCAGTAATAAAAAATGAACAATACGATAATAATCAAACATTAAAAACTGTACTAGAATCTGTTTCAAAAGATGATGATAATAAATTATTTAACATAAAATATGTTGATGAATCAGAAGCAAAACAATTATTAGAAAATGGTGATATAGACGGATATATATTGCCAGCAGAAAAAACATCTGTAATAGTTAAAGAAAATGGTATTAATCAAACTGTAATAAAATATGTAATAGAGCAAACATATCAATATGAAAGTGTAGCAACAAAAATATATGAGTATAATCCAGAATCATTAAAAAAAGCTGCAATAGATATATTTTTTAAAGAAAATCAATATTTTAATGACTCATCAAGTAAAAATATGAATATGATGGAAGTTGAATTTTATACATTAATTGGTATGGCATGTTTATACGGTGGCTTTTTAGGATTAATGGTAGTTGATGAAACTACTGCTAATTTAAGTACTAAAGGGGCAAGAACAAGCATTGCACCAGTTCATAAAATGAAAGTGCTACTAATTTCGTTATTAGTATCATTTATAATACAATACATTGAAATTTTAATATTAATAGGATATTTATATTGTATATTAGGAGTAAGTTTTGGTGGAAATATTGGTTATGTATGTTTATTGTCATTATTTGGATGTTTAGCAGGAACTTCACTTGGTTTATTGGTTGGAGTATCAAGTAAAAAATCAGATGGAATTAAAACAGGAATTGTACTTGCAATTACAATGACACTATCATTTTTTGCAGGAATGATGGGAGTTACAATGAAATATGCAATTCAAAATAATGCTCCAATTTTAGCAAAAATCAATCCTGTAAATATGATAACAGATGGTTTTTATTCATTATATTATTATGACACAATGACAAGATATTATAATAACATAATAAGCTTAGCCATATTTTCGGCAATAATGATAATAATTTCTTATATTTTTATAAGGAGGCAAAAATATGACAGTATTTAATGCATATCTAAAAATAGTAAAAAAACAATATCCTATGATTTTAATATATGTTGGAATAACATTATTTTTTGCAATATTTGCAACAAACACATCAAGTCAAGACACAACAAATTTTTTAGCAGAAAAACCAAAAATAACAATAATAAATGAAGATAATGATGCAGATTTTACTAAAAACTTTGTAGATTATGTATCCAAAAATGCAGAAATTGTTGATATATCAAATGAAGATGAAGCTCTTGCTGATGCATTATTTTATGGAGAAATAAATTGTTATTTAAAAATACCAAAAGGATATTCTGAAAAATTTTTAAATGGAGAAAATCCGCAAATAGAAATAAAAAAATCAACAAATAGTTATGCAACTTATACAGAAATGCTATTAGAAAAATATCTAAATATTGCAAAAGCATACAATATTTCTGGAATGAATGAAACAGAAATAATAAATAATATAAACAAAGATTTAGAAAAAACAGTTGATATTAAAGTAGAAAATAAAATGGATTCTGCTGTTCTTACAAAAGTAAAATTTTATTATAATTTTGCAAATTATGGATTTTTAGTATTATGCATATATATAGCAGGTATTGTAATTAGAGAATTTAATGAACAAAAAATTAAAAGAAGAAATATAATAAGTAAAACATCATACAAAAAAATAAACTCACAATTATTATTAGGAAATGCATTTTTAGTATTTTTCATATGGTTTATATATGTAACAATAAGCATTATACTATATTCAAATGTGATGTTAACTACAAATGGTCTATGGTTTATAATAAATTCATTTATATTTTGCATAACAGCACTTACAATAGGGTCATTTGTAGGAAATTTAGTAAAAAGTAAGGATTCAATTAATGGAATTGTAAATGTAATAGCACTAGGTTCAAGTTTCATATGTGGAGCATTTGTACCACAAGAATATTTACCAGAAGCAGTATTAAATTGTGCAAAAATTTTACCATCATACTGGTTTATAACGAATAATAACACAATAGCAAGTACAACAAACTTTACAAAAGAAATAATAAATAACATAATAATATATATGGGAATAATATTAATTTTTTCTGTAATTTTTATAATAGCAAATAATATTGTCTCATGGAAAAAGAGAAAAGAGTAAATATAATATAAAAATATATGTACATTTTAGTGAAGCAAGAAAGGGTGAAATTTAGTATGATAAAAGAGGGATTTAACAAATTAAAAATATATATCGTATTTTTTTACATCTATGCTTTTTTAGGATGGTTAATAGATGTATCAATAGTATTTGTAAGTGATGGGGTATTAGAAAATAGAGGCTTTTTATATGAACCAATATGTCCAATGTATGGATTTGCAGCACTTGTATTAGTTTTACTTGCACAAAGGTTAAATGGAAAGGGGTCAGTAATCAAAAGACTTATATTTGCAACATTATGGTGTTCAATATTAGAATATTTAACATCATTAATATTAGAAGTATGCTTTGGTATAAGATGGTGGGATTACTCAAAGCAACCATACAATATCCAAGGTAGAGTATGTTTAGCAGCTTCAGCTTTTTGGGGTTTATTATCAGTAATATTTATGAAAGATATACATCCATTTATAGCAAAAAAAGTAAGAAAAATATCATCAAAAATCTCAAACAAAGCTAAAAATGTAATAATATTTACAGTACTAACAGGAACAGTGGTTGATCTTGTTATATCAATAATAAATTATCTAAAGTAAGATTACATAAAATATATTGACAAAAATTGATAAAAATGTTAACATATATCTATATTTTAAAGAAAGAAGTGATAAAAATGATGAAAATTTGGAGTGAAAACAAAAATTAAATACTAAGGTTATAACAAATGTAAAATTTATTTGTATTATAGCCTGTTTATAGTACGAATAAAAATTGCATCATTTTTATATAAAGCATAAACTAAAAAGGCAGATTTTTATTGGTCTGTCTTTTTTTGATGCTTTTATATAAAAAAAGGCCAATTAAAGGAGGGGGATAAATGAAGAAAGAGCTCATAAAGAGTCTAAAAAAATACAAATGGCAAATTTTAATAGAAATAATACTAATAATAATAAGTGTAATATTTATAGCATATCCATCAAAAATAGTAGGCAGAATGATAGACTTACTATATAATGCAGAATCAAACAAATCTGAAATTATAAAGTCTATAGTTCAATTATTAAGTATTTCTATAGGAATTTTAATTACAAGAGCATTATGGAAAAATCTAGACTTTAGAACAAACATATATATAGACAAAGACTTAAAAGATAGACTATTTACAAAACTTCTTAAAACAAAGG
>FR878295.1:4787-6215 GCA_000434335.1 Clostridium sp. CAG:492
ACTTTAGACGAAATAAAAAATGGGGAAATAATGTCATATTTTGTCAGTGACTTAAGAAAAGTTACAATGACAACTGCAAAATTTATTTCAACAGGAACAAGAATAATTGCCAATTTTACAATAGCAATTATAATGATGAGTAATTCTGCTAACATAAAATTAACACTTGTGTCATTAATACCAATTTTTATGACAATAGTAGTTATAATTCTTATAAGAAATAGAATGGATAAAAGTTTTAAATTGGCACAAAAAAGTTTTACAGAGCTTTCTGAATATGTACAAGAAAGCACAGACAGTATTCGTACAATGAAAGCCTTTTGTGGAGAAGAAAAACAAATTAATGAATTTGAGTTTAAAAATGAAACTTTAAAGAAAAACAATATAAATGTTTCAATAAATCAAAATTTATTATTTGTATGTATTAGTTTGGGATTTGGAATAGCATATGCAATTTCATTATTATATGGTTCAAAACTAGTTTTGCAAGGTCAAATATCAATTGGAGATTTTATCGCATTTAATGGATATTTAGCAATACTAGAAGGACCAGTAAATTGGATACCTTGGTTATTTGGAAGATCAAAAAAATTCAAAGTATCATTTGATAGATTAGATAAAATGTTTAAATTGCCAGAAGAAGAAATAGATAATTTTGAAAAAAGTAATGAAGACAAATTAAATGGAGATATTGAAATAAAAAATTTAACATACAATTATCCAGGATATATAGAGACAGTATTAGAAAATATAAATATAGACATAAAAAAAGGTGAAAGTCTTGGAATTATCGGAGTTATTGGAAGTGGAAAAACTACATTAATGAATTTATTATTAAAACTATATGATGTAGAAAGAGGAAAAATATTTATAGATGGAAAAGATATAAATGACATACCAGTAAAAATAATAAGAGATAATATATGTTACATAACACAAGACAACTTTTTATTTTCAGCAACACTAAAAGAAAATATAAATTTATTTAAAGATGAATACAAAGATGAAGATATAGAAGATAGTACAAAACAAGCAATGATATATGACGAAATATCACATATGGACGATGGAATAAATACAGTAATAGGAGAAAAAGGAATAGATTTATCCGGAGGACAAAAGCAAAGAGTAGTAATATCAAGAGCATTCCTAAATAACAGCAATATAATAATATTTGACGATACATTTTCAGCATTAGACAACAGAACAGAGCAACATGTACTAAACAACATAAAAGAGCTAACAAAAAACAAAACCTGCATAATAGTATCAAACAGAATATCAGATATAAAAGACTGCGACAAAATAATAGTATTAGAACAAGGTGAAATAGTAGAGCAAGGGAACCACCAAACATTGCTACAAAAAGACGGAAAATATCAAGAATTCTACCAAAACCAAGCACACAAAGCACAATCATCACTACTA
>FR878295.1:6274-8115 GCA_000434335.1 Clostridium sp. CAG:492
TATAACAACCAAATTGCAGAAAAACATACAATCATAATTTGAATACAAACATCTGAAAGGAGGAAAAATGAAACAAAAAACAATAGAAAGATTTAAAAAAATGGTAAAACCATACAAAAAAACAATACTAATAGTCACTCTAATGGCTTTATTCATAGACATATGCGAACTAGTAAAACCATATTTATTAGAGCAAGTTATGGACAAGTATTTGCCAGAAAAATTATACATATATAATAATATAAGTATCACAACAATAGCAGTAATATACATACTAATCGTAATAATAGGCAATATAGTTGATTACATAAACAGAATTACTACAAATAATATGGGTGAAAAAGTAATGTATAATTTGCGTAATCAATTATATAAATACATAGAAAAATCAAATGTAACATTTCATGATAAAACACCATCTGGTAAACTATACGTAAGAGTTACAAGTGACACAGAAGATGTTTATGCCTTATTTAGTGAAGTAATAACAACATTTCCAAAAGATATAATAATCATATTAGGATTACTTACAATGATGATATATATGAGCATCCAGTTATCTGCAATAAATATTTTAATAATACCATTATTGTTAGTTGTTACAATAACAATTTCTAAAATATTGAAAAAAATATTTAATAGATCAAAAGAATATAGAACCGTATTAAATACTTTTTTAGCAGAATCTATATATGGAATAAAATTAATAAAAATATTTAATAGGCAAAAAGAAAAACAAGAAGAGTGCGAAGAAAACACAAAAAATTATAGAAATTCATCTAAAAATATAGGAGTTCTATATGGTTTATTACCAGGATTAATTGATTTAATAGAAAATATAGGAATTTCCTTAATTGTATTATTTTGTGCAAATAAATGGCTTGGTGTTAATCTAGAAGTTGGTGTTATATACTTATTTATAACATATTTGAGAAAGATATTTGAACCAATAGATAGAATAATAGAAAATGTAGAAATTGTACAAGATGCAACAAGCTCTATAGATAAAATATATGAAATATTAGAGCATGAGGAATATTTGGAAGATTATGATTCTGGAATAGAGCTAAAAGATGTAAAAGGAAAAATAGAATTTAAAAATGTTTGGTTTGCATATGAAGATGAAAATTGGATTTTAAAAGATGTAAGTTTTACAATTAATCCGGGAGAAAGCATTGCTTTAGTTGGAAAAACTGGGTCTGGAAAAACTACAATTACTAATTTAATTAATAGATTTTATAAAATTCAAAAAGGTGAAATTTTACTCGATGGTGTTAATATAAATGATATTAATTTAAAATCACTTAGAGAAAATATTGGAACTATATTGCAAGATCCATTTATATTTGCAAAATCATTAAAGGATAATATTAAATTATACTCTGATGTTTCAGATGAAAGAATAAATGAAGCGGTAAAATTAGCATCTGCTACAGATTTTATAAATTCGCAAAATAATGGTATAAACGAAATTTCTGCAGAGCGAGGTAATTCGTATTCTGCTGGACAAAAACAACTTATAGCATTTGCAAGAATATTTGCACAAAATCCATCAATATTTATATTAGATGAAGCAACAGCAAATATTGATACAACAACAGAAGAGCTAATACAAAAATCAGTAGATAAAATATCTGCTGAAAAAACATCAATATTTATAGCACATAGATTATCTACAATAGTAAATGTTGATAAAATAATTGTACTAAATAAAGGTAAAATATTAGAGCAGGGAAATCATAGTGAATTATTACAAAAAGATGGGTATTATGCTAAATTATATAATGCTTATTATAATAGTTTAAATTAAATAAAATATAAATTAAAGCTATCACGAATAT
>FR878295.1:8192-16425 GCA_000434335.1 Clostridium sp. CAG:492
TCCTCATAAATATTGAAATATTCACAATTAACATATATAATAGACAAAGCAAAGAACAGTGAGAGGAGAAAATATAATATGGGTAGCGAATTAAATACTAAAGAAACTATTGTAAGAATAAAAGTATTAGGTGCTGGCGGTGGAGGTAGCAATGCTGTAAACCGTATGATAGAAGACGAAATACAAAATGTAGATTTTATAGTAGTAGATACAAACGCAATATCAGCTGCAAAATCAAAAGCCCAAAACATCATACAAATTGGTGAAAATGAAGCAAAAGGAATTGGAGCTGGAGCTAACCCGGAAGTTGGAGAAAATTCTGCAAAAGAAAATGCAGAAGAAATAGCAGCATCATTAGTAAATACAGATTTATTATTTCTAACAGCCGGAATGGGCGGAGGAACAGGTACAGGAGCACTTCCTGTAATAGCAGAAATGGCAAAAGAAATGGGAATATTAACAATTGGAATTGTAACAAAACCATTCAAATTTGAAGGAAAAATGAGAGAAAAGAAGGCAATGGCTGGAATTGAAAAATTAAAGCAAAATGTCGATGCTCTCATAGTAATAGAAAATGATAAATTATTAAAAATAAATTCTGATAATGTAACAATAGTAGATGCATTCAAACAAGCAGATAACACTTTAAAACAAGGCATTGTTGGAATAACGGATTTATTAAATACAGTTGGTGAAATAAATATAGATTTTGCTGATATATCTACAATTATAAGCATTAGAGGATTAGCATATATGGGTATAGGTAGTGCAATAGGTGAAAACGCACTAGCGGCAGCAACAAGAAAAGCAATTGACAATCCATTAACAGCAGTAAATATAAATGGTGCAAAAGGAATAATAATTAATATTCAAGGAAGTAAGAATTTATCATTAAGTGAAATTAATAGCAGTGTTGCTATCATTAATGATATTGTAGATGAAGATGCCAATATAATTTTTGGTACAGTAATCAATGAAGATTTAGGCGATGAGGTAATAGTAACAGTTATTGCAACAGGTGTAGACGAAGTTTATTAATATTTACCTTTTAGGAGGAATATGGAGCGTAAAAAAAAGTCAATAGTTTGGATAATTATAAAAATTTTGATAATTGCAAGTTTTATTCTTTTTATATATGGATGTTATCATTTTAATTTTCTAAAAAATAACAAATATATAGCAAATATAAAAGAAAAAATTAATATTGTTTTAAATGATATTAATGACAAAACAAATGGAAGTTTATCTTATATTATTGAAAATTATGAACCAGATAATGAAGATAACACAACATATGAAATAAAAGATACGCAAAATAGATATTATTATAATCAACTAGATGAAACATCAAAATTAATATATGCAGAAATACTTAATAATTTAGAAAAAATAAAAAATGGAGAGGACTATATAAAAATTTCCTCAAAATTATCTAGTTTATCAAAAAGTGATGATATGGCGACAGACTTAATGAATTCATTTCAAAATGCCTGGGATGCCTTTAGAAACGATAATGTTGATATATTTTATATTGATGGTTCAAAAATGTGCCTTGTAACAAAAACAATAAAAAGAGGCTCTAAAACAACATACGAATTCTATATAAGTAAAGGAAAAAATTCAAATTATTTAATAAATGGATTTTCATCAGCTAAAGATGTAGATAATGCAATAGAATTTGTTAATCAAAAAGAAAACAGTATTTTAAGTACAATAACAGAAAAAAATGACTATTATAAAATAGTAAAAGCACATAATTGGGTTGTAGATAATTTAACATATAATATGGAAGAATTATCAGATAATGCTAATATATATGGAGCATTAAAAAATAAAACAGTAGTATGTGAGGGATATGCCAGATTATTTAAATCACTAATGGATAAATTAGATATTCCGTGTGTATTAGTATCAGGAGAAGGAATTGACCTAGAAACAGGAAGTAGAGAAAATCACGCTTGGAACTATGTATATCTACACGGAAACTGGTATGCAATAGATGCAACTTGGGATGATCCAGTTATAATAGGTGAGGGCAAAATAAACCAAGATTTAAAATATAAGTATTTTCTATTAGGTTCAAATAACTTTTTTAAATCACATATAGAAGATGGACAATTAGTTGAAAATGGAATGAAATTTATATATCCTAAATTATCACAGGACGATTATGTAAAAGAAAATAAATAGAAAAGAAAATTTAAAATAAGAAAAAAAAGAGAATTGAGTTACAATTTTTACTCAATTCTCTTTTTTATTACTTTAAGTTTAAAATATATTAATTAATATTCATCTGAATCATCAACAAGCATTGGTCCAATTTTTGTTACTGTACCAGCTCCAACTGTTAAAACAATATCATTATTGATAGCGTGGTCTTTTATATATTGTGCAATTTCGTGAAAATCAGACATATAAATAGCTTTTCTACCAATTTTTGTAATTTCATCTACTAAATCTTGTGCACTTATATCAAATGTATTTTTTTCACGTGCTGCATAAATATCTGTAATAATTATATTATCAAATGGAGCTAAAGCTTTAGCAAAATCGTGTAATAAATTTTTAGTTCTACTATAAGTATGTGGTTGGAAAACTATCCAAGCTTTATTATGTTTCTTTTGCATAGTAGCATTTGCAATAGCTTGAATTTCTGTTGGATGATGAGCATAATCATCAAATACACTTACATTACCGTGAAATGTTCCAACAAATTCATAACGTCTATGAGCACCAGTAAATTTCTTTAATGCATCAGCAATAGTAGATTTATCTATTCCATAAGAATGGCAAGTTGCAATACAAGCTAAAGCATCTATAACATTGTGTTTTCCAGGAACTGATAAGCTTATTGTTTTATAAAAATTGTTATTATAGTAAACATCAAATGTAGGAAAACCGTTAGCATTAAATGAAATGTTACGAGCAATAAAATTAGAATTTTGTTTTTCTAAACCAAAAGTAACAATTTTTGCACTAGTACATTTAGGTAAAGTTGAACAATTTTCATCATCAGCATTTACAACTAAAAGTCCATCATTAGGAAGAAGTTTTACATATTTTTCAAATGCTAATTTAATATTATCAAGATTTTTAAAATAATCTAGGTGATCATTATCAATATTTAATATAACTTCTGTTTTTGGATAAAAGCTTAAAAAACTTTCAACATATTCACAGGCTTCTAATATAAAGTATTCACTATTACCAATTCTTGAGTTACCATTTAATTGCTTTAAAATTGACCCTACTTGAATAGATGGGTCTAATCCAGCTTCAATAAAACATAAAGAAATCATAGAAGTAGTAGTAGTTTTTCCGTGAGTTCCAGAAATACAAATTGTATCTGCAAAAGCCTTTGTAATTTCACCTAAAAAGTCAGCTCTTTCAACAGTAGGAATATTAAGCTCTTTTGCTTTTAATAATTCTGGATCATCAGGTTTTATAGCTGCAGTATAAACAACTAAACTAGCCTTTGATAAATTGTTAAAATCATAACCGATAGTAACTGGAATTCCTCTAGCTATTAATTTATCAGTTAATTCAGAAGAATTGTCATCAGAGCCAGTAACGTGAAATCCCCAGTGTTTAAGCATTTCAGCAATACCACTCATACTTGTACCGCCAATTCCTCTCATATGTATATTTTTAAAAAGTTTCAATTGATTTAAGTTAGCCAATGTAATGCACACTCCTTTAATTTTGATTTTTTCTAAATTTTCGATAATCCTATTATATAAAAATAATATGAAATTTTCAATATAAAATACCCAAATTTCCAAACTTTATTCACAAAATCAAAACCACAAATGTGTCAATGGGGACGGTTCTTTTTGACAACTTTAAAGCTACATCCAAAATGTATGCCTAAAGTTGTCAAAAAGAACCGTCCCCATTGACACATTGACAACCATCCCTCATTGATAGAGAAAATAGACTGAGCCCTTATAAAATAAAAAAAATTTTAAAAATATGTAAAAAAAAGAAGGAAAAAAAATGTTTTTGGAGAATAATATAATTGTACATAGATATAATAACAGTATGTACAAAAAAAATATTTAACATTGGAAGGCGGTGCTCAAATGCAAATTACAAATGTACGTTTAAACAAAACTTTAAATTCAGAGAGCAAAATGAAGGCAGTTGCTTCAGTAACATTCGATAACGAATTCGTTGTTCATGGAATTAAAATTATTGATAGCCCAAAGGGTCTATTTATTGCTATGCCTAGCAGAGAAAAAGCTAATGGTGAACATAAAGATATAGCTCACCCAATCAACCAAGAAACAAGACAAAAAATACAAGATGCTATATTTAAAGAATATGAAGCTGTACAAGCTGAATCTGGAAATGAAGCAGAAGCTTCAACAGAAGAATAATATATAAAAAGGAAGTACTTAAGGTACTTCTTTTTTTGTCATAATAAAAATAATTAATGATTTATATATAATGAAAAGTAATATAATAAAAAAATAAAAATGGACAAGTTACTGTCCATTTTAAGGTATGTGAATAATAAAAGCTAATAATAAAAACGAAGCATATCGTAAAAACTTTTTAGAAACGACCTTACCTGAATAATAATTGTAAGATTCTTTTAAAGCACAATATTTATCAACTAAAGTTATTATAAAAGATTCAATATAATGTGGTGGAATAATGGTTAATGGCCACATATGTTTTATTATTATATCTTTTTCTTTTTTATTCAAATCAAATAAATTAGATGCTCTTTTGTAAGCTATGTATGGATGTCTAAATGCGTGAAATCCTTTTCTACCAGGTTGTCGTACACGCCAATCATATAAGAAAAAGTCGTGAAGCATACCAGCTCTTGCAGCAGAGCGATAATCTAACTTTAATTTTTTACATATTAAATAACTAATATAGGCAACATCTAAACAATGTGAATAACAGCTACAATCATAATGCTGATTGTATTTTTTCATTTCTTTTACAGCATCATTACTAGTAATATCTGAAATTATACTATTAAATTCATATGTTGCAATTGTATTATTTTTCATATTTTCTCCAATCATAAACAAATTACAAATGAAATCAAAATAAATTTCACATTACTAATATATTATACTACTATTTATATTATTGTTCAATACCTACGATGTCATCTAAAATTTTCCATACATCATCTGTATAAATTTTTCTTTCTGCAGAAAAAGGTAAAAAGGTAAAGTCTTTAATAGGATTTAAAATAGACTGAATACTATCCACAGCCGAATTTACCTTAGTAACAGCAATTTTGTCTGCTTTACTAGTAATAACAATAAAAGGCAAACCAGATCTTATAATATAATCATACATCATTTTGTCATTAGCACCTGGTTCGTGACGAATATCTATTAAAAGAATAATTAATGAAATATTTTTTCTAATATGTAAATACTCATCAATAAAACTGTTAACTCGTGCTTGTTCAACCTTTGACATTTTGCTATAACCATATCCGGGTAAATCTACAAAGTAAAATTTATCATCTATATTATAAAAATTTATTTGTCTTGTTTTTCCAGGCTCACTACTAGTTCTAGCTAATTTTTTTCTATTAATCATAGTATTGATAAAAGAAGATTTACCAACATTAGATTTACCAACTAAAACTATTTCTGGAAGACCATTAGTAGGGTATTGTTTTGGACTAACAGCAGAAATTTCAAATTTTGGATTTTTTACTATCAAAAAAATCACTCCTTTCTTTTTATTGGTATAATTTAAAATATATTATAAAATTTGCAAATCAAAATATTTACAATACGACTTTATATTTAATATAAAAATTTATTGCATATTATAAAACAAAGGCAAAAAAGTATAAAATTTGTACAATTTTGCCTAAGTAAATTAAAGTTTATTTCTTTGGAACTAATTTTTCTGTTCCACCCATATATGGACGAAGAACTTCTGGAATTGTTACACTACCATCTTCATTGTAATTGTTTTCTAATAAAGCAATTAACATACGAGGTGGAGCAACAACAGTATTATTTAAAGTATGAGCATAATAATTTCCTTTTTCACCTTTAATACGAATTCCAAGTCTACGAGCTTGTGCATCTGTTAAATTAGAGCAACTTCCAACTTCAAAATATTTTTGTTGTCTTGGACTCCAAGCTTCAACATCGCAACTTTTAGCCTTTAAATCAGCTAAATCTCCAGAGCAACACTCAAGTGTACGAACAGGAATATCCATGCTTCTAAATAATTCAACTGTATATGACCACATTTTATCATACCAATCCCAGCTTTCTTCAGGTTCACAAACAACAATCATTTCTTGTTTTTCAAATTGATGAATTCTGTAAACACCACGCTCTTCAATACCATGAGCACCTTTTTCTTTTCTAAAGCATGGAGAATAAGAAGTCATAGTATAAGGCATTTCAGATTTTTTTAATAATTGTCCTTTAAATTTTCCAATCATAGAATGTTCAGAAGTACCAATTAAATATAAATCTTCACCTTCAATTTTGTACATCATAGCATCCATTTCTTCAAAACTCATAACACCATCAACAACATCACCACGAATCATGTAAGGTGGTATACAATAAGTAAAACCTTTATTTATCATAAAATCTCTTGCATAAGATAATACAGCAGAATGAAGTCTTGCTATGTCACCAACTAAATAATAAAAGCCATTACCAGCAACTCTACGAGCAGCATCTAAATCAAGTCCACACAATGATTCCATTATATCTGCATGATAAGGAATTTCATATTCTGGAACAACAGGATCACCATATTTTTGAATTTCAACATTTTTACTGTCATCTTCACCGATTGGAACTGAATCAGCTATAATATTTGGAATTTTCATCATTCTAGATTTTATTTCTTCAGCATATTCAGTTTCTAATTTTTCATTTTCAGCAAGTTCACTGTTAATTTGTTGAACTTCAGCTTTTATAGCTTCAGCATCTTCTTTTTTTCCATTTCTCATTAAATTACCAATTTCAGAGCTTAATGAATTACGTTTGCTACGAAGTTCATCTCCTTTTAAATTAACAGCTCTTTTTTTACTATCAAAATCAATTACTTCATCAACTAAATGTAATTTATGATTTTGAAATTTCTTTTTGATATTTTCCTTTACAATATCAGGGTTTTCTCTTAAAAATTTAATATCTATCATAATTTTCTCCTTTCGTGCTAATAAAATATATGTATTAGCTATAAAATTTATCTATTTCATAAAATTGTGAGATAAATCTTCACACAATTGAAATCTGTATTTTTGACCAGTAATGTTATCTGGTCTGTCAGTAGAAATTTCGGATAAAAACATACTTTCTGGTCTTATCCATATTTTTTTGCCGTCTGTTCTTTCATAAATAGGTTTATATACGACCATTCTTTCCATTGTTTCACTATCATATGCAATATTTTCTACAAAATAATAGTTACCTTTAAAGTGTCTGTAGATTTTACCAATACAAACTTCATTTTGTTTCTTCATAAAAATTCCTCCTTAAAAACGAATTTAGCTAGTTAACATGTAAAAAATTATAACAAACGGTGTTATTAAAAACAAAAACGCCCTTATGCAAAAACATAAGGGCGATAATTCTTCGCGGTGCCACCTTAATTAATACCTAAAAAAGTATATCTCAAGTATGCTTATAACCTAGCATAAATCGGTTTAATTTTCATTAAATGTATGAAAGAGTAGATTTCTTAAATTGTTTTAAACTATTTTCACCAACCATAGTCTCTCTAATAAAACTTAATTTAATACTTAGCTCTTAAACAAATATTATAAAAAGATTTTAGCACGATTATGAAAGAAATGCAATAATTTTGCAAAAATATGTTGAAAATAATATTTTTATAATATAAAATAATAGCAAATAATAAAACACAAGAAAAAAGTTTGGGGGATAAACATATGAATTTTGATGATTATATGAAAAAAATTCAATATATATCAAATATATTAGAAAAAAATGAATATGCTGAAAATGTATTAAATAGTAATGAGCTAGATATAGCACAAGACTTTCAATATATATGTTTAAGTAGTGCAGCAAACTATAAATTAGTAAACGAAATTATTGCACGATTAGCTCAAAATGAAAATGAAAAAATTGTAAGAGAAAATGTAAAAATGATATCAATGAGTATGTGGAAAGATTTATTTGATCAAAACGAAGCAATAAAAAAGATATTTATTGAAAATTATTCTAATATATTTGAAAATAGCACAATAATA
>FR878296.1:0-142 GCA_000434335.1 Clostridium sp. CAG:492
GATACAATGTATGTAATAAAAAGTAGTCGAAAAAAAGGCATTGGAACTAGAATAATAAAAAATATTATTTTAAATAACTACCAACCAATATATTTATGGGTATATAAAAGTAATAAACTTGCAGTTAAATTATATGAAAAAC
>FR878296.1:256-401 GCA_000434335.1 Clostridium sp. CAG:492
AATAAAAGCAAAAGCTTTTTGTTCAGAGGTAGAAAAAATATCAAAAAAATATAATTTAGAATATTTTTTTGTAACAGAAGGTGCAAGTTCAACAAAAGTAGAAAATTGTAGTGCAGTACGAAATGCGCGAAACAACCACATAGAG
>FR878296.1:443-1555 GCA_000434335.1 Clostridium sp. CAG:492
GCTACTTGAAAAAAATCAAAAAAATGTTATAATAGAAAGGTGTTCTAATTTGGACAACCTATGAATATAATAATATAAGTCAAGGGGGATAATATAATGGCTTATATTATAGAATCACTGAAAAAAGTGAATTTTAGAACACATAGAAAAAAAGAACATTCAAAAAAATGGCATGAAGAAGATAAAATGTTTATATTTATAGTAATATTAACAGCAATAATAATATCAGTTGATTATGCATTAGTAATAAAATTTATAGAAATATTAAAAAGTTTATAATTAGGAGATGTAACATGAATTTAGCAAGTGATTGGAATGATTATCAAATTTTAGATATGGCAAATGGTGAAAAATTAGAAAAATGGAATAACATAACTCTTGTAAGACCAGATCCACAAATAATATGGAAACAAAAGACATATCCAGAAAAATGGAAAAAAGCAGATGCAAAATATTCAAGAAGTAATACTGGTGGAGGTGCCTGGAATTATAATAAAAAATTACCTTCAGCATGGCAAGTAAAATATAAAGATCTTGTATTTAATATAAAACCTATGGGATTTAAACATACAGGACTATTTCCAGAGCAAGCTGTAAATTGGGATTGGATGATAAATAAAATAAAAAGTACAAATAAAGAAATAAAGGTTTTAAATTTATTTGCATATACAGGTGGAGCAACAGTTGCATGTTTATCAGCTGGAGCATCAGTATGTCATGTAGATAGTTCAAAAGGTATGGTTTCATGGGCAAAAGAAAATGTTACATCTTCAGGATTACAAGATAGAAAAGTGAGATATATTGTAGATGATGTTGTTAAATTTGTAAACCGTGAAATAAGAAGAGATAATAAATATGATGCAATAATAATGGATCCACCATCATATGGAAGAGGAACAAATGGCGAGGTTTGGAAATTTGAAGACAACATATATGATTTAGTAGAGCTATGCTCTAAAGTGCTAACAGATAAGCCATTATTTTTCCTAATAAATTCATATACAACAGGAATATCGAGTATGGTATTAGAAAATATTTTAAAATTAAATATACACGCAAAAGGAAAATTTTCAAATGGAGAAATAGGAATTCCAATGCAAAATTCTAACTTA
>FR878296.1:1591-2605 GCA_000434335.1 Clostridium sp. CAG:492
TTTTACCTTGTGGAATATATGGAAGATGGGAATCATAAAAATTATGTGATAGATATGTAAAAATATCTATCATTATTAATTAGAAATGGAGTAAAAAAATGCAAAATTTAAATGTATTATATGAAGATAATCATATTATAGTTGTAGAGAAGCCTGTAAATATACCATCACAAGCTGATAAAACAGGTGATATAGATATGCTTACAATAATAAAACAATATATAAAAGAAAAGTACAATAAACCAGGAAATGTATATTTAGGATTAGTTCACAGGTTAGATAGACCAGTAGGTGGTGTAATGGTGTTTGCTAAAACATCAAAAGCAGCATCAAGATTAAGCGAAGAGGTTCGTTTAAAACAGTTTGAAAAAAAATACTTAGTTATAGTAAATGGAAAATTTGAAAAAGATAAGGGAGAGCTTGAAGATTATTTGTTAAAAAATCAAGCAAAAAATATGAGTAAAGTGGTAAAAGAAGGAACAAAAAATTCTAAACTTGCAAAATTGGATTATGAAGTAATAAAATACGATCCAGATTTAAACTTATCTGTAGTAAAAATAAATTTACATACTGGAAGACATCATCAAATAAGAGTACAATTATCAAGCAGAGATCATAGCATATATGGTGATCAAAAGTATGGCGGAAGAGGCCACGGAAAGCAAATATGTTTATGGGCATATAGTTTAAAAATAATCCATCCAATAACAAAACAAGAAATGAAATTCGAACTATATCCACAAAAAATAGGTTCGTGGAAAATATTAGAAGATTGTATATAAAAAAATATTATACGAAACAGCAAAAAATTATATATGAAATTTAATTTTAAATTTTATATATAATTTTTTTTGTTGTTTATATACAAAATGATAATACAAATTATTTTTGGTATATTATTGCATCAAGGAAGAGGTGAGAGCCTATGATAGATAAAATTTGTGACAAGTTAATGAAAAGAATAAGAGCAAAAATGCCAGAAGTAGATGATGAAAGAGCTGAGGTAATAAGGTA
>FR878297.1:0-153 GCA_000434335.1 Clostridium sp. CAG:492
AATATTAGAGCTACTTGATGAAAATACAGAAGTAGAAGTAATTAGTGAAGATGGTGATTGGTGTAAAATAAAAAGTGGAAACAAAGTTGGATATGTTAGTAAACAATATATTAAAGTAAAAGACAATAACAATACAACAAAAAATGAAGTAAA
>FR878297.1:333-558 GCA_000434335.1 Clostridium sp. CAG:492
CTACTGCATCAGAAGAAGTATCAATAAGAATAATACCATTAATTAATAGTGATGAGATAAATAAAACAAAATCTGGCGAAAAATATGAAGTATTAAGTTCAGCAGGAGCATGGTCTTATGTAAAAAATGAATCAAAAGAAGGTTGGGTATTAACAGCAAAGATATCTGTAACAGAGCAAACAACTTTAAATAATGACGAGAATAATACAAAAACTCAAGACAATA
>FR878297.1:589-6687 GCA_000434335.1 Clostridium sp. CAG:492
ACAATAATGATACTAATACTACAACAGAAAATAATGATGTCAAAGCTGATGAAAATAAAAAGGAAGAAGATAAAAAATCAGAAACAACATCAAAGACATACTATGTAAAAGGAACTTCTGTAAATGCAAGAAGTGAAGCAAATAAATCATCAAGTGTAGTTAAAAAGTTTGACACTAATGATAAAGTAACTGTAACAGGTGAAGATGGTGATTGGTATATAGTTGATATTAATGGAAAAAAAGCATATATTCAAAAATCATTGCTTTCATCAAAAAAAGTTGAAACAACATCAAGAAGTTCAAATAGTTTAACTGAAAACAATGAGGAAAATAATGTTGAAGTACAAAAAGAAAAAAATACAACAGAAACTAATAAATCTGCAGATGCAATTGTAGCATATGCAAAAACATTTCAAGGTTATCCATATGTTTATGGATCAAATGGACCAAGTTCATTTGACTGTTCAGGATTTGTCCAATATGTATATAAACATTTTGGATATTCATTAAGTCGTTCTTCAAAAACACAAGCTAATGATGGTGTAGCAGTAAGTAAAAGTAATTTACAACCAGGAGATATTTTAATATTTAAAAATACTGCTAAAACAGAAATTGGTCATGTTGGAATATATATAGGAAATGGGCAATTTATTCATGCATCAAATCCAAAAACAGGTGTAACAATTTCTTCATTATCATCAGCTTCATATCAACAAAGATATGTAACAGCTAGAAGAATTTTATAATAGGGGTTTGTAGTAAGGAGTATTTTTGAAAAGGAAAATTGTTATAATTACTATAAGTTATATATGTGGTTTAATATGGGGGTTATATTTTTATAATATAATCTCCATCTTTCTATTTACAATATTAAATATATATATGATTATACGAAGTAAAAATAAGCCGGTAAGTGCATGCCTGATTGTAGTTTTATGTGCATGTATGTATATGCATATAACTTCTAATAGATATAATAAATATACGAATATAGATGATATAAAAATTGAAGGTATAATATTAAATAAATATGAAGAATCAGATTACAATACAGAATATATTATGAAAATAACTAATCCACAAAAATTCAAAAACATAAAGATTATTCTTAAAACAAAGAAAAATAATAATATTCAATATGCAGATAAAGTAAGGGCAGTGGGAAAATTTGAAATAGCAGATTATAAAAGAAATTACAAAGGATATAATTACAATGAATATTTAAGAACAAAAAAGATATTTGGAACTGTGACTGCTAATAATGATAGCATAAAAGTAATATGTAATGGCGAAATGTCAAAATATAATATTTTAGTAAATAAATTATATGAGAATTTGAAACAAAAACTGTATAAAATAATGCCTGAAGATTCGGCAGACATATGTAGTGCTTTGATATTAGGTGATAAATCAAATATAAGTGAAAAAATTATAGATAGTTTTTCTATATGCAATTTATCACATATACTTGCAATATCGGGAATGCATATGACATACATTATTTTATTTTTTTCATATATGATATTAGGATGTAAAAAATCTGAGAAAAATATTATTTTAATTATAATTGTAACTGTATTTTGCAATTTAGTTGGAAATAGCGAATCAATTGTAAGAGCAACAATAATGACTGTATTATATATTTTTGCAGAATTATTAAATAGAAAATCTGATAGTTTAACTAATTTAAGCTTGGCAAGTTTAGTAATATTAATAATAAACCCATATTCTATATTAAATTTAAGTTTTTTGCTCTCATCAGGAGGAACATTGGGAATATTACTGTTTTATAATATAATCGTAAAAATGCTTAATTATATCAAAATATTAAATAAAAATAAGCTAACAAAATATATAAAACAGTCAATATCATTAAGCATATCAGCAAATATAATAATTCTTCCAATAATTATTATATATTATCATAAATTCTCGTACATCTTTATAATATCAAATATATTGGCAAGTTTATTATTGTCGTGTATAATGCCATTAATT
Source organism: Clostridium sp. CAG:492 (assembly GCA_000434335.1). Lineage (GTDB taxonomy): Bacteria > Bacillota > Clostridia > TANB77 > CAG-508 > CAG-492. The sequence goes on from FR878297.1 coordinate 2,588, forward strand.
TTTATAAGTATTTTTGTTTCTTTTTTCTCAATAAATTTGGCTAAAAAAATATCAATACTATTAAATTTTCTTCTAAAATGTTTGATTGGAATGGTGAGTATATTATCTAAATTAAAATTTACAAGTATAATTATATGTACGCCATATTTATTTTCTGTAATCGTGTATTATGTAATAGTAATAATTCAATTTATAAAATTTAATTCAAAACAATCTAAAAAATTATTTCTAAAAAAGTTATCCAAAAAGTTACTTATAATATACATATTAATTTGCCTTATAACAAATATAGCTAGATTAATAGACGAAAATATGTATATACACTTTGTAGATGTGGGCCAGGGGGATTGCACATTTATACAAACAAGAAATAATAAGAAAATTCTTATAGATGGTGGAGGAAATGAAATAGGAGAGGATTATGTGGGTGAAAATATATTATTACCATATTTGTTAAATAGAAGGTCAAAAGTAATTGATTGCATATTTATTTCTCACTTTGATTCAGATCATTGTCAAGGATTACTATATGTTATGCAAAATATCAAGGTAAAAAATGTAATTATAAGTAAACAATTTGAATATAACGAGAACTATAAAAAATTCTTAAAAATTGCAAAACAGGAAAAAATAAATATAAAAATAGCAAACAAAGGAGAAAAAATATATATAGAAAAAAATTTATATTTCGAAGTATTATGGCCAGATGCTTTAGAACCAATATCAGATAACAAAATAAACAACAACTCATTGGTATGTAAAATGGTTTATAAGAAATTTTCAATACTGTTTACAGGAGATATTGAAAAAATTGCTGAAGAAAAAATAATAGAAACATATAAAAATGAAACAAATAAATTAAAAGCGACAATTATAAAAATACCACATCATGGTTCAAAAACATCATCAACCATGAATTTTATAGAAAAAGTAAAACCACAAGAGGCATTAATAGGAGTCGGAAAGAAGAACAAATTTGGCCATCCAGCAATTACAACAATTCAAACATTACAAAATCAAAATATAAAAATATATAGAACAGATGAAATGGGGGAAATAACAATAAAAACAAATGGTAAAAAATATAAAGTGACAAAATTATTATAAGCTTTTTAAAATAGGTATTTCAGGGAGGATAATCCAAAAAAATTGAATAAAATTTTTCACCTTACAAATAATAATAAAAATATTATAAAAAGAGAGTTGATGAAAATGAATAAAAGAAGCATAATAATAACATGTATAATTTTAACAGTTATAATAATAGGAACATTAATTTTTTATATAGAGCGAATTCATGAACCAAAGTTAACAGAAGAAAATATTGTAAATAATACAATAAACAAAGTAGAAATTGTAAATGAAAGTACTATATCCACAAATGTTGAAGAAGAAGTTGTACTTCCAAATACAACACTAATAATGGAACAAACATTTTCAAAATGTGGACATACAGAAAAAGAGCAATACAAAGTTCCAGTTGCTATAGTAAATATGACAAAAGAAGAAGTCGAAAACTATTATACAGATTGGAATGTTACAAGGTTTTCCAAAAAAGAAATAATTATATCTAAGGAAGTGGATGGTATATGTTCTGAACATTATATTGTAAAGGAGAATAATGGTAATATATCAATTTATAACATAGATGAAAATAACGCTGAGCATTTCGTAAAAAATACAGAAATACTAACGAAATATCTGCCAGAAGAGGATCAAGAAAACTTAAAAAATGGGATTAAAATAATTGGAAAAAAAGATTTAAGTATCTTCTTAGAAGATTTTGAATAAAAAAGGCGAAACATTAAGTTTCGCCTTAGAGTCTTACTTTTTTAAATTCTTTAAATTTTCGAAATATCCTTTTGCATAAAATGAATTAAAGTACATAATTAATGAGAATATAGTCATTGCTAATCCTAAATAATAAATATATGTATCAAATCTATATGGTATATTAAAGTAAGCAATTATAAAAGAAGAAACAATTGCAATGTAAAATAAAACAGTTGTAAGTTTTCCATACCATTTACTAGATACAACTAAATCTTTACCATAAAGGAAAGAGGCTCCTGCTATCATCATAAACTCTTTTATAAAAATTATGAACAATATCCATATAGGAATAATTGGTTCACCAGAAGATGTTGTTTTTAAAGATAAAGTTATTAAAATTGATAATTGAGTTGCTTTATCTGCTAATGGGTCTATTAGTTTTCCAAAATCTGTTATAAAATTAAACTTTCTTGCTATAAAACCATCTAATACATCAGTTAAACCTGATATAGTAAGAAGTATGAAAGCTATTAAATATTTGTTACACACAAGTGAAACTATAATAAATGGTATTAAAACAAACCTTGATAAAGTGAGTATATTTGGTATATTTTTCTTCATAATAACCTCCGTTTTTTTTTATATTATTCTACTACAAAAGATAATTCGTTATTTATACAATCTATATTAACTGTTTGACCGTTTTTTAAGTTCGATTTTAAAATTAAATCTGATAATTCGTCTTCAACATATCTTTGTATAGCTCTTCTTAAAGGACGAGCACCATATTTTAAATCTGTGCCTTTTTCTAATAAGAAATTCTTAGCTGAATCAGATATGTTCATTATAATATCCTTATCTTGTAATGCTTTATTTGTATTTTGTAACATTAAATCAACAATTTGAAGTAATTCTGTATTAGTTAATGCTTTAAATGAAACAATTTCGTCAATTCTATTTAAAAATTCTGGTCTAAATGTTTCTTTTAAACTATCTAAAACTTTATTGTTTATTGCAGTTTCATTATTATTAAATCCTATTGAATTAGTATTTAAATTTGAACCAACATTTGAAGTCATAATGATAATTGTATTTTCAAAGCTTACAGTGTTTCCTTGGCTATCAGTTAATCTTCCATCATCTAAAACTTGTAATAATAAATTAAATACATCTGGATGAGCTTTTTCTATTTCATCAAATAAAACTATTGAATAAGGTTTTCTTTTAACTTTTTCAGTTAATTGACCGGCATCATCATATCCAACATATCCAGGAGGTGATCCAATAAGTTTAGCTGTTGAATGACTTTCCATATATTCAGACATGTCTACACGAATTATTGAATTTTCGTCACCAAACATTTCATAAGCAAGTGATTTTGCAAGTTCTGTTTTACCAACACCAGTTGGTCCAACAAATATGAAAGAGGGTGGACGTTTAGTAGTTTTTAATCCAGCTCTATTACGTCTAATAGCTCTAGAAACAGATTTTACTGCTTCATCTTGACCAATAACTCTTTTATGAAGATTTTGCTCTAAATTTAATAATTTTTGTGTTTCTTCTTCAGTTATTTTCTTTACAGGAATTTTTGTCCAACGTTCAATTACATTTGCAATATCTTGCGTTGTTAAAGAAACAACTTTCATACTTTTATTTAAAGCATCAATTTGCTCTTGAAGTTTGCATTCACGCATTTTTAATTCAGCTGCTTTTTGATAATCTTCTGTAGAGTCAGCTTGAGCAGCCTCAGCCTTTTCAGCTTGAACATCTTGAAGTTCATTTTTTAGTACTTCCAATTCATATAAATCTTTATTGTTTAAATTTATTTCAGAGCAAGCTTCATCTAATACATCAATAGCTTTATCTGGTAAAAATCTATCATGTATATATTTTTCAGACATGATAACAGCCTGTTTTATAACATCTGTAGATATTTTTACTTTGTGGAAGTCTTCATAATATTTTTTTATACCATCAAGTATATTTACAGAGTCTGTAACAGATGGCTCTTCAACTAAAACTTGTTGAAATCTTCTTTCTAAGGCACTATCTTTTTCAATATATTTTCTATATTCTTTTAAAGTTGTTGTTCCAATTAATTGAATTTCACCATTAGAAAGTGATGGTTTTAAAATATCTGCTGCATTCATAGAGCGTTCTGCATCACCAGCACCAATAATATTGTGAATTTCATCAATTACTAAAATAATGTTTCCACAGCTTTTACATTCATCAATTATAGATTTCATTCTTGCTTCAAACTGTCCCCTAAATTGAGTACCAGCAATAACAGCAGTCATATCCAATAAATAAACTTCTTTATTTAG
>FR878297.1:6737-6995 GCA_000434335.1 Clostridium sp. CAG:492
CGATTTTTATAGCTAATCCTTGGGCAATTGCAGTTTTTCCAACGCCTGGTTCACCAACAAGGCAAGGGTTATTTTTTGTACGTCTATTTAAAATTTGTATAACTCTTTCAAGCTCTTTATCTCTACCGATAACCATATCTAGTTGATTATTTTTAGCTTTTAAAGTTAAGTTTGTTCCAAAATTATCTAAAGCTTTATGTTTTTTATTTTGTCTTTTTTCTGTTTTAACTTTTTTATTAGAATTACTTGCTGATTTTT
>FR878297.1:7096-7397 GCA_000434335.1 Clostridium sp. CAG:492
AGAGTCTTCAAAATTTAAATCAGAGCTTTCTGATATATCATTAAACATACTCTCAAATTGTTTAGACATATTTTCAATGTCGCTATCTGATAAATTAGCTTGTCTTGCTAAAGCATCCAAAGGGTTTATGCCTTGTTTTTTAGCACATTCATAACATAGTCCCTCCATTTGACTGGCGTCATTTGATTTATTTATAAATATTACAGCCGCATTCTTTTTACAAACTGAACATAACATAATTATTAAATCTCCTATCTATATATAAATATCTATTATAATACATTAAAAATATTATATAGTC
>FR878297.1:7535-19185 GCA_000434335.1 Clostridium sp. CAG:492
CGCCATTGACTAATCATATAAACTGTTATAAAATATTTAAAACAAAATGAAAGGAAAATAAATATGTCAAAACCAGTAGTAGCAATAGTTGGAAGACCTAATGTAGGTAAATCCACTTTTTTTAATTATATAGTTGGCAAAAGAATATCAATAGTAGAAGATACTCCAGGTGTAACAAGAGATAGAATATACGCAGATGCTAATTGGCGTGGTATGGATTTTACTGTTATTGATACAGGAGGAATAGAGCCAGAATCAGAAGATTTAATAGTATCTCAAATGCGTAACCAGGCTGATATTGCAATAAGCATGGCAGATGTTATTGTGTTTGTTACAGATATTAAAAGAGGAATTACAAATGCAGATAACGAAATTGCATTAATGTTAAGAAAGTCTAAAAAGCCAATTGTTTTAGTTTGCAATAAAGCAGATAACTTTGGAAAAACATCAGACGATATATATGAATTTTATAATTTAGGTTTAGGTGATCCTCATCCAGTATCATCAATCAATGCTTTAGGAATTGGTGATGTTTTAGATGCAATTTATGAAGAACTACCAAAAAATGATAATGAGGAAGATGATAGTACAGTTATAAAAGTTGCTTTAATAGGAAAACCAAATGTTGGAAAATCATCTTTAGTAAATAAAATATTAGGCGAAAACAGAGTTATAGTAAGCAATATAGCAGGAACAACTCGTGATGCTATAGATTCTGAGTTCGAAAATTCTTATGGAAAATATGTATTCATAGATACAGCTGGAATTAGAAGAAAAAGCAAAGTAACAGAAAATTTAGAGCGATATAGTGTTATGAGAACAAGTCTTGCAATTGAAAGATCAGATGTTTGTATTTTTATGATTGATGCAAATGAAGGTGTAACAGAGCAAGATGCTAAAATTGCTGGAGAAGCACATGAGGCAGGAAAAGGTATTATAATTGCTGTAAATAAATGGGATGAATATGAAAAAGATAACAATACAGTAGAAAAATATAAAAAGGAGATATACAATAAATTGTCATATTTATCATATGCACCAATAATTTTTATATCTGCAAAAACAGGACAAAGAGTAGAAAAATTATATGAACTTATAAATACTGTAGCAAGTCAAAATGCAATGAGAGTATCAACATCTGTTTTAAATCAAGTATTAAATGAAGCAATAGCAATTGTTCAACCACCAACAGATAAAGGAAAGAGACTAAAAATATTTTATATGACACAAGCGTCAACAAAACCGCCAACATTTATTGTGTTTGTAAATGATAAACAATTATTCCATTTCTCATATGAAAGATATTTGGTAAATCAATTAAGAAAAGAATTTGTTTTAACAGGTACACCAATTAGAATAATTGTAAGAGAAAAAAGAGATAAAGATTAAACAAAAGAAGGAGTGATTTTTTATGGCAGTATATATTTTAGTAGCAATAATTGCATATGCAATAGGAAGTGTTAATTTTTCAATAATTTTTAGTAAGAAATTTGCAGGTTTTGATGTAAGGGAAAAAGGAAGCGGAAATGCCGGTACAACCAATATGCTTCGTAGTGCCGGAAAGGGATTAGCTGCTCTTACTTTAATATGCGATATTTTAAAAGGTGTAGTAGCAGTTTTAGTAGCTTTTTGGATAGGAAAGATAGCAACAAATGTTAAACCAGAAATATTAGTTCAACTAGCCGGATTTTTCGCAGTAGTAGGACATACATTCCCAGTATATTTTGGATTTAAAGGCGGAAAAGGTGTTGCAACATCACTTGGAATTTTATTATTAATAAATTGGCAAATTGGTTTAATATGCTTAGTATTTGCACTTTTAGTAATGGCATTAACAAGAATGGTTTCATTAGGTTCAATAATGGCAGCAGTTTTATTCCCAGTATTAACTATATTTATAACTACAGGAGATAATAGCCATTATTTAGTAAATGAAGGTAATTATATAATATTTGGAATTGCGATGGCAGTTTTTGTAATATTTAATCATAGGTCAAACCTAAAAAGAATATATAAAGGTGAAGAGAATAAATTAAGCTTTAAAAAGTAAATATAACTTAATATAACAAATGAAAGGAAGAATTAACATGAAGAATATAGCAATAATAGGAAGCGGAAGTTGGGGAGTAGCATTAGCTATGTACCTTGAAAGCATTGGAAATAAAGTAAAAATTTGGTCATTTGATAAATCAGAAGCAGATTTAATAAATAATGATAGAAAATGTAAATTTTTACCAAACATAACAATTCCAGATGGGATATCTTGTTCATTAAGTTATGAAGAAGTTATAAAAAATTCAGATTTAATATTACATGTAACTCCATCAAAATTTACAAGAGATATTGTAAAACAATATAAGCAATTTGTAGATGTAGAAAAACAACCAATAATAGTATGTTCAAAAGGATTAGAGCAATCAACATTATCAATATTGACAGATGTAATAAAAGAAGAAATACCAGGAGTAAAAGTTGGAGCTTTATCAGGACCAAGCCACGCAGAAGAAGTTTCAATAGGAATACCAACAGTATTAGTAAGTGCATCTGAGGATGAAGAAGTTAGAAATTATGTTCAAGATATATTTATGAGCAAAAATATGAGAGTATATACATCAGATGATGTTATAGGAGTCGAATATGGTTCAGCACTAAAAAATATAATAGCATTTTGTGCAGGAATTTCAGTAGAGCTAAATTTTGGAGATAACACATTTGCAGCACTATTAACAAGAGGTCTAGCTGAAATTGCAAGACTTGGAGTAAAAGCAGGAGCAAAAAAAGAAACATTCTATGGATTAACTGGCTTAGGTGATTTAATAGTAACATGTAGCAGTGAACATAGCAGAAACAGAAAAGCAGGAAGATTAATAGGAAGAGGATTATCACTAGATGAAGTAAAAAAAGAAGTAGGAATGGTAATAGAAAGTGTAGACAATATACAATCTGCTTATGAATTAAAGAAAAAATACAATGTAGAAATGCCTATAGTAGAAGAAGTATATAATGTACTATTTAACAACGAAAATCCAAAAGAAGCAGTATACAGATTAATGCAAAGAGATAAAAAAGCAGAAAACTAAAAATAAAAAAATCTTATTGTAAAATAAGATTTTTTTTATTTAATAATAAATATTATAATCAATATCAGGGAATATACAATCATATTCCTCTAAATATTCAACAAAATTTTCATCAATTTTATTATCTTTAATTTGATTATACAATTTTGTAAATCTACCAATATGGTCTTTAATTCTTTTTTTGGCATAATCAACCATAGTTCCATTTGTTATAATAAATAACCAATCACTACTTTGTGCCAATAATAATTCACGTGCACATTGATTAAGAGCTCTTTTTTGCAATTCATCATTTGTATGAGGAAATAAGTGAGCAAGTTCAACCATTCGGTCACCAGCTTTATGCAAATGTCTATGTACATAATCATTAGTAGGGTTAAGCCATACTTCACTATAACCATTAGCACCCCAACTTGATCTACAAGGTGTTGCAACTTGCATTTTAGGATATTTATCAATATATTCACCAGGTGTTATTAATTTAAAATTACAATTATCATAATAAATCTTTTTAAATAAAATATATAACCAATATGGACCTTCATACCACCAATGACCATAAAGTTCAGCATCATAAGGACATAAAACTATAGGTGGATTTTCTGTATATTTGCTTAATTCACCAATTTGTTTTACACGACTATCTAAAAAGTGACCTGCTTGTTTTTCTGCAGAATCATGAGCCCATTGAACATTATAATAATCTTTATTTTCTGTTTTTCCAGTAATACGATGGTATTTTATTCCTGTATTTACACGAACACCATTTGAGGCAATATATGGTTTTATATATTCATAATCAGCATCATAACCAATATCTCTATAAAATTCTCTATAATTAAAATCTCCTGGATATCCATTAATAGAGCTCCATACTTGTCTAGAAGATTCTATATCACGTCCAAAAGCAACAACACCTTCTGGTGAAACTATTGGAGCAAATGTTCCATATAGTGGAGCTGGATTAGAATATAAAATTCCATGAGATTCTGTTATTATATATTCAATTCCAAATTCTTTTAAATATTTATCAGCTTCAGGAACATATCCACATTCTGGAAGCCAAATACCTCTAGGTTTTCTTCCAAGATATTTTTCGTATGTTTGAACTCCAACTGCAATTTGTGCTTTTACTGTTTGCTCTGTTGTGTATAATATAGGGAAATAACCATGTGTAGCACCACAAGTTATAATTTCCAATACACCAATATCTTGAAAGTGTTTAAACCCTTGAATTAAATTACAGTTATATTTTTCTTTGAAAAAGTATAAATCATGTGAATATCTATCATAATAATAATGAGCCAATGAATTAACTCTTTCATCATAAGTTGTTCTCTTTATTTCTTTAGATGCAAGTTCTATATGACTTTTTAAGTATTTTATATAGCGTTCTTGAAGCAATTTGTTATCTAACATATTTAAAAGTGGAGGAGTAAGTGACATTGTAATTCTAAAATCAACATGCTCTTCAACTAGTTTTTCAAAATTCATAAGTAAGGGAATATATGTTTCAGATATTGCTTCAAATAGCCATTGCTCTTCCAAATAATCTTCACTTTCTGGATGATGAACAAATGGCAGATGTGCATGTAATACAAAACTTACATATCCTTGTATATTTTTTTCCATTATAAATTCTCCATTAATTAAATTTTAAATCCAGAAGATGGGTTTTGTTCAAATTCATCTTCACCATAAAATTCAAAAATATTGTAAATATTTTGTATAGCATTTAAATTTGAAACTTTTCGTTCTTCTAATTCATTAGTTTTTATATTTTTAAAATAAACTGGTTTATTTAAAGTATCTTTTAAAACGTGGTCATTAGGTGATTCTATTGTATTTGATGATGCTATATGTAGTAAATTATCGTTTGTATCAATACTAATATCATTACAATTTGTTATTTTTTTTCTACCAAGCTCTATATTAAATATACAATCACTAGTTGGAGTATGTAGATACCAGCTATTTGTAAAATCATCAATTTCAATTTCAAAAGAATAGTTTAAAGTTTGATTATGTACTAATAAAATTGGCTTTGTTTCATAAAAAAATCTATCACCATATTTTTGCTCCATTGCATTTCTATCTGCATCTGATATATCCCAATATATAAATATTGAATGAGGTGTTTGAGCTAAAATTTTTATTACAGTTTGATTATATCTATAAGGTAAATCATAATACTCAACAATTTTAGAATGTTCATTATTATTTACGATAGATTCAAGCTCTTTTTTCATTTCTTCAGATGATAAAGTGATGCATTTTGCAATTTTTTTCACATTTTTATTTTGTTTTTCTGTACTTGACATAGATTTTCTTTTTTTAGAAGTAAATCTTGAAAATAAAGATGTGCTTTTTTTACTTTTTTTCTCATTAGTTTTTTCTAACATTGTTTCCTCCTTAGATTAAAATTATGCTAATGATATACTATATCAAAATTATAATAAATTCAATAGAATTTGTAACAAAATTAAAAAAAAAGTAAAAATTTATTTACAATTAAATCAAAGTTGTATAAAATGTAAAAGAAAGAAAAAAATAATCAGAATTTGAAAGATTATTTTATACAGAAGATTAGAAAGGAGCCTGAAGTGATATGAAAATTTTAATGTTAACATGGGAATATCCGCCAAGAATTGTAGGAGGAATAGCTCGTGTAGTGCATGATTTATCACATCGATTAATAAAAGATGGGCATGAAGTTACAGTTGTAACATACAAAGATGCAAATATACCGAATTTGACAGATTTTGAAAATGACAAAGGAGTAAAAGTATATAGAGTAGATAATTATATGATTACACCAAATAATTTTACAGATTGGATTATGCAATTGAATTTTAATTTAATTTCAAAAGCAACAGAAATAATAAACAATGAAGGTAAATTTGATGTAATACATGCACATGATTGGCTTGTAACATATGCAGCAAAAACATTAAAACAATCTTTTAATATACCATTAGTAGCAACAATTCATGCAACAGAAGCAGGTAGAAATAGCGGAATTCATGATGATGTTCAAAGATATATAAATGATACAGAATGGCTATTAACATATGAATCTACAGATGTAATTGTTAATAGTAATTATATGAAATGCGAATTACAAAGGCTATTCGGATTACCTTTTGATAAAATAAATGTAATACCAAATGGAATTAATTTAAATAATTTTACTGGAATAGATAGAGATTATGATTTTAGAAGACAATATGCTATGGATAATGAAAAAATAATTTTATATCTTGGAAGACTAGTATATGAAAAAGGTGTACAAAATTTAATTGCTGCAATGCCTAAAATATTAAATAGTTATCACGATGCTAAACTTGTTATAGCTGGAAAAGGCGGAATGATAGATGAATTAAGAGCAGAGGCCCATAATCTAGGTATAGATAATAAAGTATATTTTACAGGATACCTTGATTCTAAAGCAGTACAAAAAATGTATAAGTGTGCAGATGTTGCAGTATTTCCAAGCACATATGAACCTTTTGGAATTGTAGCACTTGAGTCTATGCTTTCAGGAACACCAACTGTTGTATCTGATGTTGGAGGTTTAAACGAAATAATTGAACACGGTGTTGATGGAATGAAAAGTTATGCAGGTAATCCAAACTCAATTGCTGATTCAGTATTAGCATTACTATTTGATCCACAATTATGTGCAAATATTTCAAAAAATGCTAAAGCAAAAGTAAAAGCGCAATTTAATTGGAATAAAATAGCACAAGATACACATTATGTTTATGAAAGAGCAATATGTCAAACAGAAGCAGAAAAACAACTAAAACAAATGGAACAAGAAAGACAAAATAAAGCAGTAAAAGCTCAAAACTCAGAAAAAGAAATAACAAAATTACTAAGTTTCAAAAAGAAACATGCATATGCATAATAAAATAAATTCTGTTAAATAAATCACTATCGAATACAAGAGAGGACTGAATTATTTATGAATAATATTTACAATACAGCCAATAAATTGGCAAAAGAAATACAAGAATCTTCTGAATATAAAAATTATAAAAAAGCAAGAGAAGCAGTTTTGTCAAACCCAGAATTAAAAAAGAAAATAGAAGACTTTGAACAAATAAGGTATGATGTTCAAGTTTTATCAATGGAAAAGGGAAAAGAAGACCCAGAAAAAATGCAAAAGCTTCAAGAAATGTATGCAATATTAGTTGAAAATAAGGACATAAAAGATTACTTTGATTTAGAAGTAAAATTTAATGTAATGGTAGCAGATATAAATAAAATCATAGCAGAATCAATGTCAGATATATTTAAACATTAATTCATAGACGGAGAAAAAATAAAATAATTATAATACAAAAAACTAAAAAGCGTTAATATTACGCTTTTTAATTTTTTTCTCTTAACCCCTTTTAAAATTAACAAAAATGATATACAATAAAGAAAATTTGTAGCTTATAAGGAGAAAAGGATGAATAAAAAATGGGAATATTACGATATAAACACTAAAGAAGTAGAAGAAATAAAAAATAAATACAGTGTAAGTAGGCTTGTAGCAACTGTAATTTCAAATAAAAAATTACAAGATGATATTGATGTATTTTTAAACCCAACAAGAAATGATTTTTATGATCCATTTTTAATGCCAGATATGGAAATTGCTGTAAATAGAATTATAAAAGCAATCGAAAATCAAGAAAAAGTTATAATATATGGAGATTACGATGTTGACGGAATAACAAGTATAACTGTTTTTAAAAAATTCTTACAAGATAGAGGATTAAATGTTGATAGTTATATTCCAAACAGATTGGATGAAGGATATGGATTAAATAAAAATGCTATTGATAAAATAGTAAGTCAAAATTATACATTAATGATAACTGTAGATTGCGGAATATCTGGAATCGAGGAAGTTGAATATGCAAATAGTTTAGGTTTAGAAACTGTAGTAACTGATCATCATGAACCTGCAGAAGTATTACCAAATGCGTTGGCAGTTGTTGATGCAAAAAGAAAAGATAATAAATATCCATTTAATCAATTAGCTGGAGTTGGTGTTGTATTTAAAGTAATACAAGCGATATCACAAAAATTTAATTTAGAAGAGCGAGAATATTTAAAATTTTTAGATATCGTTTGTGTAGGAACTATATCAGATATAGTTCCATTAGTTGATGAAAATAGAGTTATATCAAAATTAGGATTAAAACTTGTAGCGGTAACAAAGAATGTAGGATTAAGAGCTTTATTACAAGTTGCTGGGTGCAAAAATATTGATTCTACAACAATTTCATTTGGTATTGCTCCAAGAGTAAATGCATGCGGAAGATTGGGATATGAGCAAGAAGCTTTAAATTTATTTTTAACAGATAATATTGTTCAAGCACAAGAAATTGCTAAAAGATTAAATAAGTATAATTATGATAGACAGCAAACAGAAGTAAAAATATTTAATGAAGCAATTACAATGATTGAAAACGGAGAAAAAGATAAAAATTGTATAATTTTAGGAAAAGAAAATTGGCATCATGGAGTAATTGGAATTGTATCATCAAAAGTAACTGAAATGTATTATAAACCAAGTATATTAATCTGTTTTGAAGGTGATGAAGGAAAAGGTTCTGGTAGAAGTATACAAGGATTCGACTTACATGAAGCACTAACTAATTGTCCAAATCACATAGAAAGATTTGGTGGACATTCTATGGCAATTGGAATAACAATAAAAAAATCTGAATTTGAAGATTTTAAAAAAGATGTAGAAGAATATACAAAAAATTCTAACATAAATGAGCTATTACCAGTCATAAAAATAGATGAAGAAATTAATAGCAATGATATAGACATAAATACAGTAAAAGACCTAAAAGTATTAGAGCCTTTTGGTGAAGCAAATAAAATGCCTATATTTATATACAAAAATTTAAAAATTGAATCAATAAGAGCATTATCAGAAGGAAAACATATAAAACTAACATTAAGAGATAAAAACATAGTGATAGATGCAATAGGATTTAATATGGGAAAATTAGTAAATGATTTCTTATTAGGGGATAGAGTTGACGTAGTTGGTTCATTAGAAATAAATAAATTTAATGGAAGAGAAACAGTTCAAATAAATTTAAAAGATATGAGAAAATCATATTAAAATAATGAAAAGGGGGATTTATATATGTCTGAAACAAAAAATGCAACTATAGATGATATTATAGATGTAATGAAAAAACACAACAAAAAATCTGATGTTAAATATATAAGAAAAACTTATGAATTTGCAAAAGAAAAACACGGAAATCAATTAAGAAAATCTGGAGAGCCATATATAATTCATCCAGTACAAGTAGCATATATTTTGGCAACAATAGGTTTAGATGATAGTACGATATGTGCTGCATTATTACATGACATAGCAGAAGACACAGAAGTAACAATAAAAGACCTAGAAAAGGAATTTTCACCAGAAATTGCTGAAATGGTAGATGGTGTAACAAAATTAGGAAATTTAAAATACACAAGTGCTGAAGAACAACAAGTAGAAAATTACAGAAAAATGTTTTTAGCAATGGGTAAAGATATAAGAGTAATTTTAATTAAATTAGCAGATAGATTGCATAACATGAGAACTTTAAAATATTTAAAAAGAGATAGACAAATTGCAATATCAAAAGAAACTGCTGATTTATATGCACCTCTTGCTAATAGATTAGGTATATATTCATTAAAATGGGAATTAGAGGATTTATCTTTCAAATATTTATATCCAGAAGAATATAGAGAAATTGTAGAAGGCATAGACAAAAAAAGAGAAGAGCGATTAAGCTTTATTCAAATGATAATAGAGCAAATAAATACTGAGCTTAAAAAACAAAAAATTGATGCTGAAATTACAGGAAGAGCAAAACATTTATATAGTATTTATAGAAAAATGCAAAGAGATAATAAAACATTAGACCAAATTTATGATTTATTTGCATTAAGAATTCTAGTAAATTCTGTAAAAGACTGTTATGCTGCTCTTGGTGTAGTTCACGAATTATATAATCCTATGCCAGGAAGATTTAAAGATTATATTTCAGTACCAAAACCAAATATGTATCAATCATTACACACAACATTAATTGGACCAAAAGGGACTCCATTTGAAGTTCAAATTCGTACTTGGGATATGCATAGAATAGCTGAATTTGGTATTGCTGCGCATTGGGCATATAAAGAAGCAAATAAAAATAAAAAATCAAATGTTATAGTTCAAGATGATAAATTGGCATGGTTAAGAGAATCTCTTGAATGGCAAAAAGATATGCAAGATCCACAAGAGTTTTTAAAAACTTTAAAAACAGAACTTTTTGAAGATGAAGTTTATGTATTTACACCTAAGGGACAGATAAAAGTATTGCCACGAGGAGCTACACCAATTGACTTTGCATATAGTGTACACGCAGAAATTGGCCATCATATGACAGGATGTAAAATAAATAGTAAAATGATGCCAATAGTAACAAAATTAAAAAATGGAGATATTGTTGAAATTATAACATCAGATCAAGCCAAAGGACCAAGTAGAGATTGGTTAAAATTTGTTAAAAGCTCTTCTGCAAAAAATAAAATACAACAGTGGTTTAAAAAAGCAGAAAGAGAAGACAATATAGTAAAAGGAAAAGATTTAATCGAAAAAGAAATAAAAAGAATAGGAATGAATTATAGCAAATTATTTAAAAATGAATATGTTCAAGTTGCTTTAAATAGATATAAATTTAACACAATAGATGATATGTATTCAGCAGTTGGATTTGGTGCAATTTCATCATCAAGAATAATAGCTAAAATGTTAGAAGCTTATAAAAAAGATAATCAAGATGAAGAAATAGAAAAAACCATAGAGGAGCTAGCAACAGAAAAGCCAAAAATAAATAGGACATCTAGTAATGGTGTAATAGTAAAAGGTATAGATAATTGTCTAGTTAGATTTTCAAAATGTTGTAATCCTGTTCCAGGAGATGAAATAATAGGATTTATTACAAGAGGAAGAGGAGTTTCAATACATAGAAAAGATTGTCAAAATGTAAAAGATCTAGTTTCTCAAGGAGATAGAATTATAGATGTTATATGGAGTGATAAAGATAAATCATCTTATAATGTAGATATTCAAATACTTGCTAATGATAGAAATGGCTTGCTAGCTGATATAATAAAAGAAATATCAAATAATAAATGTACACTAATTGCAGTAGATTCAAAAGTTCATAGAGATAGAACTGCAGAAACTAATTTGACAATAGAAGTAGAAAATTTAAATGTATTAAATACAGTTGTAAAAGCATTACGAAAAGTAGATAGTGTATACGAAGTAAATAGAAAAAAATAGATATATGAGTAGTATGTGAAGGGAATGAGTATATCAAATGATACTAAAGAGAATAAAAATAAAAACACCGTTAAACGAATTTACTAATTGTTATATAGTACAAGATGAAAATACTAAAGAAACAATGGTAATTGATCCAGGTGGAGAATTTGAAAAGATACAAGAAATGTTACAAACCATAAATGCAAAAGTTAAATATATATATTTGACACAT
>FR878297.1:19222-20966 GCA_000434335.1 Clostridium sp. CAG:492
GACCATATAGGAGCAGTTAATCAACTAAAAAGTGAGACAGGAGCAATAGTTTTAATTCATAGAACAGATGCAAAGGGGCTAACTGACGACAAAATTAGTCTAGCAACATATATAGGAATGAATGAAGTAAAAGTAACAGAATTTTCACGAGTTGATGATGGAGATTTAATTCATATAGGAAATTTAGAATTTTTAGTTATTCATACACCACGGACATACTGCAGGAAGTAGTTGTTTATATTGCAAAGAAGAAAATTTACTATTTTCAGGTGATACTATATTTAGAGGAACTTGGGGAAGAGCAGACCTACCAACTGGAAGCTTTGAAAAAATAATGTCATCTATAACAAAAAAGTTATTAAATTTACCAGATGAAACCATAGTTTATCCAGGTCACGGAAAATCAACAATGATAAGAGAAGAAAGACCAATATATGAAGAATTAAAACCAAGAATTGATTAATAAAATAAAGAGGTGAGTAGTTTGATAAAAATGTATAATACTGATTTGTTTTCAAATATAACAAGTCAAGTGCAAACATATCAAAAAGGAAATTGGATTAATATGATAAATCCAACTGAAAATGAAATAGAAGATGTATGCAAAAATTTAGCAATAGAGCAAGACTTTATAAGATATTCATTAGATTATGAAGAAAAAGCCAGAGTTGATGTTGAAGATGATGGAACAATTTTATTTATAATAGATGTACCAATAATTGAAAAAGAAAACGATGTAGAAATATATACAACAATGCCAGTTGGTGTGATTTTTGTAAGAGACGAATATGTAATAACAGTTTCTCTAAAAGAAAACGACATTATTAAAAAAATGGAAAGAATAGTTGGAAAAAAAGTAATAACATATAAAAAGAGCCAATTTTTATTTCAATTATTTTATGAAAACTCATCAGCATTTTTGAATTTATTAAAAGAAATAAATAAAAAAACAGAGCATATTGAAAGAACATTAAAAAAAGATTTAAAAAATGATGATCTTTTAAAAATGCTTAATTTAGAAAAAGCATTAGTATATATTACAACATCACTAAAATCAGATGAAGTTGTAATGGAAAAAACCTTAAGAGGAAAAATAATAAAACTTTATGAAGAAGATGAAGATTTACTAGAGGATGCAATAGTAGAAAATAAGCAGGCTATTGAAATGAGTAAAATATACAGTGATATTTTAAATGAGACAATGGATATGTATGCGTCTATAATTTCAAATAATATAAATGATATAATGAAGTTTTTAACATCAATAACAATAATACTTGCAATACCAACATTAGTTGCAAGTTTATGGGGAATGAATGTTCCTGTACCATTTCAAAATTATCAATATGGATTTCCAGTATTATTAGCAGTATCATTTGTTGTCACTTTAACTGTAATGGTATGGTTGAAAAAAAGAAATATGTTAAATTGATAAAATAAATCATAAACCTTTAAAATATGTATACAATTAAATAATACATATTTTGGAGGTTTTTTATTATGTTTATAGTATGCAATAAGGATAAAATAGTATCATACATGGTTTCTTTTTTTACTGTTATGATTTTACTTGGAATTGCATTTTATATGAGAAATAATTCAAAAATGCTAGAAGTATCTTCCACATCAAAACAATTACCAATATATAGTGTAAAAACAGATGAAAAAAAGGTTGCATTTACAATGAATTGTGCTTGGTAACAATTACTTTTATGATAGAAATTAAAAACAAGTTATTTAGGAT